>JBKJUF010000080.1:0-10822 GCA_046590445.1 Kofleriaceae bacterium
GCCGACGAGCTCGACCTTCGCGGCCTTGACCATCGCGTCGGCCGCTTCGACCATGCCGACGAAGCCTTTGACTTCGATCATTCCGAGCGCATCAGCCATCTTCTATATCTCCCTGGATCCTAGCGATCGACGACCTTCTCGGGTTCCTTACCAGTCACCGCGTTGAGCGCTGCGGTCGCCGCTGCGGCTGCCGCATCGATCTCGGCCTCCGGGCCGGCCATGTACAGGCGCCCGAACGCGCCGTACGGAGTGACATTGACGAGGTAGACGTGCGCGGCCTTCTCGGCCTCGTTCGCCGCGAGCACCGCGTAACCGGCGGGCTCGCATTCGAAGATGAACAGCGACTGGCCCGGCAGCACCATCATGCCCGCGCTCGAGCGGTTGATGATCTGCGTCTGATAGGCCTCGACACCGCGGATGATCTGGTTGGTCAGGACCTTGGGCTTGAGGCGCTGGCTCTCTTCGACGCCGAGGTACTTGAGGATCGTCGCTCCGGCCTGGAGGACTTCACCCTTGTCGTGGTGATGGATCTCGAGGAGACCGTAGGCCCGCTCGACGATCTGCACCGCCGGCTGGACGGCCGTCGCCTTCAGGGCAGCGTCGGTCACCTGGTTGATCGCGATGCCAGGGGCAATCTCGACCCAGAGCGACGCCTGAAACGGCACCGGCAAGAAGCCACGAGCGGTCTTCCCGATAAACGTCGCCTGCTGCGGTTGCAGTGCGTCGAGAAAACAATAGGTACGTAGGACCGTTCCCATCGGTGCGCGCCACGCTAACACGGCGTCCGTGCGCAGATCTACGCAGCGGCTGCCGATCTCGCGTCGCACGACGTCGCCCTGTAGTCGCGGCCGGTGCACAGGTCATGGACGTGTGTGATGATGCGCGCGCTCGATGCGCTTCGCTCGCTCGGTTGTCGTGGTGCTGGTGGCGGCTCTGCCGCTGGCCGCGCCGTTCACGTCCCCCGCGCGTGCCGACGTCCTCGGCCGCGCCTTGCCCCAGGCCGAGGATGCGACCGGCGGCGGCGGCGCGATGCCTCAAGTTGCCGTCGACGATCTTTCGACCTGGGCCGGTCCCGCGCGCGCGACGAGCCTGCCCGAGTTGCTCCTACTCGCGGTCCGCCAGTCGCCCTCGCTCGCGAGCGCTCGGATCGATATCGCGATCGCCGAGGCGCGGATCCAGCAGTCGTATGCACGCGATGACTGGCAGCTCCGTGCACAGGTCGTTGGCTCGCGGTCGTCGGGAATCTTCAACGGCCAGATCCTCGACCGCGCTTACAGCGTCACCGGCAGCGCCGAGATCTCCCGCTTGCTGCCGACCGGCGGCACCGTCACCCTGCACGCTGGCACCCAGTACATCAACTCACGCTACGACGACCCGACAATCGACACGTTCCTCGGGCAGGAGACGTGGTCGCACGACGTGTCGGGCACGGTCAGCCAACCGTTACTGCGCGGCCGCGGACGCTGGCTGTACGAGGCGAACGAGCGGCGCGCCACGCTGTCGCGCGATGCGGCGGTCCTCGGGCGCCGGCTCGCCGCGATCCAGGCCGTGCAGGCCGTGATCGCCGCGTACTGGGACCTCGTCCTTGCCGAACGCCAGGTGGCGATCACGCAGTCCAGCCTCGAGCTCGCTCGCGAGCGCCTCCGGATCACTCAGATCGGCAACCAGGGCGGCAAGGTGCCACGCAGCGAGATTCCTGCGGTGCAGCAGATCATCGCGACCCGCGAGGAGGACGTGCTCAACGGGGAGCTCGCCGTCCTCGATCGCTCGATCGCGCTGCGGCGTGCCGTCGGCATGACGATCGGCAAGGGCGAGCTCGGCCTGCGGGTCGGCACCGATCTCGCGACGCGGGACGCACCGTGGGAGCTCGGCACGCTGACCGAGCGCGCGTTCGCGGCGAGCCCGGAGCTCGCGCAGCTCGCGAAGGAGGATCAGGTCGTGCGCGTCGACATCGAGGTCACCGAGAACGGCCTCTTGCCGCAGCTCGACGCCGCGCTCACGCTCGGCCCGACCGGCCAGGACGGCAACTTCGGCCAGGCCGCGAAGAACCTCGCCACCTTCAAGACGCTCTCGATCTCGGGCTCGCTGACGTTCGAGCACACGCTCGGCCAGGAGAACGTGCGCGGGCTCGCTCGCGAGCAGCGCGAGAATCGCCGCAAGCTGCAGGTCACCGTGTTCGACCTCCGTGCGCAGATCGCGCAGACCATGGCGCGTGCGGTCGCGCAGATCGAGCTCGCGCGCCGGCGGGTCGCGCTCTCGCAGCGCGCGATCGAGCTCGCGAACGAGAACATCAAGGTCGAGACCGACCGGTTCAACCTCGGCAAGGCGACGAACTTCGACGTGCTGGGTCGCCAGGAGGAGCTGCGGCAGGCCGAGCTCCGCAAGGCGCAGGCGATGATCGACTGGCACAAGGCCGAGACGGTCGTGGAGGCGCTGACGGGCGATATCCTTCCGACGTACGGCATCGCCGTCGACTGAGTACCGTCACGGCGCTGGCGCGGAGCTCGTCACGACCGTCTGCGGCATGGCCGAAACCCGACACGAGGTGTGCCTGACCATGGTTCGCCGTGATCGATCGTTCACGCGGCAGCGACGTCGCGATCGCTGACAGGCATTGCCGGTCGCGGTGTTACGCGTGCGCCGCCGGTACGGTCGCGGCAACCGCTGGCAATCGACGGAATGTGTTGAATCCGGGCAGCCTGGCACGGGGGTTGGATTGTCTGCGCCACCATGCACAGACCATCGTCTTCGTTATTGCTCGGACTCTCGATCGCGTCGCTCGGCCTCGGTGGCCTCGTCGGCTGTGGCAGCGACGCACCGCCGCCGAATGAGGTCCGCGCGCGGATCGCGACCGATCTTGTCCACGTCCTCGGCGAGGCCGAGGCGGCGACCGCGGGTGGTGACGCGTTGCCGAGCCCGACTGCCTTCAATCTCGTCGATCGCGCCCTCGGCGGCCCGCTCGCGAGCGCCCTCGGCAACGACGCCGGCACCGCGTTCCTCGTGCAATCGCGGCTGACACGCCTCGCCAGTGCGATCGCCCCGCGCGCCAACCTTCGCGCGCGCGACAGTGCCGTGGGCGAGCTCGCCGCCGCCGAGCCTCGCGACGAGACCGCCGACTTCGATGGCGAGGCCGCCGCGCAGTGGCTCAACGACAAGCTGTTCACCGACGCGAACCACGTTGGCGATGGCGTCTATCGAGTCCCCGGGGCGCTCGTGTGCACCGAGACGACGTACGACGACGCCGGGAACGAGACCGGCGAGGCGGTCGATTCCGAGTGCGTGCAGGGCTTCGCGCAGCTGCAGCTGAGGATCCGGGTCTCGGAGAACGACGCGACGCTACGGTTCGCCGTGCAGCTCGGCCCGGATCACGACGAGCCACTCGCGGTCGGGCTGTCGGCGAATTCGCTGTCGCTGACCATCGACCTCGACGAGACCGAGGACGCGATCCGCGCGCTGATTCCCGCGGGCGAAGCCACGCCGAGCTTCCGGCTGTCGGGCGAGGTCACGGCGACGCTCGAGATCCTCGGCACTGCTTCGGCGCGGGCCTCGCTCGCGATCGACCGTGCGATCTCGATCAAGGTCGCCGAGGCCGGCACGAGCCTCGATGGTGCGGGCGCGTTCCGGCTCGCCTCGGCAAAGGCGACGGTCTTCGCGATCACCGTGGACGGCAACGCGAAGACCAGCGCGATCGAGGTCGGCCTCGGCGAGACCTCGGCGCACGTCCCGGGCGATGTCGACTTCGGCGAGCCGACGCTCGATCTCGATCTGCCAGGCGTGACCGCGGTCGCCACCCACGCCGCCGGCGAGCCGCTCCAGCTCGCGCAGCTCGGGCTCGGCAGCCGCACGACGACGCTGTCGGTCGATGGTGCGCGCGCGATCGCGATCGACCTCAACCCGGACGACGGCCGCGCGTTCGGCGCGACGGTCACCGAGCACTCGACGACCGGCAGCACCACGCTGACCGTCTCGCCGAAGCTCGATCTGCGGACCGCGACCGATCACGCCGTGCTCGGCACGAGTGAAGCGCCGGTCTACGACGTCACCCAGGTCTTCCTCGACGGCACCGTGCGGAGCTCGCTCGCGCAGGACCACGTCGAGATCGTGACCGGCACGCTGCGCCTCGCGACGAACCCAGCGAGCTACGGCTTCACCGCGACCGCGGGTCAGTGCGTGTCGTCGCAGCAAGTCGTCGATGCCAGCGACCGCTACTACGCGCAGTGGTCGGTCGGCAGCTGCCCGTAGCGGTCAGGTCAGGCCGATGAAGGCCATGTGCACGCCGCCCTCGATGCCGTCGCGGCGATAACTGAAGAACCGATCGCCCTCGCAGCGCGTGCAAGGCGGCCGGTCGTCGATCAGGTCGGGGCGCACGCCGGCACGCTCGAGGATGGCGCGTGTCGCGACTCGCAGATCGAGGTGGTCCTTGCGCTGGCCCGGCACGACGAGCCCGGGCAACTCGCCGAGCGCCCCGCGAAACTCGGCGACCACCTCGGCGCCGACCTCGAAGCAGCACGCACCGATCGACGGGCCAAGCGCGACCCGCAAACGCTCCGGCCGGGCACCGAGCTCGACCATCCGGGTGACGACGTTCGCGGCGATGCCGGCCACGGTCCCGCGCCAGCCTGCGTGAGCCGCACCGCAGATGCGCGCTTCGGGATCCGCGAACAGGATCGGGATGCAGTCCGCGGCGAACGCACCGAGCACGGGTCCGACGCGATCGCAGACCAGGCCATCGAACTCGGCGTCGGTGCCGAGTGGCTCGCCGACCCGGTAGACGTTCGTGCCGTGGACGTGACGCGTCGCCACGAGCTGATCGGGAGCATAGCCGGCGTGCTCGGCGAGCAAGGTCCGGTTGCGCTCGACGTTCGCGACGTCGTCGCCCCACCGCTTGCCGAGGTTCAGCGAGCTGCGCAGACCGGTCGACACGCCTCCCCTGCGCTCGGGGAAACCATGAGTGAAACCCTCGGTCGGAAGCACCGGCGAGACGTGCAGGCGGATCGACATGCGCCCGGAACCTACCGTCTTCGACCGTGCTTGCACACCAGTTGCACACCGCGGCACGCCGGGACCGAAGAGTGTTACCGTCGAAGCATGATCCCGTACGACGACCTCGTCGCCGCACTGACTTCATGGCGCGCCCGCCAGGGCCTTCCGGTGGCTGCGATGCCTGCGGGCTCGTCCGGCTCGGGGCCGGCACGCACCGCGCCCCCGGTGGCGCCACCGCGTGGTTTCAGCACGAACCCGCCACCGCTCGCGAAGCCCGACACCCACGACGACTCGATGGAGGTCGACGACGGCGCGCTGCTCGAGGAGGCCAGCTACGAGGCCGAGGGCAATGACTTCGCGATGAACTTCGCGCCGCCGGCGCACGATGGCGACGAGGCGACCGCGATCAGCGGCGTGCCCGAGCGTGACTCGTTCGGTGGTGGTCCGACGATCGATACCGAGGACGTGCCGGCTCCGCCGCGCGGCCGCAACGAAGACTGGTAACGGCGGTGGGCGCCGACGTGGGCGATGATCTCGGCGACGATGATCTCGCCGTCGACGTCGAGGCGATATCGGGTGACGCCTGCGTGGGGATCGTCGCACGCACGGGTGAGCGTGCCGCGGTGCTGCGCGGCAAGCGCGTGCTCGTCGGGCCGCTCGATCCGTGCGGCGAGTGCGAGGTCTGCCGGCGCGGTGGTGCGGCGGTCTGTCCGCTCGCGCGGCGGCGCGCTCGCATCGGCTCGCAGGTGATCGCCGCGGCCCGCTGGGTCGTCGCGCTCGGCGATGGTCTCGAGCTGCCGGTTCCCGCCGCGGCTGCCATCCCCGGTGATGTCGCCCTCGCCTACACGCTGTACGCGCGGACCGGGATCGCGGCGCGCGAGCCCGCGGTGGTCGTCGGCACGTCGCCGATCACGCGGTTCGTCGTCGAGATCCTGCGCGCGAAGGGCATCACACCCACGGTCGTGGTCGAGCCCGCGGACACCGTATGGGCGGACTGGTTGATCGGCAGGGGCGCCGCGCTCGCGCAGATCGCTGCAGCAACCCCGGACGCCGAGGCACGGGCGATCGTCACCGCCGCGGTCGCCGCGCAGGGCCTCGGGGTCCGGCCGTGGCGCGTGATCGCGACCTCGCGAGATGCCGCGGCTCGCGCCGCCGCGCTCGCCGGTCCACGCGCGACGTTGACGCTGCTCGCCCCGGTGGCGAGCGTGTCGGGCGACGTCCTCGAGGGCCTCGTCTCCCGCGAGGTCACGATGATCGGCGTTGCCGGTGCGCACCCGGACCTCGTTGTCGAGGTCGCCGCGATGTGCGTCAAGGGCGACGTCGATCTGGTCGGGGGCACGTCGTCGACGCCCGACCCGACGCGCGCACACGTCACGCTGCCGCGTCGGTAGACCGCACGATCAGAGCACGAGCATCAGCAGGATCGCGCCGGCGGCCGCGAGCCCGAGCACGATGAACAGGATGATCATCGTCCGTCCGCTCTTCATCTCACCGATAGCGCGTCTTCGGAGACCTTCGTGCCGGTCATGCTGGCCTTGGCGTCGGGCATCGCCGTCATCATCTGCGTCGCGCCGGTGCGGAGGCTGTACTTCTCCTTGTCGCCGCGCGAGATCGAGCCGTCATCCTTGTAGCGCTCGTCCATCGGCATCGAGTCGACCTTGTCGATGGACGCGTCCTTGCCGGTCTTGGCGCGCTCCTCGGCGGCGGCGACCGCGGCCTGCGCATCGAGGTCGCCCTTCTTGAACCACATCGTCTCGCGGAACTTGCCCTTGGTCTCTTCGGGCTTGCCGCCCTTCTTCGTCGACGGGGCATTCGCGACCTGCGGGGCCGCGATCACCGGCGCTGCGGGCAGGACAGGCGCGGCCGGCAACACCGGCGCAGCAGGCTGGACTGGAGCGGCGATCGCAGGTGCCGGTTCGGGTGCGGCATACGCCTGTGCCGGCGCGTAGGCGGGCGATGGTGCGGGTGCCTGGGCCTGGGCATATGACGGTGCCGGTGACGGTGCCGGTGCCGGTGACGGTGACGGTGCCGGTGACGGTGACGGTGACGGTGCCGGCGATGGCATCTGCGGAGTGGCATCCGCCGACGGCGGTGCCCACGGCGAGCGCTCGGTACCTGGCGACACGCCGGACGGCACGCCCATCATCGTCGCGGCGCCCGACGTCGTGACCGGCGGGGCAGCAGGAGTCGGCGCCGCGAGCGAAGCCGCCACCGCGACGGGTGCGCCCATCGGCGGAGCCTGGAGGTGAGTCGGCGTGATGATGCCGGCCGCCGTGGTCGGCGCTGGCGCGCTCGGCACCATCGCGGCCGCGACCTGCGCCGACACGAGCGGCTGCATGCCCTGCGGTACCGAGTAGCCGCCGCTGCTCGAGCGAACCCCGAGCAGGGTCTGCACGAGCTCGGCCTTTGGCTTGGCCTTGCCCATCGGCTGGGTCGTCTTCGGTTCGTGCGCCTCACCGCGCGCGATCCGCGAGACCTCGTCGACAAACTGCCGCACGGTCAGGAAACGCTTGGTCGGGCTGCGATCGAGCGCCCGCATGATCACCGCCTCGACCGTGGTCGGGACGGGTGCGAGTGACGACGGCGTCTTGATCGTGCCGTGGACGTGCGCGCGGTGGACCTCGTCGGCGCTGCCGCTGTGCACGGTCTGGCCGGTGAGCACGTAGTAGTACAGCGCGCCGAGGCTGTAGAGGTTCGAGCGTTGGTCGACGGGCTTGCCCTCGACCTGCTCGGGCGAGACGAACTCGGGGACACCAGGGATCCGCTCGGTCGTCGGCACCGGCAGCGAGAAGTTGATCAATTTGAGCTCGCCGGAACCAGATCCTGCGAACAGGACGTTCTTGGGGGCGAGATCGCGATGGACGACGCCGACCTGTGCGGCCTCGATCAAAGCCTCGCCGACGACCTCGATCAGGTGAGCGGCCTGCTCGAGCGGGATCGGGCCACGTGCCGTGATCGCCTCCTCGAGCGTGTGCGCGCCGTCGAGCAGCTCGTACGCGATCCACGTCGCGTCGCCACGCTTGCCCGATGCGATCACCTTGGCGACGCCCACGCTGTGCACGCGCTCGAGTTGCTTGAGCTCGCGCTCGAGTCGTTGCGCGACGCCGGTGAGCGCCATCACGGTGGGCGCGACGACCTTGACCGCGACGGCGGCGCTGGTTTGTTTGTCGGTCGCGCGGTGCACCGAGCCGGTTCGACTACCGCCGAGCTTGTCGCCGAGGGTGAACCGGGCCGAGAGCGAATCTGCGGCTGCGGAGTGATTCTCGAGCGGCGCAAGACGCGCAGCGTCGACGGGACAAAAATTCGCGTCGTCGCTGAACTGCTTCTGGCACTTTGGGCAGAGCTTCATCCCGTCCTCTAGGTGTGCGAATCGTATGGACCTTCGCACCGAAAGGCAACCGGACCAGGTCGGCTTCCCACGATCGACGCACGTTGACAAGGGACGGGCCAGGGCGCTAGAACCCGCGGTCCCAACCGAGGATCCGTCATGGCTTCGAACACGAAATCGACCACCGTCAAGCGTAAGAACAAGCACGAGAAGGCCGGCCGCCGTCGCAAGAACCGGCTCGCCAAGAAGTCGACGCTGTCGACGGCGGAGCTGTTCGCAGGTCTCGGCGAGCCCGGTACGCCGGTCGGCGCCGCTGCCAAGCGCTGACGGTTGCTTGTATCGCCCCGCGCGCATGTTCGCGATCGGCGGCCTGGGGGTCGTCGCCACCGCGGTCGCGGTCCTGACGACGTGGGCGATCTACACGCACGCGACGTGGCGGTTTGCGTGGGGGCACGAGACGGCCGATCGCGCGGACCAGTCCTATCTCGGGCGTGGCTTCCGGATCCTCACGCAGCACGCGTACTTCAAGCCCGGCGCCGCGATCGCGATCGCCGCCGTATGCGCCGCGGTAGCGCTGATCGTGCTGATGCGTCGCCACCGCCGGTGGGCGTACGTCGTCACCGCCGCCGGCTGTAGCCTCGCGATCGTGCCGCCGTGGCTCTTGCGCTCCCAGGTCTGGGATATCGAGGCCGCGATCTCGCGCAACGTCCGGTGGGCGATGCGCAGCCCGTACGTCACGCGCGCGACGAACTTCGCGATCCTGGTGACGATCGTGCTCGGCCTCATCGCGATCGCCGCGCTCGTCGCGTTCGTTACCTCGCGACCGCCGAAGCAGCCTTTGCCGCCAACCTAGGCGACGTCGGCCGAGACGCGATCGACGCTGAACACGCCCTTGATCCGCGACAGCGAGCGGATCACCTGCTTGAGCTGATCGAGATCCTTCACCGACGCGTGGAACGTGTTGACGGCGCGGCCGTCGTCGGTGGCGCGACAATGGGCCTGGCTGATGTTGACGCCCTGATCGGTGAACGACTGCGAGATGTGTGCGAGCAGGCCCGGCTTGTCAGCGCACAGCACCTGGATCGCGACCTCGTGCTGGGTCTTGCCGTGGCCATCCCACTCGACGTCGATCCGGCGCTCGGGATCGAGGTCGAGGCCCTTGTCACAGTCGCGGCGGTGCACGGTGACGCCGCGGCCGCGCGTGATGAAGCCGTGGATCGGATCCCCAGGTAGCGGACTGCAACACTTCGCGAATCGCACGAGGATGTCCTCCTCACCGGCGACCTTGATCCCCGACGACGACGTCCGCCGGGTGACCTTGCGGAGCAGCGTCTTCAGCATGCTCTCGGTCTTCTTCTCGGCCTCCTCGGCCTTCTTGCCGAGGTCGGGCAGCGCCTTCTCGAGGACCTGCTGCGCGGTAACCTTGCCGTACCCGACCTGGATGATCAGCTCGTCGACGGTGACGCACTTGAGCTCCTTCGCGGCATGCTGGAGCTGTTTGTCGGCACGGCCGATCGACGTGCTGTGCTTGCGCAGCGCCTTCTCGATCAGATCGGTGCCGAGGACGACCGCCTTGTCGCGAGTCTCCTGCCGCAGCAGGTAGCGGATCTTGGTGCGCGCCTTTGCCGTCTTGACGAGCTTGAGCCAGTCCTTGTTCGGCTTCTGGTTCGGGCTCGTGATGATCTCGATCGTGTCGCCGTTGCGTAGCTGGTAGCGCAGCGGGACGATCATGCCGTTGACGCGTGCGCCCGAACAGTGGTCGCCGATCGAGCTGTGGACGGCGTACGCGAAGTCGATCGGACAGCTGCCCTTTGGCAGCGCCTTGACGTCACCGCCCGGCGTGAAGACGTAGACCTCGTCGCCGAACAGATCGATCTTGACGGACTCGAGGAACTCCGTCGGATCGTGGAGCTCCTTCTGGCTCTCCATCAGGTGGCGCAGCCACGCGAACTTCTTCTCGTCGTTGATCGCGACTGGCTTCCCCTCCTTGTACTTCCAGTGCGCGGCGATGCCGTGCTCGGCGACGAGGTTCATGTCGCCGGTGCGGATCTGGACCTCGATGCGCTCGCCGCGCGGCCCGATCACCGCGGTGTGCAGCGACTGGTAGAGGTTCGGCTTCGGCAGCGCGATGTAGTCCTTGAAGCGCCCTGGGATCGGAGTCCACGTCTGGTGCGCGACGCCGAGCGCCTGGTAGCAGTGCATCTGGGTATCGGTGATCACGCGGAACCCGATCGCGTCGTGGATCTCCTCGAACGGCCGCTGGGTCCGTTTCATCTTCTGGTAGATCGAGTAGAGGTGCTTGGCGCGTCCCATCACCTCGCAAGGCACGCCGTTCTCGGCCATCTCCTTCTGGATCAGCTTCTCGACGTGGTGGATGTACTCGAGCCGCTCGGCGCGGGTCTTCGCGACATCGGCCGCGAGCTGCTCGTACTCCCCGGGGTACGTGTACTTGAACGCGAGGTCCTCGAGCTCAACCTTGACCCACTGGATGCCGAGCCGGTTCGCGGGCGG
>JBKJUF010000133.1:0-6694 GCA_046590445.1 Kofleriaceae bacterium
GGGGGGGGGGGGGGCGGGGGGGGGGGGGGGGGGGGCGGGGTCGGCCGGCTTGGCCGCGGTGTCCGTGGTCTTCGCGGCGGGGACGTCGGTCTTGGCCTCGTCCTTCTTCTTGCACCCGGCAACGCCGAGCGTGGTGGTCATGGCAAAGATCGCGAACAGGATGCTGAGCTTCTTCATGACGAGGACGGTACGGGGCGCACGCGAGCCTCGCCAATCTTTTCTTGTAATTTCAACGTATTGAAACGTCCGTGCTTGTAACCGCTCGCCGACGATCGCGGCCACGCGCACGTGACGTCTCATGATTGTTGGCGGCTAGCGCTCGCGGTGTCCAATGGACATCACGGCGAGTCCTCGGCAAGGTGTCCGGCGTGGATGTCGTCATCGCGCTCGTCACCGCCGGCATGGGGGCGTTGCTCCTGCACCGGATGCGACAGCCAGCGCGCGCGCTCGACACCGTGTTCGACAGTGACGCCGAGGTCGTGCTCCACGTCGCCGGACACGAGGCGCGTACGCGCGGCGAGATCCCGTCGTCGCTGCACGTGCTCTACGGCCTGCTCCAGGACGAGGCGACCGTCACCGCGATCCGCGAGGTCGGCGGCGATCCGGATGCGCTCGAGGATCAGGTGCTCGCTGCGCTCGATGCCCGGCTACGCAGCGACGACGTGCGCGACGACGACGACATCCAGCGCGTCACTGGCTATGCGGCCGGCCACGCCCACAACGTCGGGCGCCGTGCGAGCAGCCGCGATCTGTGGGCTTACCTGAGGTTCAGCGATGCCGCGGCGTTGCTCGAGGCGATGCCAGCGAGCCTCGCTGCCGTGCTGTTCCGGCTCTGTCACGGCAGCGCCGAGCCGGCCCTCGACGCGATCGGCACCGCCGACGTTCACGTCGTGCTGCGCAACGATGACTACACGACGCAGGAGTTTGTCTGCGAGATCTTGCGCGAGCTCTTCGGGCTCGCCGCGGAGCAGGCCAACTTGCACATGCTCGAGACCCACACCCAGGGTCGCTCGGTCGTCGCGCGGTTGCGTCCCGAAGACGCGCGCAACCGGATCGAAGAGGTCCGCCGTCGCGCGCACGCGGCCGGGTTTCCACTGTGGATCGGTATCGAGCCGACCTGAGCGCTCAGCCTTCGACGACGTCGGTCCAGTCGAGGTCGTCGTCGATCTTGGTGAAGTTCACGGTCGCGAGCTGGTTGCGCGACGGGCGCTGCTGCTCGGCCGCGGCCTGATGATCGCGCACCAGCTTGCCGGTCGTCACCGCGGGCGACGACGGGTCCGCGACGATGTGGCCGTGCAGCGTCGCCGCGATCAGCTCCGCGAGCGCCTGAGGATCCGACCCACCCTTGACCTCGATCTCGATCATGACGTCCCTGTATCACCGGCAACCCGAAACCGATTCTCGATCTTCCCTCACATCTACTGCTGACCCGGCTTCGCAGGTCGTGGGGGAAGCGTGGGCAGTGGCCCGGATCGGCTGGTGCCGCGCGAACCTACCGGCGATCCACTATGATGCAGCGTGGACTTCACGCATCGCGATCTCCGCCTGATCGGGAAGCGGGTCTTCCGGCTGGGGCTCGCCGCCAACTACGGCATCGAGGAGGCCGGCATCCGCGCCGCGTTCGACCGCGGCATCAACTACGTCTACCTCACGCCGCGCGGCAAGATGGCGAAGCCGCTGCGCGAGGTGATCGCCCGCGATCGCGACCGGCTCGTCATCGCGACCGGGCCGCTCGTCGGCTGGTTCGGCGGGTCGCTGCGACGCAGCGCGGAGCGCACGCTCAAGCGGCTCGGTACCGACTACCTCGACATCTTCCAGTTGCCGTGGCTTGGCGTCGGCTCGGCGTGGACCGACAGCACGCTGAAGGAGCTGCAGCACCTCAAGGAGTCCGGCAAGGTGCGTGCGCTCGGCGTGTCGATCCACGATCGCGAGCGCGCCGGCAAGCTCGCCGAGGACTCGCCGCTCGATCTCCTGATGATCCGCTACAACGCCGCACATCCTGGCGCCGAGCGCGACATCTTCCCGCGCCTCGCGAAGCGTCAGCCGCACATCGTCGCGTACACCGCGACCCGCTGGCGCAAGCTACTTCGCGCGCCCAGCGGCTGGACGGGCCAGGTGATGACCGCGGGCGACTGCTACCGGTTCTGCCTGTCGAGCCCGCACGTCGACGTCACGCTGACCGGGCCCGCCTCGACCGGCGAGCTCGAGGAGAACCTCGCGGCCGTCGCGCGCGGCCCGCTGTCGCCCGAGGAGACCACGTGGATGCGCGAGTTCGGCAAGGCCGTCCACGGGTGAGGCGTCACTTCACGAGCGCGGTGACCGCGGCATCCAGCCCGTCGACGTCCGCGCCGACGATCACGTGACGGACGATGCCCGCCTTGTCGATCACGACGAACATCGGGATGCCCTGGCGCAGGTAGTCCTCCGCGATCCGCTCGCCGTCATCGCGCGCGATCACATAGCTGATGTGGCGGTCGGTGACGAACTTGCGGATCACGTCGGGCTCCTCGCTCGATAGCCCGACGATCCGCAGCCCGCGCACCGCATATCGGTTGTGCAGATCGTTGAGGCGCGGGATCGTGAACGCGCACGGCCCGCACCAGGTTGCCCAGAAGTCGACGACGACGACGTGGCCGAGCAGATCGCGAAGCTTTACGGGTGCGCCATCGAGCGCCGTCGCGGTGAAGGCTGGCGCCGGCTTGCCGGCGAGCACGTGCTCCGCGAGCGAATCGGGTCGTGCCGCGACCACGACCGTCGTGGTGATCTGGGTCCCGGCGCGCGAGACCACGAGCGCGAGCTTCGTGCCGATCGGGGCCTGGCGCACGCGCTCGATGACTTCGCGCGGATGACCGAGCGCGACGCCATCGAGCGAGATGATCTCGTCACCGCGTTGCAGCCCGGCATGCGCGCCCGGCGCATCGGCGATCACGCGCGCGACACGCAGCCGATCCCGCACGAACCCGACGCCGATCCACGACGGCCGCGCCGGGTCAGGCGCGGGTACGGGCGCAAGCAGAGTCGGCACGGTAAGCGGAGCGGGGGCGGGCGACGCCACCGCGACGTGGTGCGGACGGGTGCGCACCGCGCACGCGCCGAGCGACGAGGCGACGATCATCGCCGCGAGGCCGATCCGGGAGCACGCGGTCACCCGGGAAGCATAGGGCGGCGCACGAAGCCGTGCATGCCGTAGGTGGTTCCCGGCGACCGAAGTTCCGTGCTAAAAGTTTCGCCATCGGTGCCATCGCCAAGTGGTAAGGCAGTGGTCTGCAAAACCACCATCCCCAGTTCAAATCTGGGTGGCACCTCCAGCCGAAGGCCCCGCACTCGCGGGGTTTTCTGCTTCCAGACACACAGTCATCCGCCACGAGCTCGGCCTTCGCCACCAGATCGGGTCGTTGGTGGTCTCGGTGCTCGTCCTCGTCGACGTTCCGGATCATGACCTGGGTGTCGGGAGCATCTCACGTTGGTTGCGACGTGACGTTTGTTCGCGGAGCACCGTCCGAGATCATTCAAGATGAAGATCGTGTTCAAGGCCGTCGTACTGGGGCTCGTGATGGTCGCGCTCTCGGCACGTTCTGCCGAGGCTTGCCACGAGGGCTACGAGATCTCGCGCGCCCTGTTCGGACTGGGTGCGCTGGTCGTCGATACACCGCTCGTCATTCACAACCTTGCGGTCGACCGCTCGAGCCGCGGATACGGCATCGCCGAAGCGGTCCTGACCGCGCCGCAGATCGTGCTCGCAGCGACGTTGATCTCGGAGGGCCGCAAGGAGTGTGAGGATGCTGGCGGGACGCTCGACGCGCAGTCAGGCGGGACCGGATTCTCGCCGGTGATCCTTGGCGTTTCCGCAGCCCTCTTCGTCCATGCGATCTACGTGATCGTGACACCCAGGAGCTCTCCGGCGGCACCGACGCAGGCGCGATCGGGCCCCAAGGTGGGCTTCGCGCCGTTCCTCGTCACCGATCGCGAACGGGTCGCCGGCTTTACCGCCGGCGTCACGTTCTGAGCCGTAGCACGATCGCGATTCGTGCATCGGTGCAACGGGCCGTGCTCGGCCGCGCCGTACTCGGTGCGCTGCGGCGATAACCGTCACGCGACTGGCGTGGCCACCTGCGCCGGCGCGGGCAGCACGAACCTGTTCGACGGTGTCGGCACGGGCAACGCGTGCAACCGCGACGACTTGACCCACGAAGGCGCCGGCCACGACACCCGCCGCAACGATAACTGCCCGAGCTACTGAGCGCCGGCGATGGTCCGCGGCTGGCGCGCACCGATTGTGTGCCGCTCACGAGCTACAAGGCCAGGGACGCGGGCGGTGGGCATGCACATGTCGACAGCATGGGCCGTGCCATTTTGCTTCCCGATCCTGCTCTGACGGTGGTGCGGCGTGGTCGACGTCCGCATCGCGTCAGGGGGCGCCGTCGGTGTGCTCGACGTCGCAGGCAACCGTCAGCGTCTCGTCGAGCGCAGCATCGGCGACGCGGAAGGCGAGCTGCGTCTCGGTATCAGCACACGCCGCGTCGGTGTCGATCGTGAAGCAGCGTGTGTCGCCAGCAACGTCACACGGTGGCACCTGGACGCGGCGCTCGAGGTCGGTGCCGACGTCACTGACGCTCTCGACACGACACGCGGGCTGGATCCCCAGTGTTGCGACGTTCGCGTCGGTCAGCGGACCCGCCAGGCAGTGGCTGCGGCTGGCAGCGTCGCGCGTGACCCGGCCGATGTCCCCCATGGCCCACGACAGCTCGCCGTCACAGATCGAGCTCTGGCTCGCTCTGCCGCCGAATTCCGCCAGCAGAGCGTTCATCCGGATCGCGGGCGTGGCACCGGAGCCTTCCTTGCCTCCGGTGCCACAGACATTTGCGAGGCGAGGCGTCGGGTGGCTCGTGATCCGCTCGTCAGGGATCGCGGTCACCTGATTTGGCTTGCCATAGATCGCCGCGACGACGACCTGCGCTGGATTCTTCTTGAGCCCCTTGAGGAGTGCTGCGAAGTCCGCGACCGATTCCACGTACGGCGAGCTCTCGTCGGGTCGGCAGTCTCGGCGCTCGCCGAACTCTCGGCTTCCTTTTCCGTCGTAACAGCGTACGCCGTGCTCGAAGCATCGGTAGCTCGTGATCGTCCCGAGCTCGGAGCATGCGTCCGCGTACGGATCGCTGAACAGCATCGAGTCGCGCGCGGAGCAGTCATCCTCGTCAGTGACGAACACCACGAGCAGGAGCGCATCGTCGCGAAGAAATCCTTCAGCGCTCGAGAGCGCCAACCGCGCGGCCTTGAAGGGTTGCTCCATCCCGCATCCGCTGTCGCCGACCCGGGCCATCCTGGCAAACGTCTCGGTGAGTGTTCCCGAGTAATTCCGCTCGCGGCCCGCGGTCCCCGCGATGTCACGGATGAACCGGCCATTCTCCAGTTCAGCTCCTCCGACTTGCAAGCTGCCACCCATCCCGCTGCTGCACTGCTCGAGGCTGGGAATCGCCACGCTCGACGAGGTGACGGCAAGATGGAGGTCGGGCAAGTCGCCCGAGCCGGACAGCACTTCGAAGAGCTTGCTCGACCAGATCCCGAGCTGCGCCTGCTCGTCCGCCATCGACATCGAGTCGTCGATGACAAACAGGATATCTACCGCCGGGCTCTCGGCTGGAAGCACCTGCGCGACGGTCCGTGCGCTGGCCATCGGCGGTGCCGCCTCCGGCGTAACCGCCGCCCATTCGCCCTCACAGTATTGTGGGGCAGGGGTCCAGTCGCAGGCTGTGGCCATCGCGATCGCGAACAATCCGGATCTCGTCATCAGCCTGTTTGACTCGATGCGCGACCCTCGGTGGCCCGGGTGATCGAGTCTGCCGCTGGTGTTTGCAGTACGCCGCCCAGCTACAGGGGCCCGGTCACAGGTCCACCAGGTTTTTTCCGAATTCAGCCGGCCCTCGCGTGAGGTCCGGCCCGGGCCTGCCGTCCTTTGATCATCGATGCCCACTGATGAGACCGATGACGGCTTTCCATCTCCGGGTCACCGGCGCGACGTGCTGAACACGATCGCACTCGTTGCCCCACATCTCAGGACCGGCGACAGCGTTCTCGACATCGGCTGTGGCCCGGCCTTGGTCACCTGGCATCTCGGCGTACGACACCGCGGACCGATCCTCGCCGTCGACATCGTCGACTCGCGCATCAAGCCCACCACGCGCTTCGCGCTCTACGACGGCGTCCGTCTGCCGTTCGAGGACAACTCGATCGACGTCGCGATGCTCAACTTTGTGCTGCACCATGTCCCGAACGAGACCAAGCCGGCCGTCCTCGCGGAGGTCCGCCGGGTCGTCCGCCACCGCGTCATTGTCATGGAAGACACGCCACGGAACTTCGTGGATCGCATCTTCAACCAGCGGCATGGCGAGACCTTCCGGAGAAGCATCGGTTCGACGGCAGGCTTCGGGTTCTATAGCCAGGCGGACTGGGAGCTGGTGTTCGAGCTTCAAGGGTTCACAGTCAAACAATCGCTCGCGATCGGCCGGTTCGCTCGCGACTGGAAGCAGCCGTACGCCCGCAGCTGCTTCGTGCTCGAGAAGGCCACGCCGGACGCCGCCGTGGTCGTGCGTGCCCAGCTTGCGGTGCGTGCCGAGGCGGCCCGTTCCGCAAGCTGGGCACGCACGACCACGGCGGCGTCCGGCGTGGCCTTCTCGAGCACGAAGCAGCTGCGGGC
>JBKJUF010000212.1:0-5226 GCA_046590445.1 Kofleriaceae bacterium
GTCGTCCAGCAAGGCGAGGTGCGACCGGTCGGATCGGACGAGAATCGCGCGGTCGATGTCCGCGTCGTCGCGGCGACGCACCAAGACCTCGAACAACGGGTCACGGCCGGAAGCTTCCGTCAGGATCTGTTCTACCGGTTGAACGTGGTGCCCATCGTGGTGCCTCCGCTGCGCGAACGGATGGAAGACGTCCCGATCCTCGTCGATCACTTCCTCGCCGCAGCGCGCACGCGCAACCCCCACTCGCCGGTCACCCGTCTCCTGCCCGAGATCGTGACTGCCTTCACGCGGTATCCGTGGCTCGGGAACGTGCGGGAGCTGGAGAACCTGATCGAGCGTCTGGTCGTGGTCGGAACGACGACGGAGATCGGCTTGTCGGAGCTGGCCGCGATCGCACCCGCCGTTCACGGCAACCAGGAGCGGTTCAGCCTGCCGCGCGATCGCGTCGCGACGCTACGCGAGGTCGAGGAGGAGTACATCGCGTGGGCGATCGAGAGGTGCGACGGCAACAAGACGAAGGCGGCCGAGGTGCTAGGAATCGATCCATCGACGCTTCACCGCCGCACGCGCCCGCGGAAGTAGCCGTCGCAATCTGCGAGCCTCCCCTTGCGGATTGCGTCGCGGCCCCCCGCACATCGCGGGGTTGGACGTGGCACGCGCCGTGCTGCGTTCGCGCTCGTGGCAGAGCGTGCTCGGAATCGCGACGGCGACCGCGTCGACATCCTGGTCTACCTGTTGTGGGCCGCGGTCTTGCTCCTGCTTCTGAGATACATCTGAGCGTCTAAGTTTATGGTGGGCGTCCTGTCTGTCGGCAGTGTCACGACGTTGGTCCTCTCTAGATCGGGAACTTCATCGCCACAGGTCGGTGACACGGGCAGGACGCTCACCGCCAATTACCACCAACTGACGTGCGGCCCGAAGCGCCAGAGTGCAAAGGTGATGACGACCTGAACGAGCAAGATCAAAACGCTCACGTACCACGCGACCTTCTGATCGCTCGAAGGTTCCTCCTTCATACGTGACCACCAAGCACACGACATGCCACCCCGTTGCAGAGCGACGATGCACCACCCCGATCACGACATCCTCCGCATCATCCTGGTCCGGCTCGAAGCGTTCGACGCCTGCGAGGTCGAGCTGGAGGAGGCGGCTCGTCACGAGCCGTCGCTACCCTTGTACCGCGCGCGTCGTGGCGGCAAGTGGACCTACGTCGATCGAGCGCTCGCGATCCGGCTGCGCGAGAACGGTGCGGGGTGGTCCGGCGAGCTGTTGCGCGATCCGTGTGCGGTGGCGTGAACCATGAAGCGCGCCGATCACCTCGAGTCCATGCTGGCACCCGTCGGCGATCCGCTGGACGCGATCGTGGCGCTCGCGCAAGACGTACGCGCGAGCGCTATTGCGTGGGACGCACGCCGGGTGAACGAGCGGCTCGATAGCGCGCGACTCGTCGTGTCGATCGTCGCGCGACCGGCGACACTCGCGCCCTTGCTCGAACGAATCACCGGGCGCGTCATGGCGCCGTGGCGGTTCCTGGCGCAGCGGCCGCTGATGATCCGCTTCGGACGCGGGCCTGGTCATCTGCGACTTCAGTTTCGCGATGGTCCTCCGCAGAACCTGCCGATCGCGCGGACCGACGACCTTGCCAGTCTCGGTGAACGGATCATCTCGGCGGATCTCGTCGTCGAGTCGGCCGTTCTCCAGCGAGGAACGTGCTTCGCGGTTGCAACACCCGAGACACCATGGCCACCTTATCGACGAATCGACCTGCTGCTCGTCGACGAAGAGGGAGCGCGGGCGATCGAGCGCGTCGAGAAATGGAGCCGCGTGCGTGCACTGCTCGTTGCCTCGGCGCGGCCGGCCGAGCTCGACGGCGCGTTCACGATCATCGATCAGATGGCGCGCGAGGCCAACGCCGTCTGCGTCGAAGCACACGTCGCGCAACACCACCGCCACCTTTGCAAACGCCTCCGGCATCACCTGTTCGAGCACCAGCGCGCGCTCGGACGCTCGAATCACGACATGCTCGCACGCATCAACGCGTTGACGATCGCGCGAGTCCTCGCCGAGAGCGTGCTGGACGCGCGCGCACGTCAGCCCGACGCCGAACGCGAGCGGCTGGTCGACAGCCTGTTCACCGAACGCACCAAGTTCTTGATGGGAACGAAGGCGGACGCACTCGTCGCGTTCGAGGACCGAATTGTACAGATGCGAGAGCCCCGCCACCAGCTTCGCTGGGTCGCGGCGGTGGCAGCTCGCGAGATCGTGGTCGAGCTGCTCGCGAGGCTTTGGGAGCGGATGCGAAGCAAAGCCGAGAGACCGGTCGCAGCATTGTCGAAGCGGTTACTGGCCGACCTGGATATGTCGCTCAGCGATCTCGACGAGACCGTGCCGCTCGATGCCATGGCCGGCGTCGACCTCTCCCCGATCCGAGGGTTTCGGCGCGACCTCGCATGCCCACCGCCATCCGGGATGATCGCACAGCTAGCGGATCGAATGGGGCTGGCCAGCCGCAGGCGGATCGAGAGTGCCGCGCGGGATGACGTCGTTGACAGTCTCGACCGCGGATCCAGGGCCTTGGTCGCTCGGGTTCTCGAAGACTACGACGACACGCGCGCGGCGATCGAACGCCGCTACTGCGAGCTGATCGACGGCGCACTGCAAAGCGTCCATTGCGCTGCCGAGTTTGCGAGCGAGGCCCAGGCCAACGGCGCCGATGGGGTCGCGCGGGCTCGCTCTCGCGTTGCGCAATGGTCGGCGATGGTTTCGGAGATCGGTGACCGACTCGACTAAAGGGGGCTCGCGTGAATGGCAACGAAACGCACTCGGTTCGTACTCTGGTGGCGATCCTGCTCGCCGCGACGGGCTGTGGCGACGACGGTGGTGGCTCGGATGCGTGCTCGACGCTGCTTCCCGGCGACCTCGTGATCACCGAGGTGTTCTCGGATCCCTCGGGCGCCGATGAGGGGAGCGAGTGGTTCGAGGTCTACAACGCATCCGATCGCCCGGCGGCGCTCGAGGGCCTGACGCTCGTGCACAGCCGTGGTGACGGCTCGATGCGGCACAAGACCACGTTGAGCGCGGTGACGGTCGCCGCCGGTGATTATCTCGTGCTCGGCAACGTGTTGCCCGAGCTGGCGCCCGCGTGGATCGACGTCGGTTACGCGAACGGGCTGGGCGACCTCTACAACAGCGGCTCGGGTCGCCTCGCGATCCAGTGCGGCGAGACCGAGATCGACGCCACGACGTACGCGAACGGACGATCGGGGCGCTCGCGCCAGCTCGATGGCGGGCGCCCACCGGACTACACCGTGAATGATGACCTCGCCCAGTGGTGCGTCGCCTCGCAGGACACCGCGAACGAGTTCTCGCCCGGCAACTTCGGGACACCCGGTGCGACGAACGAAGACTGCGAGATCATCGTCGCGGGCATGTGTGACGATGGCGAGTCACTGCGGCCGACGATCGCGCCGGGCCCGGGCGACCTCGTGATCACGGAGGTGATGCCGAACCCGAACGCCGTGGCGGACTCCCTCGGCGAGTGGTTCGAGGTGCAGGTGACGCGCGACGTGGATCTCAACGGCCTCACGCTCGATCGTGTCGGGGACTCGTCGGCAGGTGACGTGTTGCAAGCCGAGCGGTGCCTGCACGCGACCGCCGGCACGTTCGTCGTGTTCGCGCGGTCCGCGGATGCCGGCGTGAACGGGGGGCTGCCCCGTGTCGACGGGGTGTTCGGGTTCACGCTCGTCACCGGATCGTCGAGCGCGCCGGGCGACATCGCGGTCATGTACGGCGCGACGCTGATCGACGCCGTGACGTGGACCAGCTCGCGGACGGGCAAGTCGATTCAGATCGACCCCGACTTCGCCAACGCGAGCGACAACGACATCACGACGAACTTCTGCGACGGCACGCAAACGTACGGTGAGGGGGACCTCGGGACGCCTGGTGAGCCGAACGCGCAGTGCGCGGCGGTTGCTCCGCCGGGGACGTGTCTCGATGGAGCATCGACGCGCGCGATCGTCAGCCCCGCGATCGGCGACCTCGTGATCACCGAGGTCATGCCGAGTCCCAATATGGTGAGCGATACGACCGGCGAGTGGTTCGAGGTCGTGGCCACGCGCGACGTCGATCTGAATGGCCTCGGACTCGATCGCGCATCGGACACTGCCAACCCGAACGTGATCTCGTCGGCAGCTTGCCTGCGGCTCGCTGCGGGCGAGCGCGCGTTGTTCGCGCGGTCCACGAACACCGGTGCCAACGGCGGCCTGCCGCCGGTGACCACGGCGTTCACGTTCTCGCTCATCACGGGATCGACGACGACGCCGGGGGACATCCGGCTCCTGCTCGACACGACGGTCCTCGATGCCGTGACCTGGACGCGATCCACCGCCGGAGCCTCTCTCCAGCTCGATCCCGACTTCACGAACGCAATCGACAACGATCTCGAGACCAGTTGGTGCGACGGCGCGACAGCCTACGGTGCCGGCGATCTCGGGACGCCCAAGGCCGCGAACGCGGACTGCACCGGCGGGCCGGCGCCGGGAACCTGTCTGGACGGCGGGGCACCCCGCGCGGTCGTGACACCGGTGGTCGGTGATCTCGTCATCACCGAGGTCATGCCGAACCCGAGCGCGGTGTCGGACTCCTTCGGCGAGTGGTTCGAGGTGCTGGTGACGCGCGACGTCGACCTCAACGGTGTCGGGCTCGATCGCGCGGGTGACACGGTGAATCCCGTCGTGATCGCGTCGGCTGATTGCGTTCGCGTCACCATGGGGTCGCACCTGATCTTCGCGCGGTCGGCAGACTCCAACGTCAACGGCGGGCTTCCGCCGGTGACCCGCACGTTCAACTTCTCGCTCGTGAGCGGCAGCTCGACCAGCCCGGGAGACGTGCGTCTCGTCGTCGGTGCGACCACGCTCGATAGCTTCTTGTGGACACGCTCGACCGGCGGCGCCTCGCTGCAAGTCGATCCAGACGCCGCCAACCCCGTCGACAACGACGACGAAGCCAACTGGTGCGATGGCGCGGTTGCCTTCGGTGCGGGAGACCTCGGCTCGCCCACCGCCGCGAACGCGCAATGCTCGGCCTCGCCGCCCGCCGGGACCTGCGAGGAGGCGGGGTCTCCGCGTGCGATCGTCAGGCCCGCCGCAGGTCAGCTCGTGATTACCGAGATCATGCCCAACCCGAAGATCGAGCCCGGGCAGGAGTGGTTCGAGATCGTGAACA
>JBKJUF010000293.1:0-2741 GCA_046590445.1 Kofleriaceae bacterium
GTCGACCTCGTCGACCTCGTCGACCTAGCAGCCTGGACCGCATCGACCTCGTCGATCATCACCTCGGTCGCCAACTGTCAGGCCCCCTACAACGGGGGCCTTTTTTATGGCTGGTTGCGGCTCGCATCACCGACGGTGAAAACAAGTCGTTGCATCGCTCCCGGGGCTACGATAAAGCACCATCGCTGCGTGGCGTTGGGCCATGAGGCTGGAGGCTTCGTGAACCGTTTCATCATCTCACTTCTCATCGGCTTCACCGCGGTGGTCGCCGTGATCGCTCCGGCGAGCCCGGCGTTCGCCCAGGATGCGGCGCCGACCCCTGCGCAGATGGCTGCCGCCAAGAAGGCGTTCGGCGAGGGCAAGAAGCTCCACGAGAAGGGCAAGCTTCCCGAGGCCATCGAGAAGTTCAAGGAGTCGCACCGGCTCTCGAAGAATCCGCTCCTGCTCTACAACATCGGGCTCACGATGGACGAGGCGGGGATGGAAGACCTCGCGCTGTTCTACTACCGAAAGTTCCTCGCCGAGGCGCCGGCCGACGCCGCGCAGCGCGAGACCGTGCTCGAGCGCTCGAAGGTCCTCGAGAAGAAGTTCAACCCGAACGCAGGAACGACGACCGAACCGGTTCGCAAGGATCCCGTGAAGCCGGAGCCGAAGGGTCCCGTCGTCGTCAAGCCAGCCGGCACGTACAGCGCGGCTGACTTCCAGCACCAGGTCGTCGATGCCGCGCCGCCGGGCAAGCCGCTCGATCTCACCGCGTTCGTCCCCGAGGACTCGGGCTTCACGGTCACGCTCTTTTACCGCACTGCCGGCGAGGGCAAGTTCACCGCGAAGGAGATGAAGTGGCGCTACAAGGAGCTCGTCGCGCGCGTGCCGGCTCCGAAGATGATCGGCGACTCGGTGCAGTACTACATCGAGGTCAAGGATCAGGCCGGCGCCGTCGTCACCCGCGCCGGCAAGTCGACGAGCCCCAACCTGATCACGCTCGAGGCCGGTGCGACCGCGCGGTTCTATCCCGACATGAGCGACGACGGCGAGGTCAAGAACACCATCGAGGACGTCCGCCGCCGCGATGACGAGGACGACCCGCTCAACAAGAACAAGAAGACGATCAACCGCGATGACGACGCCGTCGAGCTGCAGCCGCAGCAGGTCGGTCCGCCGGGCAGCGGGTTCTCCGACGTCGGCTCCTCGAAGTTCAAGTACGCCAAGTGGGGCACGACCGCCACGGCGGGCACACTGCTCGGTCTCTCGGTGTTCTCGTTCATCCAGGCCGGCAAGTACGCCACCTCGCTCGAGGACGACTCGAAGGAGTGCGGATCGCCACCATGCCGCCCGTTCACCGACGCCATGGATTCGTATCCCAAGGATCTGCAGGCGGCGGGCAAGCGCTACCAGACGATCCACAAGGTGACGCTGGGCATCGGCGTGGCGACCGCCGCCGTCGCTGGATACTTCTGGTACAAGGAGCTCACCGCGAAGAAGCGCGGCGAGCTGAAGGTCGGGAAGAGCAACGGTGGCTCTCCCGAGACCTCGTGGGTCGTCGTGCCGGCGCTCGGCGATGGCACGTCCAGTGGCTTTCTCGGCGGCGCGGCCGCGACGCAGTTCTAGGGTCATCATGCAGAAGAAAAGCCTCCTCGCGTCGCTTCCCCTGCTGTTCGCGGCGTGCTCGCCGTATGCACCCGAGCTCGGCAACCAGCCCTACCTGTGTCCCGAGGACGAGTGTCCTGACGGCTACACGTGCGAGACCACGACGGACCCCGCGCCGCGCGATAAGGTCTGCGTGGCGACCGGCGGCATGGTCGTCGACTCCGGCGTGACCGGCTTCCAGTGCGCCATGGACGGCACGCTCGAGCCGAACGAAACGCCGCAGACGGCGTACATGACTGATGTCGGGACGGCGGGCATGCGCTCGTTCGGACCGCTGTCGATCTGCCCCGAGGGCGACAAGGACATCTTCGCGGCCGTGCTGCCGGCCGGCAACATGGGCTTCGAGGTCACCGTGACCTGGGAGAGCGGCCAGCCGATCTCGATGTCGATCCTCAACGCGGGCGGCACGTCGATCGTCAACGGCGTCGCGATGGGCGACAAGGGGCTCCGCGCGTGCGCGCCAAACCTGCCCGCCGGGACGTACTACGGCTCGGTGTTCGCAGCCGGCAGCACGAAGAACAACTACCGGATCACGCTGAAGCTCGTCCCGAACTGCGCGAGCTGATCACACGCTAGCTAGATCGCGCTCTCGCCGCTGGTTTCAGTCGAACCGACACGCCCATCGCCGGACCTCGGCGGCGAGCTCGTTGTCATTCGCCTGACCGGCGACATTGGCCATCCGCGCGAGCGCGGCATGCGCGGCAGTCCGATCGTGGCGGTCCCAGCACGCGCGCAGCTCCTGCCGCAACAGAGCGATCTCCTTGGCCTCCGCGTAGCTCACGGGTTCACCACTCGATGCTCCTTCTGCGAGGATTTCCGCGTCCACTGTGACCTTCCGCGGGTTGCGCATCTTCGGCAAGTTTTCGACGATGAACCGCGCGGGGTATTCGTCGGTTCGGGCGTCGCGGTGGTTTGACGTGGGAGCCACGTACCAGCTACGCTTGCGGAAGCCGTCGTTTTCCTGGGGGATTGGCGAGAATGCCAAGACGACCGTAAGAGCCGAGCGAGCGTGAGGAACTAACATGTCCCGTATTGGAGAGCTGCTGGTCCGCGAGAAGATGCTCTCGCTCCAGCAGCTTCAACAGGCGCAGGAG
>JBKJUF010000387.1:0-24570 GCA_046590445.1 Kofleriaceae bacterium
GGTGACGGTCACGGTATCGCCGTGGACGTGGCGTGCCACGTCGCACGCGGCCTTCGCTGCCGCCGTGATCATCGCCGATGGCACGCCGTGTCCCGTAACGTCGCCGATCACCAACAGGTACTTGCCGGTGGCGAGCTCGCTCCACGTCCACCAGTCGCCGCCGGTCTGCTCCGCGGGCTGGTAGAACCCCGCGAACTTCAGCACGCCCTTGTCGACCGGTTCGGCCGTCGGGACGAGGGTCTCCTGGATCGCGCGCGCGACCTCGAGCTCCTGCTCGATGCGTGCTTTCTCCGCCGTCTGCTGCAGCAGGATGGCGATCTGATCCGCCATGAAGTTGAAGTTCTCACCGAGGAACCCGATCTCGTCCGATGACGTGATCTCCACGCGCGCCTCGAGATCGCCCCGCGCGATCTGATCGGCCTTCCACGCGAGCTGCTTGATCGGCCGCGAGATCGAGAGTCCCTGAAAGATCGCGAGCAGCGTGCCGATCAGCGCGAAGAGCGCGCCGACCGCGCCGGTGTAGAGCGCCGCACGCGTCGAGGCCTCGGCCTTCTGCTCGGCGGCTGACGCCGCGAACCAGGCGATCGGGGCGAGGTCATAGCCGAGAACCACGTAGCCCTGTCGTGGATCGGGGCGTTCCGCAGCGATCGCGCCGGCTGCACTGGGCTCGTCGCCGATGAAGACCGGAAACGCGAACACGCGGTACCGCGATCCGGCTTCTTCGACATCGAACCTGACCAGCGGTGAACCCTTGCTGTCCGCCGCTGCCTTCCACGCCTCGATCGCACGCTGCCAGGTCGTGACCGTGAGCTGTCCGAGTGCGGGCCCGACCGGTTCGTGGGGGGTCGCGCCCTGGATGCATTCGAGCTTCGCGTCCTCGAAACAATGTGCGACCAGGTTCTGGTTGAGATCGAGGACGAAAGCGAGCTTGAGCCCGTAGTCCTTGCGGCCGTCCTGGTCCTTCGTGTCCTGCGCCACCGTCTCGCGGACCAGCGATACGATGTCCGGGTCCCGGCCGCGGTCGATCAGCAGTTGCTGGACCGCGCGCGCGAACATCGGCGTACCGAACTCGCCGAGGGTTTCGCGACCGCGGCTGAAGAGCTCCTGCTGACGCTGCGTGGTGTCGTCGAACACTCGGCGGATGTTGAAGACGTTCAGGAGCCCCGAACCCACCACGGTCACGATGATGAGCAACGTCGTCGTCAAGATCAGCTTGACGGACAGGCTCGCCCCCGCCCGCCGGCGTCCACCAGCGCCGGTCATTCCCTCGCCCTGCATGCTCGGCCCGCGCGCTCGGCCATTCCCGGCCGAGATTATGCCAGCCCCAGCGCAACTGCTACCATTCCGCGGTGGCTGCCGACCTCCCTGCGCCCGCGCTCCAGCAGTTTCTCGCCGAATTCAAGCGGGTCGCGAACGCGATCGTCGACAGCTACTTCGTCGTCGACACCGATCGCCGGATCGTCGACTTCAACCGTGCGTTCTTCGCGCTGCTCCCACGTCAGGTCGCGCGCGGACTGAAGGGCAAGCACTGTTACGAGGTGCTCGAGCTCAATATCTGCAAGTCCGAATGCATCGCGCAGCAGTGCTGGTCGGACAACCGCCATGTCCGGCTGGACGAGATTTCAGGCTCGATTGTCGGCGAAGCCCAGAAGCTGCGCTTCATCCTGTCCGCGGTGCCGATCACCGACGAGCACGGCCACCACGTCGGCGCGCTCGAGATCCAGCGCAACGTCACCGACGAGGCCGTCGTGCAGGTCAAGTACCAGGAGATGCTCGAGACCGAGGCCCGCGAACGCGAGCGCCTCGCGAATCAGGTTCGTGCCCGCACGAAGGAGCTCCTCGAGACGAACCAGCTGCTGCTGAAGACGCAGAAGGAGCTGCTCGCGTACAAGAAGGGGCTGACCGTATAGGTCTTGAGACCCCTGTCGCAAACGTCGTGGAGACCTATGAAGTCGGTAGCGGCCCGAACAAAGTTTTCTCCGAACGATCTCAGGGCTGCACGGTGACGGGCGCGATTCGCCAGATCCGCTCGGCGTAATCTCCGATCGAGCGGTCGGACGAGAACTTGCCGGCGCGTGCGCAGTTGAGGATCGAGGATCGCAACCAGCTGGTCGGGCTGCGCCAGGCTTGCTCGACGCGCTGCTGGGCCTCGGCGTAGGCGCGGAAGTCGGCGAGGACGAGGAAGGGGTCGCGGTAGACGAGGTCGTCGATGAGCGGCCGGAACATGGTCCGGTCGCCTCGCGAGAAGGTGCCATCGGCGATGAGCTCGATGGCGCGGGCGAGCTCGGGGTCCTTCGCGAAGATCTCGCCGGGACGGTAGCCGAGGCGCTTGGTCTCGGCGACCTGCTCGGCGGTCAGCCCGAACAGAAAGAAGTGCTCCGCGCCGACGGCCTCGCGGATCTCGACGTTCGCGCCGTCGAGGGTGCCGATGGTGAGGGCTCCGTTGAGCGTGAACTTCATGTTGCCGGTGCCCGAGGCCTCCATGCCGGCGGTCGAGATCTGCTCGGAGAGGTCGGCGGCGGGGTAGATCCGCTGCGCCGTCTTCACGCTGAAATCGGGCACGAAGACGACGCGGAGCCGGTCGTGGGTGCGCGGGTCGGCGGCGATCGCCTCGCCGATGCCGTGCGCGAGCCGGATGATGAGCTTCGCGGCGCGGTAGGCGGGGGCGGCCTTGCCGGCGAGGATCACCGTGCGGACGATGCCGTCGTCGCTGCCGCGGCGGATGCGATCCCACAGCGTGATGACGTGCAGGAGGTTCAGGTGCTGGCGCTTGTACTCGTGGATGCGCTTGCAGTGCGCATCGAACATCGAGCTCGGATCGCACGCGATACCGTGGGCCTCACGCAGCCAGCCTGCCAGGGCTTGCTTGTTCGCATGCTTGACGCTGCGCCAGCGGTCCTGGAAGGCGGCGTCGCCTGCGTAGGGCTCGAGGTCGCGCAGCCGCTCGAGGTCGCGGACCCAGCCGGCGCCGATCGCCTCGGTGACGAGATCGGCGAGGCCGGGGTTCGAGAGCGCCACGAACCGCCGCGGCGTCACGCCATTGGTCACGTTCGTGAAGCGCTCGGGCCACAGCTCCGCAAAGTCACGCAGCACGGTCTCGCGGAGCAGCCGCGAGTGCAGCTCGGCGACGCCGTTGATGTGATGACTCGCGACCGTCGCGAGGTGCGCCATGCGGATCGACTTCTCGCCCTCCTCGCCGATCAGCGACATCCGGCGGAGCCGTGGCTCGTCGCCCGGAAACCGCGCGCGCACCTCGTCGAGGAACCGGCGATTGATCTCGAAGACGATCTCGAGGTGGCGCGGTAGCAAGCGCCGCATGAGCGGCAGCGGCCAGGTCTCGAGCGCCTCGGGCAGGAGGGTGTGGTTCGTGTACGCCATCGAGCGCCGTACCTGATCCCACGCCTCGTCCCAGCCGAAGCCGTGGACGTCAACAAAGAGCCGCATCAGCTCGGCGACCGCGAGCGCGGGATGCGTGTCGTTCAGCTGGATCGCGTAGAGGTCGGCGAACTTCCGGATCGAGGCGTGTGCGGTCAGCAGCCGGATGCAATCTTGCAGCGCGCACGACACGAAGAAGTATTGCTGCTCGAGCCGGAGCTGCTTGCCGGCCGGGCTCGAGTCGTTGGGGTAGAGCACCTTCGTCAGCGTCTCGCTGCGGATCTTGGCGTCGACCGCGCGCCAGTACTCGCCGACCTGGAACGCGTCGAGATCGAATTCCTCGTCGGCGACCGCGCTCCACAGCCGCAGGAAATTCGTCGTGGCCGTGCCATAGCCGGCCACCGGGACGTCGTAGGGGATCCCCTTGACGATGCGCTCGGGGACCCAGCGAACGCCATGCGCACTGTGCTCGACGTGCCCGCCGAACCCGACGGGATGCTCGATCTCGTAGCGCCGGACCTCCCACGGGTTGCCGTTGCGGAGCCACCGATCGGTACGCTCGACCTGCCAGCCATCGCGGATGTGCTGGTCGAAGATCCCGAACTCGTAGCGCAGGCCGTGCCCGATCGCGGGGAGGTCGAGCGTGGCGAGCGAGTCCATGTAGCAGGCCGCGAGTCGCCCGAGGCCGCCGTTGCCAAGCCCAGGCTCCTCCTCGTGCTCGATCAGCTCGTCGAGCGAGACGCCCGAGTCGGCCAGCGCGGTGCGCGCGGCATCCGATAGCCCGAGCGCCATCAGGTTCGAGCCAAGCTGCGGCCCGATCAGGTACTCCATCGACAGGTAGATCACGGCCCGGTGCTTGCCGTCGAGGTAGGTCCTGGCCGAGCTGACCCAGCGATGCAGCAGGCGGTCGCGGACGACGTACGCCAACGCCAGGTAGTGGTCGTTGCGGGTCGCCACCGTCGGAAACTTCGCGAGCTCGACGTAGAGCTTGCTGATCACGTCGTGCCGCAGCGTCTCGGCGTCGTCATGCGGGCGCGGATCGTCTCCTCCCTCGTTCATCGGCGGACGCTACTATCGCCTGCGAGCGGTTACCACCCTGGTTGAGCCAACGATCGCGGCCGAGGAACCGCTATGATGTGCCTATGGGCGAACACCAGGCGAGCATCGAGTGGCAGTCCGCCGCGAACGCATCTGACTTCGTCACCGGCCACTATTCGCGCGAGCACATGTGGATCTTCGATGGCGGCGTCACCGTCCCGGCATCACCGTCGCCATCGGTCGTCCCCGTGCCATGGTCGAACCCCGCATACGTCGATCCGGAGGAAGCCTTCGTCGCCGCGATCGCGAGCTGTCACATGCTGACGTTCCTCTACCTCGTCGCGAAGGCCGGGTTCGTCGCCACGAGCTACCGCGATACCGCGGTGGGCGTGATGTCGAAGAACGAGCGCGGCGCACCGTGGATCAGCAAAGTCACGCTGACCCCACGCGTCGCATACGCCGATCGCGCACCATCGGCCGCCGAGCAGAGCGCGCTGCACCATGCCGCCCACGATGGCTGCTTCATCGCGAGCTCGATCAAGACCGAAGTGGTGGTCGCTACTTCGTGAGCACGAGGTAGGCGAGCACGCCGATCGCCGCGAGCAGGATCGCGATCAGTACGAACACGAGCCCGTTCGACTTGGACGGAGCGTCGCGATAAGCCGGATTCGACGGCTGAGACGCGAAGCCGAAGCTGTTGCCGGGCATCACGTTCGGTCCGGTCTGCATCGTCCCCGGTGGCCGAGTGCCACCGATGTGCGGCCGGCTCGGCGGCTTCTTGGTCCCGGTTGGGATGTTGCCGAAGGCGTTACTCGACGGCGTGCTCGGCTTCTGGAGCGACGGCAGCGACGGCACGCTCGGCTTGCTCGTCAGGTTCGACTGGCTCGCACGCGAGCGAACCTTCTTGCTGTCGGTGGACTCCGAGCGACCGAGCTCGCGCATGGCGCCTTTGATCTTGTCGGACTCCGCGAGCTTCTTCTGGTTCGAGAGGAACGCAAAGTACGAGTCGGGCATGTCGTCGAAGTCCATGACGAGATCGCACTCGTCGCACCGGCACGTCGGCGGCTCGTGCGGCGGCGGCCCCATGTCGACGGCCTCGACGAGTAGCACCTTCTCCTCGTCGCACTCGGGACAGAAGTAGGGGACGTAGAAGCTCTTGACGACGCCGCTGCCGGTGAAGTTATTGACGAGGTTGATCTGCGCGACGATCGACGGCGAGCACTCGACGAGCACCGATCGCGTCCCGTTGGTCTCGAGCTTGGAGAGCCAGTTGACCCAGTCGCGAACGCCGCACGAGTTGATGCGCTCGACCTCCCCGAGGTCGATGACGGCCGTCCCCGTCGGGATCTTGTCGACGAGATCGCCGAGCTCGTTGTCCTCGTCGATGACGCCGCCGAGCTTGACGTAGCTAACGTCTCCGCGGTGTTGCACCGACGCGTGAAACTTTTGGCTCATCGCTGCTCCGCCACGTAACGGCGGTATTGGTGATTACACCACACCGACATAAGCTACCGCCCTACTCTAGCTGCCGCATGACTCTACTTTGTCGGGTGGGCTCGATCCACACGACCCACAGCGGTTTTGCCGGCTCCCGTCCCGTGTAGGCGGGTGTCGGCCTCAGACGGTCTTATCCCGGCGCGACGAGCAGATCGCGCAGCGTCTGGTAGTCGTCGGAGAGGTAGAACCGCACGAGGTCGGGGCCGCCAAGCACCGAGCCGAGCGCCACCGTCGCGTCGTGGGTCGCGAGCTGCTCGCCGGTCATTCTCGCGACCATCCAGATCGCCGCGGAGAAGTCGTCGCAGGCGAGGAGACCTGCGCGCTTGGCGAGGGCGAGCATGCCGTCGAGGAAGGCGCCGGCATCGACGTCGCGCAGACCAGCATGACGCTCGAGCACGCCTTGCGCCTCGAAGCTCGCGCTGTCGACCAGCTCGGCAGCCGCACCCGTCGAGTCGACCTCCGGGGACACCAGCGCGCGGAGCAGTTGCGCGAGCTCGCGGCGCTGGCGGGCGCCAACCTGGAGCAGCGTCGCATAGCCGCCACGGATCGCCTCGAACGCATAGCCGAACAGGAAGCGCAGCGCCGCATCGGATTCGCCGAGCAGCTGGCGATCGATCACGAGCAAGCGCCGCGGATACGAGGTGACCGCCGCCATGCCAGGCACTTTCTCGCCGACGAAGATCTCCGCGTCGGTCTGGTACATCGCGCCGACCGCGGCCGAGAGCTCCAGCAGGCGCGGATCGCCAGCGGCCTGCGCGGGCATCAGGTTCGTGCCGAGCGACGGCTGCGCGACCCGGTTCGAGAGCGCCTCGGCAAAAGCATCGAACACCTCACCGAGCGGCTCGCGGGCCGCCGCGGTCAACAGATGGCGGTCGCGGTGCTCGGCATCGAGCACCCGGCGCAGCGGCGCGGCCACGCGCACGGCGCGCAGACGCTGGGACGTCACCCGGTCGGTCTCCTCCGCGAAGCCCAGCAGATCGAGCGCGGTGAGCACGCGGGTCGCGCGATCGATGTCGCCCAGCCGGTTGTAGAACGATGCGAGCAGCCGGTACGCCGGTGCGTGGTGAATGTCGCCCTCGAGGACCTTGCGGAGCTCGCCGATCGCGCGCTGCGGATCGTCGACGGCGTAGATCTCCGCGAGCGCGACGCGGTCACTCGCGCCGTCGGGCTCGACGTTGAGAATACCGCGGTACGCCTCGATCGCGGCCGGGCGATCGCCCGAGGCGAGCAGGATCCGCGCGAGCCCGCGCTGCAGCGGCACGGCGGCACGCGGTCCACCCCGCGCCATCGCGGCGTGGGCCGCCTCGATCAGCAGGGTCTCGGCCTGGCGCTGATCGCCGGTGTCTGCGGCGCGGCGCGCGAGCACGAGGGCTGGCGGGGCATAGCCGGGGTCGTAGTCGATCGCGCGGCGATACTGCGGTGCGGCAGACCGCGCGTCCCCGGCGGCGTCGAGGATGCGTCCTTTGTAATAGTAGTAGCGGGCGAGCGCCTCCGCCGAGAGCGGCTGCCCCGGCGCGGTCGCGAGCTCGATCACGCGATCGATCGCGGCGCGGGCGTCGGCGTGACGCGCGGTGAGGAAGTACTGCTGCGCGAGCAAGTAGTACGCGTCCTGGTGCGAGGGCTCGCTCGTGATCACCTCGCGCAGCACCGCGATCGCCCGCTGCGGCTCCAGCTCGCCGTCGGCGTGGATCTGCGCGCGCCGCATGCGGGCCGCGAGCCGGTCGTCCTGGGATGCGGCGCTCGAGGCCACGAACCGCTCGATCGCGGTGACGGCCTGGGGCCAGTGCCGCATGTCGGCGTGGAAGTCGACGAGCGCGGACAGGATCGTGAAGTCGCCGGGCGCGAGCTCGAGAGCCTGGGCGTAGAGCGCCGCAGCACCATCGAGATCGCCTTCGCGCTCGAAGATCGCGGCGCGCGCCACGTGGACGCGGGCGAGCAGTGGCCCGGCGTCGTCGCGCTTGCGGTACAGCTTGTCGAGCTCGCGGTAGGTCGTGTCGAAGTCCCACACGTCCGGCTGGTGCCGCGCGAGTGCGCCGAGATCGTCGAGCGCCTGCGTGTTCGTTGGCTTGATCTCGAGTGCGACGACGAGGCTCTCCGCCGCGCCCCGCGAATCCCCCGTCATCCGGGCGACCACGCCGCGCTTGCGATAGAAGTCGCTCCGCTGGGTCGGATCGCCGTCGCGCATCGCCTTCTGGGCGAGCGAGGTCGCGATCACCTGCGCGCGCTCCCACGCGCCTTGATCGAAGAAGTGCTCGAACAGCGACTGGTTCGCCGGGAGGCACTCGGCGTCAACCGTGAGCGCGCTCTCGTAGTAGTTCAGCGCGCGCTCGCTGTCGCCGAGTTGCTTCTCGTAGATCCGGCCGATCTGCGCGAACACGCCGGCGCGCTCCTTGTCGTCCTGCCAGAGCTTGACCTCGAGCTCGAGCGTCTCGATCACGCGCGGCCAGTCCTCGCGGCGGCGATATAGATCGCGGAGCCCGTGCACTGCCGGCAGGCACGCCGCCGACGCCTTGATCGCCGCGTCGTAGTAGCGGATCGCGTCCTGCTCGCGCGCGAACTTCGCCTCCATGACCGAGCCGCACCGGAAGTAGAGCAGGGACTTGGTCGCGCGATCCGTCGTCACCTTGATCTGCTTGCGGGTGACCTCGATGAACTCCGCCCACTGCTCGGTGGACTCGTAGATCCGGCCGAGGGCTTCGAGGGCGTCGCGGTTCGCCGGCTCGAGCTCGAGGATCTTCTGGTAGTTCTCGGTCGCGGTCTCGACGTCGCGCGCACCGTCCTCCGAGACCCGGGCGATGCGCTGCAGCAGCTCGAGTGACTCGTCGCCGCGCGCGTGCTCGAGCCGCAGCTTGAGGATCTCGACAAGCCCGATCTGATCGCCGGCGTCGCCGTAGTAGCGCTCGAGCGTCGCCGCGGCCACGCTGTCGTTCGGATCCACGGTCAACAGCTTGCGGTGGAGCCGGATCGATTCAGCCGGCTCGCCGTGCCGGCCCGCGAGGTCCGCGGCCGTTCGCAGCGCCTCGGTGCGGCGCGGCGGCTCGCGCTGGGTGTCCGCGCGTTTCTCCCACGCGGCGATCAGCGGTCGGTGGTTCGCGCGCCGCGCGCACAGCTCTTCGAGCAGCTTTGCCGCTGCGCTCGGTTGCGAGTCGACCTCGATCACCTTCTGGTATGACGCGATCGCCTCGTCGACCTGACCGAGGAAGTTCAGCTGGACGTTGCCGCGCCGCGAATATAGGTCGCCGAGCCGATAGGTGCGCGAGAGCCCGCGCTCGACGTGCGAGATCGCGCTCTCGTAGAGCTGCATCGCTGCCGCCCAGCGCTCGGCCTTGTAGCAGACCCGCTCCATCGCGGTGAAGACCTCGCGGTTCGTCGGGTCGGCGGTGAACGCGGCCGTGAACGCGGCGAGCGCGCCATCGACGTCGCCGCGGTTGCCGCGCAGCGTCGCGACCCGCGCGAGCAGGGTGCCGCGGCGGATCGGATCGGCCTCGGCGTTCGCACGCGCCTCGATCTGTCGGGCGAGATCCCGATCGCGGCCGAGCTGCTCGTAGAGCGTCTCGAGCGCGAGCATCGCGGTCGGTTCGCCGGGCACGAGCTCGAGCACCGACTCGTAGGCCGCGACCGCGTCCGCGGCGCGCCCGAGCCGCGTCCTCCGAAGCGCCCCGAGCTCGAGCAGGATCGCGACCTGGCGCGGCGCGTCCTCCGGATCCACCGTCGGTAACTCGCGCTCGAGCGCCGCCGCGAGCTCGGGCCACCGCGCGGCCTCGCGCAGCAGTCGCACCAGATCCTGGTGGACCGCATCGTCGGGCACCGCGGCCTGCGCGAACACGAGCATACGGATCGCGCCGTCGAGATCGCCGAGCTCGCGCTCGAGAAGTGCCGCGAGCTCGCGTGCGCGCGGCGCCTTGTCGCCGGGTGTCGTGGCTGCCTCGAGCTGGCGGCGCCGGACCTCGGCGAGCTCGGACCATTCGGCGACGTGTGCGAGTGCCTCCGCGAGTACCTCGAGGTTGTGCGGGGTTTGCGGCGCGCCGCGGAACGCACGGACGAGCTCGTCCCACATCCCGAGCTTGCGTGCAGGGCCCTCGATGCCGACGAGCGCGGCGGTCTGATCGGGCTCGACATCGAGCACCTCGAGATACGCGGCCACGACGGTCCCGGGCTCGCGATCGAGCTCGGTCAGGAGCTGCGCGAGCTCGCGCTGCAACTGCACGCGACGCGCGAGGCCGCGCTCGTCGGATGCGAGCTCGATGCGGACGATCGCGAGTGCGGCGTCGAGCTCGCCGGCCTCGCGGTGCAGCCGTGCCTGCTCGCGGAGCGCGTCGGGGTGGCGGCCCTCGCTCGCCCGGGCGAGGGCCTCGAGAGCGGCCTCGCGATCGCCGCGTTGCTCCTCGCTGCGGGCGACCTCCATCCAGATCTCGGCGCGCTTGCCGGGCGCCACCACGACCGCGGCCGCCTCGCGACGCAGCTCGATCGCGCGTGCCCACAGCGCGTCGCGCTCGCACAGCTTCGCCAGCCCGAGCATCGCGTCGGCGTCGTCGGGCCGATCGACGATCATCTTGTCGAGCACGGCGCGCGCTGTCGTCGCATCGCCGAGGTGCTCGTCGAGGAGCTCGGCGTGCTCGCGCGCGGCCGCCGCCCGGGCATCGCCGCTGGTCAGCGATCCGGCGAGCTCGGCGAGCACGCCTGCGAGCGCTTCGTAACGCTTGCCCGCGCGATACACCGCGGCGAGCGCCGCGCGGCAGAACGGATCGTCGGGGGCGAGCTCGGCGGCGCGGCGCAACGACTCCTCGGCCTCCACGAAGTCACCGCGCGCGAGATCGATGACGCCGCGCGCACTCCAGAGCGCAGCGCTGCACTTCGGATCGGGCTCGCTGCGCGCCCACCGCGCATAGGCCTCGGCGAGCTGATCGGCGTCGTCCAGCTCGCCGAGCCGGTGCATGCGGACGACGTGATCGCGGGTCGTCGGCAGCGTCGGATCTGCGGCCGCGCGCTCCCACAGCGTACGCGCCTTGACCGGTTCATCGTTGCGCTCGGCGATCGCAGCCGCCCACCGCAGCGCGAGGCCACCACGCGCCTCGAACCGCGCGAGCGTCGCCGCGTTCGGTGCCACGAGCTCGAGCTGATCGAGCCAGCGCTCGGCGACGGCGCTCCCGGTCGCGTCAGCAACCGCCCGTGCGAGACCCCCGAGCCCTGGATCGCCGAGCGCAGCCGCGAGCTCGAGCGCGCGCCACGCGTGCGCTGCGGCGACTTCCGGGCACGTACCGTCCGCGAGCCGGCGATGCGCTGTCAGCGCCAGTGCTCGATCGGGCTCGGGCGCGCCGAAGCCCGCCCACGCCGCGCGCACGAGCGCGATCCGTTGTCCCGCCCCGGGGAGCTGGGACGCCGCATCGTCGGCGAGCTTGGTCCACAGCGCCGCGGCCTCCGCGTACTGGCCGTCGCGCTCGAGCTCGGAGGCGACCGCATGGCGCGTCACGTGGGCCTCGAGGGCGCCGTCGCTCAACGTGCCGACGAGCTCCGCCCGCTTGGCGAGGAGCTCGAAGCGTCGCGCGTCGTCGATCACCGTCGCCGCATCGATCGCGACATCGAACGTGCGCAGCCAGCCGAGAGCAAGCAGGTCGACCGGCGCACCAGACCGCGTCTCGCTCGTGGGTCTTGGGGCCGAGTAGTACTCGAGCTTCGCCCAGCACACCGCGAGCGCCACGCGCGCACTCTCGACATCGTTGCCGCGGTCGAGGATCGCCGCAGCCGTCGCCGCCACCTCCTCGGGCGTGCTCGCCTCCGACAGCGCCGCGCGCCGCAGCTCGATCACCCGCATCCAGTTCCCGCTCGCCGCATGCACGAGCGCCGCGAGCTCGCTGACGTGCGCGCGCCAGGGCGCTGGCAGCTCGCCGGCGAGCAGGCGATCGAGGATCGCGGCCGCGCGGTCGAGCCGGCCGTGTCGCCACAGCCACGCCTCGGCGAGCTCGATCGCGAGCGCCGGGAAGTTCACGAGGCGCCCCTCGACGGCCGCGAGATCGTCGGCCCGGCCATTCGCGAGCGCCGCCGCGAACCGCAACCGCGGCGCCAGCGGATGGCGCTCGGCAAGCTCGAGGAACCGCACCGCCTCGTCGGGACGGTGCAGCGCGTCCCAGCTCGCCAGGGCGGTGCGAACGTTCAGATCTGCGAGCTTGGCGTCCGCGCCCGCGCCGCCACGCAGCAATGCGTCCGCCTCGCTCGCCACCAGCTCGAGCATCGCCCCGACGAGGAGCTTGGCCTCGGGTGCCTCGACGTTGCGGGTGTCCTCGCCGACCTCCTCGCCGCCCTCTCCGGGCTGCGCGAACACGACGTCCGTCCCTGCCGCCGCCGGTGCGACCGGCGCACGCGCAGGTGGAAGCGGCGGCGGTCGGGTCACCGGCCGTCGGATCGGAGGCGGATCCGCCATGCGGCTGGCGATCGTAGCCCCAAACGCGCCGCGCGAGCGAATCCTGTCAGCCCGTCGCGCGAAACAGCCCGCGGCCGCGGATTTGACCGTGTTACCCTCCATCGCGCATGAGGTCTCGACGCGCGGTTTGCGTGAGCCACGACGCCGCGGTTTGCCCGGTCGTCGAGGCCGCGCTGGCCTCCGCAGGCCTCGTGGTCGAGCACGTCTCCGAGCTCCCGACAGGCCTCTCGGCAGACCTCGCCGGTGTCGCGCTCGTCGTCGTCGATCGCGCCGCGCGTCAGGCTGCCGGCGATCTGTTGCGCGCCGTCTCGGTGCCGGTCGTCGTCGTCGGTGATGACCTCGATGATGACGGCTTGATCGCGCTGATGCTCGAGGCACCGGTCAGCCACCTCGTCGAGGATCCGCACGACCACGACCTCGGCATCACCTCCGAAAAGCTCGCCTCCGGCGACCTCTTCGGCCTCGAGAAGTACGTCGCCGCGGGCGCTCGCGTCGGCGAACGCGCCGTCCGCTGCGAGACCACGAAGCGCCGCGCGATCGACGAGGTCTGCGCGTGGGCGGAGTCGGTCGGGGCGCGGCGTCCCGTGCTCCATCGGATCGCGTCGGTCGTCGACGAGCTCCTCATGAACGCGCTGCGCGGGGCGCTCGCCGAAGCCAGTCAGCCGGGCTCCTTGGCCGGGACGCCGTCCGCCACGCTGCGATGGGCCTCCGACGATCGAACCCTCGCGATCTCGGTCGGCGATCGCCACGGTGCGCTGCGCCAGCGCGACGTCATCGGCCACGTCCGCCGGGCCCGCGACGAGCGCGGCCGCCCCGAGCCGCACGACGATGACGGCGGCGGCGCTGGGCTCGGCCTGTACCTCGTCCTCGCGAATGTCGCGTCGCTCGTGGTGAACGTCGTCGTCGGTCAGCAGACCGAGGTCGTGTGTCTCTTCGATCTGGTGCGCGGCAACCGTCGCGCGATCACGAGCGGCGTCCGCTCCCTGCACGTGTTCGCTGCGGGCGCGTAGCCGCAGCGAACGATGCGAGGAGCGTCGCGGCCAACGCGATCACTTGAATTCGCCGATATTGCGTCGCGTCGGAGCTCCGCCCGCTGTGGAGTGCTCGGTCGCGTTGCGAAGCTCTCAGCGCTGCTTGCGGTTGGTGAGCCTCCGCTCGTCCCTCGTCCGTCCCTGGCCGCTGCCCGCTGGCCGCTTCCGTTTCCGCTCGCCGCTGCCGCTGGCCGCTGGCCGCTCGCCGCTGGTCGCTGGCCGCTGGCCGCTGGTCGCTGGCCGCTCGCCGCTGTCGCTCGCCGCTGCCGCTGGCCGCTGCCGCTCGCCGCTTGCCGCTGGCCGCTGCCGCTGGCCGCTGCCGCTGCCGCTCGGAACTTCGCGTGTACTCGTGCCTCGAGGCTTCTCCTCGGCGCCCACGCGCTCCGCGCGGCCGGCTCACCCTTGCGCCTGCCGCGCACCGGCCCGCGCCGAGCGCTTGATCGACAGTGCCTGCGCGATCGGCCGCCGCACAGCTGGGGTGCTTGGCGATCGCCCGCGTCGCGCTCGCGCTCGTCACGCGCCGTGCGCGTCTGCGGCGCGGGCGGGTGAGAGCCGGCCGCACGGAGCGGCTCGGTCACCAACCAAGGAGAAAGCCTCATGTTCGATGCCCTCGAGACGTCCCTTCAATTCCTGGAGCGCCTGGTCCCCGTCGAGACCCGCATCCGCCAGCGCAGCGCATCGCTTGCCAAGCAGCTCGCCAACGCTTCAGAAAGCATCTCGCTGAATCTAGGCGAGGGGCGCATGCGCCGCGACGGTGACAGGCGGCGTCACTACGAGATGGCCGCCGGCAGCGCGAGCGAGCGAGGTCACCGTCGCGCTGCGGATCGCGGTGGCCAAGCGCTACGTCAGCGCCGCCGAGATCAGCGAGGTCGAGGCATTGCTGGATCGAGTCCGCGCGATGCTCTATCGGCTCACCGAGCGGTAGCTGCCTCGCGCCTCGCACCTCCGGGTGGCTCGATGCGCTCGCCGCGACCGAGGTCTCGTCAGCGCAGCGTCGGCGAGATCGCCGTCATCGTCACCGACCTGAAGGCGATGATCGATCCACGCGCGGCCGGCGCGCGGGCGGCACGACCAGGCGCTGGCTGTTCGTGAGCCCCCAGATCAGAGCGAGCAGTCGCCGCCGCTTCGCGCGCGCCGGTGCGTCATCGGCGATCTCCTGGTAGATCGTTACGAGGACCCCAAGCACCTCGCCAGCCGAGGGGTACAAGCCGGCACATGGGTGACCGTTTTGGACCGGCCCCCTGTGCCAGGGTAGGTGACGTGCAGACCGGGCACATAGGTGACGTGCAGACCGGGCACATAGGTGACGTTCTGGACCGGGCGTCGGTGACGCCGCCAGCTCGGGTGTGGTGACACCGCCAGCTCGGGGCATGTCCGATTGGCGGCGATCTTTTGATGTCCGAAAACCGGACAACATGTCCGAACGCCGGACACAGCAGGCGTGCCGGCGCATAGGTGACGTGTGGACCGAACACATGGGTGACCTTGCCGCTCGTGCCCGATGTGGACCGAGCACATGGGTGGGGTTGCCGCTCGTGCCCGACGAGCTCGACCCTGTTTCCTGACCGGAGCGAGCGCGCTCGCTATGCGCCAGCGGGCTCGAAGCGCTTCGTCCGACGATCGATGCATCCAAGATCGATCTGCTGGAGCGACACCAGCCAGCGGTCGTCGTCGAGCTCGCGGACGCCGACGGTATGGCCAAGGCACTCGCTGAGGAAGTAGACAGGGTCTCCGCGGAAGCCGCGGGGGAACCGGATGGTCCCGTTGTGCATGACCTTGAGCCGCGAGCAGGCTCGACACGGTCGATAACGCGCGCAGCACCCAGACGTTGTACGCTGTGTCGAACGACGAAGATCACTCTCCACACCGCCCTCCTACCGCCAACGCACCAGGCTCGCGATCACGATCACGACGGTGCCGCCGACGACGAGCGCGAGGCCAGGGAGTGGAGCGTGCTGGCGCAGCGCGGCGAAGAGCCCGGGGATCGCGAGAAAGATCGTCCACCAGCCGGCGAGCCAGACGAGCTTGGCGCGTGCGATCAGCGCGGTCGGGATGGGCAGGGTCGCGGAGAGCCGGGGGAGCTCGATCGGTGGGCGGTGGAGACGCCCGGCAAGCAGTCCGCCGTAGATGGCGCCGCCGCCGAGAATGACCGTGAGCCACGGGGCAGGGTCGGTGGGGCGGGCGATGCCGACGATCACGAGGACGAGGAAGCCAAGCGCGCCGAGCGCGAACACCATCGGGTAGCGGCGGCGAACGAGGCGCGCGTCCTTCGCGTAGGCCAGCGCGCCGGCGCCGGCGAGCTTCGCGAGGGCCCGCTCGATCGCGGTGGGTGGCCGGATCTCGAGGGTCGCGAGGCGCTGGCGATCGAGCGCGGAGACGTCGCGGAGGATCGTGCCCATCGTGTGCTGCGCGCTGCGGCGGGTGAAGGCGATCGCGACGATGCTCGTGACCGTGATCGCCACGAGCACGATCGGCGCGGGCAGTGTCGAGACCCGGCCGGTCAGCCAGCCATAGCCGAGCAGGACGCAGACCACGATCGCGGTGGCGGCGAAGCCGGGCAGGGCGCCGAGCGCGGTCGTCGACGGTGGGCCAGCGGACGCCGAGATGCCGGCGGCGGCACGCGCGCGCTGGACGCGAATGTCGTGCTGGCCGAGCGCGACCAGCGTGGCGGCCCACGTCGCGACCGCAGGTAGCAGGCCGGCGGCGGCGGCGCCGAGCGCGGCCCCGAATGCGACGTGGCGAAGCGCGAGCTCGAGGGAGTCCCGCGCGAGGGGCAAGGCGCCGATCGCGACGGCGAGCGTGGTCGCGGCGGCCGCTCGCACGCAGCGGACGAGCGCGGCGTCGAAGAGCGGGCCGCCCTCGATCGGGAGCTGGGCGAGCAGCGCCGCATCGGCGCGCCAGTAGACGTGAAACGGCACGCGCATGAACGCGACGAAGAATGCAACGAGCGTCGCGGCGAGCCACGCGTGACTGCCGGCGCGGAAGCTCGCGTCGTGGCGCCACGCGACCCACGCGGCGATCGTGGCGCCGGCGACCAGCGCGAGCACGAGCGGCGAGGTCCACCACGCGCGCGCGCGGCGCTCGGCGAGGGCCGACCAACGCAGGAGCTCGCGGGACGTCACGCCGCTAGCCTAGCCGCGAACGCCGGCGCGCACCGCGATCAGCTCTTCGAGATCTTGCCCGAGCCGTCGATCGTGCACGACTCGCCGTCCTTGACGGTGCACGTCGTCTTGGTCTTCTTCTCGGTGATCTTGCAGGACGTCGCGCCCGCAGGGATCGAGAGCTTCTTCGTCACCTTGCCCGCGATCGACCAGTCCTCGGTCTTGCCGCCGCACTCCTTGAGGAGCTCGTGACTGTTGTGGTCGTCGTTGCGGATGGACCACTCGGCGAACGCGGTGCCGGCGGAGACGGTGAGGACGAGGACGGTGGTCAGCAGGGTCTTCATGCTGGTCGGACGGCCGCCACCGGCTGCGGTCGCACACAATCGTCACGACCGCCGCCGGTGCAAGGCCGGTACGCGACCTCACGAATGTGAGAGGTCTCCATCACCCATCACGCCCATCACGTGCCGGTGCAAGGCCGGTACGCGACCTCACGAATGTGAGAGGTCTCCATCACCCATCACGTGGTCTCCATCACCCATCACGTGCCGTCTCAGGTCGGCCCTTCGTCTGCGATCAGCGAGATGTAGAGCTCCTCGACGGCCGCGGGGCCCTGGGCGAGGAGCGCCTTGACGTCGTCGCCGCGGCGGTCCGCGACGAGCTTGCCCTTGTCGACGAGCAGGATCCGGTCGCACATCCGCTCGGCGACGCCGAGGAGGTGAGTCGACATCAGGATCGCGGCGCCGCGATCGGCGGTCGCGCGCAGGGTGGCGCGAGCGGCCCGCGAGGCGTGCGGATCGAGTCCGTTCAGGGTCTCGTCGAGGAGCGCGAGCTCGATCGGCCCGACGAGGGCTGCGGCGAGGCCCACGCGCTGGCGCATGCCGAACGAGAGCTCGCGGCAGGGACGTCCGGCGATCTTGGTGAGGCCGAGGTCGGCGAGCACGCGATCGGCGGCGGCAGCGTCGGCACCGCGCGCCTCGGCGACGAAGCCGACATGCTCGGCGACCGTGAAGTACTCGTAGAGCGCGGGCGGTTGATCGGCGAACCCGACCTTCTTGCGCGCGCTGCGCGGGGCAGTCGCGAGATCTTCGCCGCCGACCGTGATCGTGCCCGCGCTCGGCAGCACGGCCCCGGCCATCGCGGCGAGCGTCGTGCTCTTGCCCGCACCGTTGGGCCCGAGCAGCAACGTGATCTCGCCGCCGTGAAGATCGAAGGACAGCCCGTCGACGGCTGCCCGCTTGCCATAGTGGATCGACAGGTTCGAGACGCTCGCGATCACCACGTGTACACCACCACGTAGAGCACTTTCGTTCGACCCCCGGAGGGAACGATCGTGCGCATCGACAGCTGTTGCGCGCCTTCCTTGACCGCGCGGCCATCCAGCGGGTAGGTCAGCGCCCACTGGTGCCCGCGATACAGGTGCTCGCGGAGCACGACCTCGACCGGCCTCGGCCGCGTGCTCTCGATCGTCAACACGAACTCTTCGACCACGCGCCTGCCGCGTTCGTCGTCGGTGTACTCGCGGCGTTCGCGGTGGCCGGTGACGCCCTCGGCGGTGCCGACCGGAATCGTGTCGACCCGCGCGACCCGTGTGGACGCCTCGAACAGCCGGACCTCGCCAAGCACGGCAAGCGTGCCGTCGCCACGCTGCTCGAGCAGCCGGACGGGCCCGGCGGGAAGCCCGGCGGTGGCGCGACGGTCGCGCACGACCTCGAAGCTTTCAGTGACCCGCGACGACACCGGCCCCACGCCGAACAGCCGCTCGCGGACCGGGGCCGAGCCCGGCCGATCGAGCTCGGTCCCGATCGGGTCGTAGACCAGCACCGAGCGCATCTCGCGCGGTATCGCGTCCGGTAGCAGGTCGATCCGGGTCTCGCCATCTCCGAGCGCGACACGTCCGAGCGCGCGCGGCGTCGCGTTCGGCATCGCCGCGGGATCGCTCGCGTTGGCGATCGCGACGGCCTGCGCCGATGCCGCGAGAGCGGCATCGACGACGGTCAGCTCCATCGCCGGCAGCGCGATGCCGGTCGTGTTGCGCACCGCGATCGCGCCACGCAGCACCGCGTGATCGCGCGTGGCGGAGGTCGTCATCGTGTACGCCGCGTCCCAGCGCAGGCGGTCGGTCGAGTAACCGACGTGGAGCGCAAATCGCCCCGCGCGCGGCGCGCCGATCACGAGCTCGACCTCGCGTGGCTCGGGCGCCGGCTCCGCGGGCACCGCGCCACGGGCTTGGAGCTCGTCCGGCACCGCGAGCTCGTCGGCGTCGGGGGCGGGCTCGTCGGCCATCTCGGTGGGCACCTCGGGCCGCGGATCGCCTGCCATCCGCACCTCGGCGATCGTGAAGCGGTCGCGCTCGAGGACGTAGAGGTCGTCGATCCCGACGCCGGCGGGCACGCGCACCCGCACCGTCGCGTAGGCCGCGGGCGGGACGTCGATGGTCACGCGCTGGCGAACCACCGCACGATCGCGATACAGCGTGATCTCGCCGCCCACACCGCCGCGGTTCGCAGGACCTTCTGCGACGGGTCGTGACCCGCACGCGACCGCTGCGACCGCGAGGAGGCGGAGCGTTATCCGCGTCACCACGAATAGACGACGCTGTAGGTCACGACCTGGCTGCCCTTCGCCGGGACCCGGACGCGGTACTCGAGGGCCTGTGGTCCCGTGCGGACGCTGCGCTTGTCCTCGGCGTCGAGCTTCCATACCGGCCACCGCCACGCGAACTCGCGAATGACGACGTCGGCCGGATGCTTGCCCTTGTTCTCGATGCGAACCTCGAGCTTCTCGTGGATCGTGCGCGTCCGCTCGTCGAGGCTACAGGAGACCGCCTTGCGGGTGCCGACGATCTCACCACCGGGCGCGAGCTTGATGCGCGCGATGCCGGCGCTCGATCGCAGGACGTCCTCGCTCGCTACCTCGAGTCGCCCCGCCTTGCTGCGGTGAAACAACCGGAGCCGACCCTCGGGGAGCGTCGTCTGGGCGGGGAGATCGAGCTCGATCGCGATCTCCGCACGGCCGGTGTCGGCGCTGACGCCGTTGTGGAAGGCGCAGTCGGTCGCCGGATCCTCCTGGTGATTGAGCGAGGGATCCGGCATCGCCTCGTAGGTGACGACACGTCGGGCCTTCGCTGCGGTGCGAGCGGGGATCAGCTCGACCTGGATCGCATCGCCGGCGGCGATCTTGACGGGCGTCGGCGTCGTGAAGCGCAGCGGGATGGGCGGCGGCCGGAGCGTGCTTGTCCCCGGCGCCACCGTGTTGCCCGCGCTGACGAGCGTGAGCTCAACACGTTCGAACGTCGCGCCTGTCGCGTTCTTCAGCGTGGCCCAGGCCGAGAAATCGACCGTGGTGCCCGCATCGTCGATGACCGCGAGGTAGTCGGCGGTCCACGAGATGCCGTCGGCACGATACGTCAGCTCGACCGTGTGCTTGCCGGGCTGCTTCGCGACGACGCGCCAGATCATCGTCGGCAGGTCCGTGCCGGTGCTCGCGACGCGGACGTCGAGCACGTAGCCGTCGCGTCGCATCACGCTCAGGCGCCGTGCATCGCGCGCGCCGGTCTCGACGACGATCGTCTGGTCGTCGACGGCGCGAAGCACGCCGGCGACCTCACCCTTCGTGGTCACGACCGTGACCTGCTCGCCGATGCGACGCGCGAGCAGCGCGGTCGGTGTCGTCGCACCAGGTACGAAGCGTTGCTCCGTGATCGTCAGCGCGGGCTCCGTCAGATCGCGGAGCTGGACCGATGCCGGATCCACCGTCGCCGCAATTCCGGTGATCCGGATCTCGCCGGTCGCACCGATCTCGACCTCGCGCGCCTCGGTGATCATCGCTCCGCTCGTCGGCACCGCGCCGCCATACGTCATGCCGCCGAACGCCGCACTGCTCGGCGCCGCGCCCCATATGGTGACCCGCGTTCCCGTACTGCCACCCGCGTGCGCGACGAATCCGCCGCCGACCACGGCCGCGCCACCCGCGAGCCAGGCGAGCAGCTCGACCATGAACCGTGCTCCAACCCGAGGCGGCATCTGGTCGATCATACGCCGGCATGGTCGTCGCGCCCGTGGGAACCGCTCGGTCGGGTGCCATCCTTGTGTATAGTGCGGACGTGGTGGCCGCGACGTATCCGGGAACGGTGTCGCCCTTGCGAGGTCTCGACCCGTACGGCGAGGCGGAGCGGGACGTCTGGCAGGGGCACGAGAAGGAGCGCGACGCGATCGCGAAGCTCGTGACCGCCGACGGGTTTCGGGCGGGGCTGCTGTTCGGCGAGCCGGGTGTCGGCAAGACCTCGCTCGTCCGCGCCGGCCTGATCCCGCACCTCCGCGATCATGGCATCGTCGCGCTTGCCTGCGAGGACCTGTCGCAGCCGGCCGCGAGCTTCGCCGCCGGGCTTTCGGCGTTTGGCATCCAGCCGACCGCGGGCGAGTCACCGACGATGTTCATCACGCGGGCGGTCGCGAACGCGGTCGCCGGCCAGCAGTTCGTGTTCGTCGTCGACGATGTCGATCTGCTGTGCCTGGACGAGCGCGCCACGATGGAGATCTCGGATCTGTTCTCGCGCGTGATCAGCCGCTCCGGTGGCAAGGCTCGGTTCCTGTTCGTGTGCGCGAGCGAGCGGCTGCACGTGCTCGGCAACATCGAGCGCCGCACCGGCTCGCTGTTCCCGCCGTCGACGCGCTACGAGCTGACGCGGCTGCCCGCCGCGGAGGCGAGCAAGATCTTCGACCGCATCCTGTCGTTCTCGGGGGTCGCGGCCGATCCCGCGCTCGCCAGCACGATCGTGATGGGCATCGGTCATGGCGAGCCGGTGCTGCCCGCGGATCTACAGCTCGCGGGGCTCGCGATGCGCGATCTCAAGATCTCGAACGCGGCCTCGCTGCAGAAGCTCGGCGGGCCCACGGAGCTCGAAGAGGCGTGGCTGTTCGACGCGTGTCGTGCGACCGGCAACGAGCGCTCGGCGATGCGGCTGTGCGCCGAGCTCGCCGTCGGCGGCCTCGGCCCGCGGCCGTTCGAATCGGTCGTCCGCCGCATCAACATCGATCCCGCGTACGCCCAGCACGCCTTCAGCGTGCTCGAGCAGCGTGGCGTGATCATCCGTGGCGATGCGAACGGCGCGACCTGGATGCTGCGCCACGAGGTGCTGACCCAGCGCGTCCGCGAGCAGACCGCACCGGCCCGCGCGGCCGCGCGCCGTGCGTTCGATCTGCTCGGCTCGAAGACCGCGAGCAAGGAGAGACTGACGATCGGCGAGCTGCGCGCGCTCCGCACCGAAGGCATCGCGCCGGCAACCGCCGCCGAGATCGCCGTGGTGGAACGTTCGAAGCGCTACTACCTGACGATCGCCGGCACGATCGCCGCGGTGCCGCTCATCATCCTCATCATCATCTGGGTCTCGCTGCGTGGCCGGGTCTACTTCGACCTCACGCCGCGCGCCGGCGGCGATCACGTCGTCGTCCGCGGTGGCCGCGCCGGGCTCTCCGGCTTCTTCTGGCTGCCCGGCGGTTTCGGCGACGAGGTCGCGGATACCGGGCTGACACGCGCGATGGTCGCGCCCGAGCAGTGGAAGAAGATCGGCAACCACGACCTCGGCGCGAGCCGCGACGACTGGGCCGCCCTGTGGCGATCGCTGATGACGCCACAGCTCGCCGGGCTCGTCGACTACGCGAGCGGCAACGATGCGGCCCTCGAGCCGCTGCGCAAGGCAGCGAAGGATCCCGAGGATCTCGCGGAGCTCCTCACGGCGCTGCGACCGATCGCGCGCGGGAGCGTCCCCGAGGTCGCGCTCGTCGAGGCCGCGCTCGCGACCCCTTCGCCGGCCGTGCAACGGGCTGCAGTCGCCGCCGCAGGCGCCGCCGCGCAGCGCCGTCCCGACGTCTACACCGAGACCTTGACGCACGCGCTGATCTCGAACGACGCCGAGCTGCGACGGATCGCCTTCGCGTCGGTGCGCAACGTCGGTGAACGCGGGAGGACCTTGTTCGAGGCCGCGCTCGCGCGCAACCCCGATGCCGCGACGCGCCGGGAGTTGCTCGTCGAGGTCACGACGGTGACGACCGAGGACACGCCGCAGGCTGCGACGGCCGTCGCGGTGCTCGCCGATCCCGAGTCGCCGCCCGCGCTCCGCGAGCGCGCGAAGACGCAGCTCAAGGGCGCGATCGCGAAGGACGTCACCACGGCGGCGACCGCGCTGACGTCGCTGATCGCTCAGGATCGAGCGCCGACCGAGGCCCGCGTGTTCGCGATCGAGCTGCTGCGCGATCTCGATCCGCTGCCCAAGGTGCCGAACCTGATCGAGGCCGCGCGCGCCGCGTTCACCTCGAAGTCCGGTGCGGTCCGGGCCGCGGCGCTGCCGCTCTACGCGAAGGCCGATCCGCTGCGCGCCGGCGGCGATCTCGCGACGATGCTCGACGATCCGAAGCTCGACAAGGCGCTCCGCGTCGCCGCCGCCCTCGCGTGGGGCGAGGTCGCGTCGAGCAACGCGGGCGCCGCGACGAACGCGCTCGATCGCATGCTGAAAGACGGTGATCAGGACATCCGGGCCGCCGCCGCGACCGCTGCCGGCCAGATGGGCCGCGCGTACCAGGAACGGCTGTCGAAGATGGCCAAGACCGAGAACTACGTCGTGCGGATCGGCGCCGCACGCGGGCTCGCCGCGAGTGCCGCCGCGGGTGCCAGCGTCGGCGTCGCGATCGGCGGCATCAACCAGCTCTGGCGCGAGAAGGGCCGCCCGCGTCGTGAGGCCGCGAAGGTGTTCGCCGATCTGGCGAAGAAGAAGCCGCAAGCCGTCCTCGAGTACCTGCGGTTCGCCGCACGCACGACCGAGGATCCGTCGCTGCACGCGATCGGCGTCGAGGGCCTCTGTAACGCCGCGCTCGCCGGCAGCAACGCCGCACGCGGCATGCTCGCCAGCTCGACCGATGATCCATCGCAGGACGTTCGCCGGCTCGTGATGGCGTGCGTCGCCGACGGTCCCGACCCCGCGAAGAACGGCGTCGTGATCGCCGCGCGCCTCGTCCGCGATCCGAGCGGCGAGATCCGCGCCGATGCGGCGCGAGTGCTCGCGATGGCCGCCGCGAAGGACGGCAAGGTCACGGAGAACATCGCGGGTGCGCTCGTCCAGCTCCTCGACGATCCCGATCGCGACGTCCGGGTGATCGCGATTCGCGCGATCGGCGGGCTCGGCCAGGAGGCACCGAAGGCCGCGACCACCGCGATGGCTCGGCTGTTCGAGCGCGCCGACGAGGGCGAGAAGCTGACGCTGCTCCGTGCCGCACGCCTGACCGGTGCCGCCGAGCTGATCGGGATCGCGGTCGCCGACGCTTCGCCGCTGGTTCGCGTGGAAGCCGTCGACGCGGCGCTCGCGTCGGGCATGCGGGCTGGCGCGACGTTGTCCGCCGCGCTCGCCGATTCCGATCCCCAGGTCCGCAAGGCTGCCCTCGAACGCCTCGCGGCACAGAAGGACAAGCTCGAACCCGCGATCCTCGATCGAACGCTCGCGCTCGCTGTCCGCGATCCCAACCCCGAGCTCAGCCAGCTCGCGCTGACCACGATCGCGCGGGTCGCCGCCAAGGATCAGGTCGTCCAGCGCCTCAAGCGATCGCTTGCATCGCGTGCCGAGCGCGAGCGCGCGCAGGCGGCCGCCGCAGCGATCGGCCTTGTCGACCGCGATGCCGCGCTCAGCGTTCAGCTGCTCGAGCCGCTGCTCGGGGATCCCTCGCACGACGTTCGCGTCGCGATGCTCCCCGCGCTCGCCGCAGCCTATGCGAAGACCAACGAGCCCGAGAAGCTCGCGGGCATGCTGCGCGACTCCGAGAACAGCTCGAACCGCCGCCTCACGGTCGCCGCAGCCTTCGTGACGCTGTCGCGAACCGAAGCCGGCCGCGCTGCCTCCGAATCGACGCTGACCAAGGTCTCGAAGGACGGCCCGCCGATGGCGCGCGCGCTCGCGAAGTTGACGCTTGGCTTGATCACGGCGCGCGCCGACGGCATGGCGTTCCTCCAGGAGCTCGTGCCCTGAACCTGCTCGCGCGGCTGGTCGGGTCCCGCTCGCCAGCGTCCGCTGGCTCGCTCCATCTCGGGTCCCGCTCGCCAGCGTCCGCTGGCTCGCTCCATC
>JBKJUF010000520.1:0-3592 GCA_046590445.1 Kofleriaceae bacterium
GCGCACGCCATCGCGAGCGGAGGTAGCGCGATGCCGGGGCCGGAATGGAGGGACCGGGATTCACTCCCGGTCCCGGGATTGCGCAGCTGCTCGGCGACGAGCTCGACGACGCGCGCGATCGACAGCGCGAGCCGCGAGCCGATCCCGCGCAGATCGTCGACGAGCGCCGTGACCACCGCGTCGTCGACGGCCGGCGCCTCCTGCACGAGGCGCGTGATCGCCGCCTCGATCCGATCGCTTCGCTCGCTTCGCTCGGTCCGATCGCTCTGGTCGATGGTCGGCACGCGGGACTCCGCGCTCACGACGGTTCGTCGTCGCGGGCGTCGGTCGGATCGTGCTCGACGGCAGACCTCGCCATCTGCTCGGCGCTGCGCTGCTTGAGGAACTCGAGGAACGCGATCGCGGTGGGCAGCTCGATCGCCGGGATGGTCTCGATCAGGTCGCGGGCCTGCCGGCGTAGCGCCTCGCCGGGAGCCTCGGTGCCATGGACGACCGGGCGGCCGACCGTCGGCAGCTCCTGCGGCGCCTCGACCGGACCCCACGGTGGCTCGTTCGTCGTCGCGATGTCGTGCTGCTCGAGCCAGTTGCGGATGTGCCAGTGGAGGAGGTCGGCGCGGTACGAGAACCAGCGCTCGCGCTCGGCGGGGTAGGCGAGCAGCACGTCCTTGAACCGGCGGAACGCGCCCTTGCCATCGATCGAGATGATCAGGCGCTCGCGCAGCGGCTCGTCGACGACTGAACCGACGAAGCGCTCCATCCAGCGATACTGCTCGCGTGACGAGGCTGGCTCGACTCGCAGGAAGTTGCGGATGTTCTCGGACACGGCCTGGCGGTTGAGCGCGGCCTCGGGATCGCCGGTCGTGATCGTCAGGACTCGGCCGGTGGTGAGGTCGAGGTAGCTGTCGGTATCCGGGGAGTTGCGCTCCACCGCGATCTCGAGGGCGTCCCAGTCGAGCTCGATCTGGACCGGGCCGCGTGCCGGAAGGTGTGATGGCGCTGCAGGACGAACGGGCATAAGTTAAGGAGCCCCACGAGTCACGAGTAAGGACGCCCGGATGTGTCCTACTTGCCGGTAGGACCCGAACGGCGAGTTCAGGGTAGAGGGTCATCCCTTCTCTGGCAAGCCTCGGACTTGACAGGAACTAATATCCGAGTAAGTTCCGCGGTCCATGGCGCGAGTTACCGTCGAAGACTGTCTCGACAAGGTCCCCAATCGTTTCGCGCTCGTCGTGCTCGCTGCAGAACGTGCACGCCAGCTTTCGCGCGGAGCGACCGCGGGAGTCGATTGCGATAACAAGCCTGCTGTCACCGCATTGCGCGAGATTGCAGCCGGGCTCGTGACGTTCCGCGAGGACGTCCGCAACACTGTCACCGAGTTCATCGTCGAGCGCCGTAAAGCCGGCTTCATGTGATTCGTCGATCGGGCCGTCGGCAATCCGCCGATAGCCTCGATCTGGGGGAGCCGAAAAATTGCCCCCCGTCGCCGCGGTCTCGAAGATGACCGCGTGCGCGAGTCCGAAACCGTTCGCCGAACGCTGAAGCGCGGCGACCTCGTCCGCCTGGCCTATCGGCTGGGGCGGCAGAGTGCGAGCGGCGTCCTGACGATCACCCCGCGCGGCAATCGCGCCGAGGTGTTCGTGCTGCGGCGCGGCCATGCGATGGTCGGCGATGGCGAGCTCGCGAAGAAGTTACTGGTGTCGCGGTTCGTGCGGCTCGCAGGCGAGGACGATCTTGCGCTGCTCTTCGAAGGCGGCGTCACCGCGTATCCGCCCGGCGCCACGCACCAGGTGTCGCTCGCGGGCTGGGCGCGCGCGCACCTCGAGCAGCAGCTCGACGGCACCCTTGCGGAGTCGCTCGTCCGCCAGCTCGCCGGGATCCGGCTCTCGCTGCGCACCGAGCTCGCACCCGAGCCAGTCGACGAGGCGGATCGTCGGATGCTCGCGGCGATGCTGCAGCCGCGCCGGCTCGATCAGATCTGGCCGCTCGCGCGCACGCCGCGGTTCCGGTTGCTCGCGTTCATCCACTTCCTGCGCGGCGTCGAGGCGCTCGAGGTCGAGGGCGTCGTCGCCGAGCGCAGCGCACCCCATCGCCGGCACCCCGATCCACGACGCGCGGCGGCGCTGCGCCTCCTCGGGATTGACGATCAGGCCGACCTCGACGTCGTCAAGCGCGCCTATCGCCGGCTTGCGCGAGCGCTCCATCCCGATCTGCAGCCGGGTGTCGATGGCGAGCGGCGTCGTGCGCTCGAGCGCCGGTTCGCCGAGGTCACCGCGGCGTACGAAGTCCTGCTGTGACCGGCGCGTCCCGGGTCACGGCGGCGCGACGATCCAGCCGTCCTCGACGAAGAATCCTTCGGGAGTCGGCCAGCCGTCGCGCGCCCACAGATACGCAGTGTATGCGCTGATCACCGCATCGAAGCAGTGATCGTTCTGCAGGACGTCCTCGCGCGCCATCCGGCTCTGCGGCGCGAACGACAGGTCGCCGAGCCGTTCGAGGATCAACGCACGGGTGCGCCACGGATCTGCATCACGCTTGTAACCGCGCGCGGTGCGCTCGTCGCAGAGCGCCGCGATCGTCGCCGCCGGCGACACCTCGAGGAGGTTCTGGTGAAGCTCGAATCCGACGCCTCGCAGGCGGCGGCGAAGCTGAGCGGCGCGCGCCGCGATCGCACCGCTGGTCGCGCCGAGCGCTGCGAGCGGCAGGAGCCCGCGCTCGTAGGTCATCACGACGTCGGTCGCGCGATGCGCATACGGTGCGAGGCGCGCCTGGGCGGTGAGCATTGGCCGTGGTCCGGCGCCGATCGACTCGACCGCGACGTTGCGGACGAGCGCGCGACCTTCGGTCCGCAGCCAGACCGTCGCCGGATCGCTGCAGGCCTCCATGCCTGGGCAGACCGGCTCGGCGCACCTGCCGCACGCGGCCTGCGTCAGCGCGGCGTCGATCGCGATCACGGCATCCGCGCCGACCCGCGTGAGCCGTTGCATCAACGTCTCGTCCGACCACGGCTGCTTCCCCGACCGAGTCGCGACCTCGATGACCTCGGCACCGGCTGGCCCACTCCGGAGCTCGGCGATCGCGGTGGTCTTGCCACGACCACCCCCTAGATCGACCCCGATGAACCTCGAATAGGAGCGCTTCACCCGTTGGACTGCATCATTATATCACGAACGGGATAGCCAAATTGACGTGCTCTGACTGGCCTTTGGCCAAAAGTCATGCGTATCTTCCGGCGCTCTGTAAGACCCGACAGGGTGCTGCGTTGAGTCACGGGCCTAGCTTCCTAGCTGCTTCTCGTATGGACCGGATCGCTACCTTCAAGACCTTCATCAGCCGTACTCCGACGGATCCATTTCCGCGGTACGGGCTCGCCATGGAGCACAAGAGCCAGGGCCAGCTGGCCGAGGCATGGGCAGCGTTCTCCGAGCTCCTCGAGAAGTTTCCGGACTACGTACCGACCTATTTGATGGCGGGCGGAACGCTCGTCGCCCTTGGGCGCCGCGACGAGGCCGCAGACGTGTACCGCCGCGGCATCGAGACGTCGTCACGCAAGGGCGACTCCCACGCGCGCGGCGAGCTCGAGACTGCGCTCGCG
>JBKJUF010000546.1:0-3484 GCA_046590445.1 Kofleriaceae bacterium
TGCCCGCCGTGGGGCGGTGGTCGCAGAAGAACTTGCGGCGATTGAGCTCGCGGCAGACGTCCGCGGAGCCGACGAAGTCGAACACGATCGAGCCGCCGCGGCGCGCTTCCTCACGCGGGCTGTTGAGCTTCATGCCGAGCTCGTCGACCCAGTCGATGCACGCCTGGGTCATCACGACGCTCTTCTCGCGGATCTTGCGGACGCCGATATCGCCGATGATCCGCTGACCGGCGCGGGCCTGGTAGAGCGCGGAGACCGCCGGCGTGCCGCCCATGTAGCGCCACACCGTGTCGGCGTAGCTCTGCGCGGGCATCGTGAACGCGAACGGCGCCTCGTTACCGAACCAGCCGGTGACGCGCGGCGAGAACTGCTCGATCAGATCCTTGCGGACGTAGAGCCAGGCCGCGCCCGGTCCGCCGCACACGTACTTCACCGAGCCGCCGCACGCGAACGACACGCCGAGGTCGCTGACGTCGATCGGCACGGCCCCGATCGACTGGTAGCAGTCGAGGACGACGTGCGCGCCGACCGCCTTCGCGCGATCGCAGATCTTGCGGACGTCCTGGATGTACGCCGACGAGAACACGACGTGCGAGATCGGCACCACGAGCGTGCGCTCGTCGATCGCCGCGCACATCGCGTCGGTGTCGATCGTGGTGCCGTCCTTCGACGGGACGAGCACGCACTCGGCACCGCGCCGGGTCTCGGCCTGCCAGACGTATGACACCGTCGGAAACTGCAGCTCCTCGTAGACGACCTTGTTGCGCTCGGGCGTGTAGTCGAAGCACGACGCGACGGTCGCCATGATGCCTGACACGTTCTGCTGCATGATCACGGTGCCGGGATCGGCCGAGATGATCTTGGCGATCCGCGCGGCGGCGCGATCGACCTCGGGCAACCAGTCACTCCACGCCGTGATCGACTTGCGCTGCCAGAGGTCGAAGAACTCGCCGAGGTCGTCTTTGGCCTGCGCCGGCACGCAGCCGAGCGAGTGCGAGATGAAGTGCACGCAGTCCTCGAGGGCCGGGAACAGCTTGCGGTACTCGAGCAGGCTATCGGCGACGGGGTCAGCCATGCCGCTGGCTTATCACGAGGCGGGCGGCGGCGTGGTCGGAGTCGTCGGCGCCGGCGGCGGTGGGGTCGGAGTCGGAGGCGCTGGTGATGCTGGCGTCGGCGGCGGTCCCGGTGTTGGCGGCGGCGGCGGCGGCGTGGGCGCTGGATCGAGTGGCGGAGGCGCCTTCGTCGGCTCCGCCGGCGTGGTGTCCGGAACCTTCTCCCAGTCGATCTTGGGCGCGGGCTCGGAGGTCGTCGGCGCCACCTCGTCCTCGCTGCCGAGCCAGAGTGCGACGCTGGCGATGACCGCCAGGCCGACGCCGACGGCACCCGAGGTCAAGAAGCAGCGGCCGTGATCGGAGGCCGCCAGCTCGCAGGTGCCGAGCGCCACGGTGCCGGCGACGGCGCCCGCGGCGATCGCCGGATGCTTGACCGCGAATGCGCAGCTCGGCGTCGTCACGAGCAGCGCCGCGAGGAGGCTGAACCAAGCGGCGCGCGACATCAGCCGTGATAACCGGTCTCGTGACCCTTGGCCGCCTGTGCCGCGGTCCACTCGCCGAACAGCTCGTCGCGCACCTCCCAGAGTGCCGGGAAGAACCGCGTCTTGAGGCCGTGCGCGAGGAGGTCGGAGTGCTTGCCCTTCAGCGACGGCGTGCCGGTCCCGATGATCCGGTAGACCAGCATCAGGTGGCGATAGCGCCAGGTCTGGAGGAGCTGGTCGTAGTCGACGAGGCCCTCGCAGACTTGCAGCAGGTGATGGTGGGTGTGCGGCTCGTCGTAGATCCGGCGCAGCGTCACCTGGTTCTTCGCGAGGAATGCCTCGAACGCGGGCCACACCAGCTCGCCCGGGATCTTGAGCATCGTGCGAAAGCCAGGCGACTCCTGACCCGAGCCACGGCCGAGGCCGAGGCGGATCGTCATGTAATCGGTCGGTGCCATCGTGTCGAGCAGGTCGACCGAGTGCAGCAGCACGCGCTGCACGGTCGCGACCCGACGCAGCGTGGTCACCGCGCGCGCGACATCACCGCGCTCGAGGAGCGTGCACAGGAAGCGGAGCTCGTGCTCGATAAGCTTCATGTACAGCTCGTGTGCCTGGTGCACGACCTGGAACTGCATCTCGTCGTGACAGCTCAACGCCTCGGGCGACTTCTGCAGCGAGAGCAGCTCTTCGGTGCGGATGTACTTCTCGTAGTCGGTCAGTGGCGCCATCCTGTCGGCCTGTCTACCACATCCGCGGCACCGCGAAATTGACGGCAAACTTCGCGCACCGCGTCCGTTGCGGTGGCAGCCACGCGATAATGGTCGTGGCCCGTCCAGGTGAGACCATCCATGCGGCACTTCCTTGGCTTGATCGCGCTCGTCATCGTCGGAGGAACCTTCGGGGTGGCGACGGCCCAGCCTGGTGCGCCGGGCGGGAGTCACGACCCACCTCCTCAGCCCAACGATCCCTACGACAACCGGAGGCAGCAGCCGCCGATGCCGCCGGAATACGACCCCCACGCGCCACCGCCACAACAGCCACAGCCGTACCAGCAGCCCCAGCCCTACCAGCAGCCCCAGCCCCAGCCGATGCTGCCGGGCTCGCGCGCGACGTTCGTGTCGACCGCCGAGGTTCGATGGGACGTCCGGCTTGACGGTAACGCGGTGTGCACGACGCCGTGCTCGATCTTCGTCGAGCCGCTGCGGTTCGTGACGCTGCACTCCCAGGATCGCGCACCGACGCGGCTCTCGGTCGGACACCTGCCGGCCGGCGACGTCTTCGTGCGGGCGCAGCCACGCGCCGAGGGCAAGTTCGCCGCGGGCGTGACGTTCACGACACTCTCGGGCATGGGCCTCGTCACCGGCATCACGCTCACCGCGGTTGGCTGCTCGACCGACCGTGACCGGATGTGCACCGCGGGCAAGATCACCGGCGTCGCGAGTGCGGTCGGGCTGTACCTGTCGATCAAGTTGATCCAGAGCGCGATGCCACGCGTGCACGTCGGTCGCGGCGCTCGTCCCTACGTCGCGCACGACGGCGCTGGCGTCTCGGGCACGTTCTGATCGGCGCGCCGTAGGCCTCGACCCGCTCGAAAACGACCCGACGGCGGGATTTTCAAGTCTTTGACTTTTCTTGGGAAACCAGAAAATTGTTAGCAGTCGCCGCGAGGGGTTGCCAAGACCGACCACGGTGTCTATAGGTACCAGCGCGAAACCAACTGCTGGAGTGACTTCATGAAGATCCGTCCGCTACACGATCGAATTCTCGTCAAGCGCCTCGAAGAAGAGGCGAAGACCGCTGGTGGTCTGTTCATCCCCGACTCGGCCAAAGAGAAGCCCATCCAGGCCAAGGTCGTCGCCGTCGGCGCAGGCAAGCGCGACAAGGACGGCAAGATCATCCCGCTCGACGTCAAGGCCGGAGACAAGGTGCTGTTCAGCAAGTACAGCGGCT
>JBKJUF010000072.1:0-4426 GCA_046590445.1 Kofleriaceae bacterium
CTCGACCTCGCCGAGCTCACGCGTGCGGTCGAGTATCTGCTGTCGCCGAAGGATCTCGTCGGTACCGACGCGGTCGCCGCGCTCGCGGACATTGGCGTCGCGTCGCTGAAGATCGAGGGCCGGCTCAAAGGGCCCCAGTACGTCGCGACCACGGTCGCTCATTACCGCGCCGCGGCGGCCGCAGCGGTCGGCGAGCCGTCGCTGGTCCCGGCCGTCGAGGTCCCCGGCGACGAGGCGTCGCTCCACGTCGCGTACTCGCGCGGGATCTCTCGCGGCTTCCTCGGCGGCGCCGATCACCAGACGCTCGTCGAGGGCCGGTTCCCGCGGCATCGCGGGCTCCCGCTCGGCCGGGTCACGCTCGTCGATCGCGACTCGGTCGTGGTCGTCGATGATGCTCGCCAGCGCCCGAACACCGGCGCGGCCGCGGTTCCCGAGGCGACCCGCACGCCCTCGGAGACCACCGTGATGCCGAGCCCGTCACTGGTGCCGCGCGCGGGCATGGGCATCGTCTTCGATCGCGGGCGACCCGAGGATCACGAGCAAGGCGGCCCGATCTTCGCCGTCGAGCCGACGCGCGATGGCTATCGGCTGTCGTTCGGCCGCCCGGGTCCCGATCTGACCGCCGTCCGGGCCGGCGACTTCGTGTGGGTGACGTCCGATCCGCGCGTCACCCGCGCCGGCGACAAGGCCGCGGAGGCCGGCCGCCAGGCGCTCGAGCGGATCCGCGTCGACGTCCGCGTGCGCGGCGCTGCCGGCATGCCGCTCGAGGCGACCGCAGTCCGCGTCGATGACCGCCCCGGCGCCAGGCCGCTCAGCGTGTCCGCCGCGACCCGCAGCCCGCTCGCCGCCGCGCGCGGCGCCGGGCTCACGCACGACGTGCTCGCCGACAAGCTGGGCTCCTTCGGCGGCACCGCGTTTCACCTCGGCACGCTCGACGACGCCGGCCTCGCGAGCGGCCTGCACGTCCCGGTGTCCGAGCTCAAGGAAGTGCGGCGCGCACTCGTCGCCCAGCTCGACGCGGCGGTCGTTCGCGTCGAGCGAGTGGTCGCGAGCGCGTCGTTGATCGATGCGGTCCGCGCCGCTCACGCAGTTCCCGCACGGGCTGCGTCGCCATCGCTCGTCGCGCTGTGCCGGACCGATGCCCAGCTCGACGCCGTGCTCGACGCCGGCGCCGACGAGGTCGAGCTCGACTGGATGGAGCTGGTTGGCCTCGGCCGCGCGGTCGAGCGCGCGCGGGCTCGCGGCGTGCGGGTCGGCATCGCCACGGTGCGCGTCCAGAAGCCCGGCGAGGACAAGATCGACGCGCACCTCGCGCGGCTCGCACCCGATCACGTGCTGGTGCGCAGCTGGGGCTCGCTCGCGTACTTCCAGGCGCTCGCCGGCGCGCAGCCGGATGCCCCTGCCCTGCACGGCGACTTCTCGCTGAACGTCACCAACTCGGTCACTGCCGGATGGGTGCTCGGCCGCGGGCTCGAGACCGTCACCGCCGCGCACGATCTCGATCGCGAGCAGCTTCTCGCGCTGCTCGCTGCCGCGCCGCGCGGCCGGATCGGCGTGACGATCCATCATCACATCCCGACGTTTCATACCGAGCACTGCGTCTACGCGCACTTGCTGTCGAGCGGCCGCGACTACCGCACGTGTGGTCGGCCGTGCGAGCAGCACCAGGTCGCGCTCCGCGATCGCGTCGGGCTCGTGCACCCGGTCGTGGTCGACGTCGGCTGTCGCAACACGGTCTTCAACGCGCAGGCCCAGAGCGCCGCGAGCCTCGTCCCCGACCTGCTCGCCCGCGGCGTCGCGCGGTTCCGGATCGAGCTCGTTCGCGAGACCGCTGGCGAGACTGCGCGGCTGTACGCCGCCTACCGCGATCTACTCGCGGGCACGATCGCGCCTGCCGAGGTCGTCCGGCGGGCCGAGGTCCACGAGCAGTTCGGGGTCACGCGCGGCACGATGCGGACGTTGACGGTCCTGCGCTGATCTCGTCGATCGCAATCGGGAGGCCGGTGACATCGCGACACGATTGTCAGGAATTGGCCAATCCCTGACGAACGCGCAACCACCGGTCAACAGCCGGCATGAGGTGGCAAACCAAGGCGGTACGCGGAGTTGGCTCGGCGGGACGAACCTGGCATCGCAGCTGCTCTAGACCTCAGCATGAACACCTCGGTCCGTCGCCTGGCTCCCGCGCTGCTGGTCCTCCTGGTCTCGACTCCCGCACTCGCGCAGCCCGGCGCGTTGTCAGAGGGGGATGCCGAGATGCCCCCGCCGCCGCCGGCCGAGGGCACGATCGTGACGATCCAGGCCGACGCGAGCGTCAACCAGCCGGCGCCGCCGCCGGTTCGCGCGGTCGTCGCGCCGATGAACGAGCACTGGGGCAACGTCTCGCACATCAACGGTCATCCGGTGAAGGTCGGCGAGCGCGGTGACTACCTCCACAAGTGGAAGAAGACCAACATCGCGACCAACCCGATCGGCTGGATGTTCGGCTTCTACGGCGTCTCGGTTGCCCACGCGATGAGCGACAACATCACGATTCGCGGCGACGCGAACGTGTTCGAGATCGACGACACGAGCGGCTACGAGCTCGGCTTGACGGTGCCGATCTACTTCAAGCGGGTGTTCCAGGGTCCGTTCATCGAGCCTGGCGTGATGATCCGCGACTTCGGTGACGACCAGGACTGTGACTGGGACGGCAACTGCACGGAGGCGAAGCCCTCGCTCGGCCCGCAGGTGATGTTCGGCTGGCACTGGACGTTCGACTCGGGCATGAACGTCGCGCTCGCAATGGGTGCGATGCGCAACATGAACAAGTCCGGCGAGAACAACGACAACGTCGAGCCGGCCGGCTACTTCCGCATCGGCTACGCGTACTGATCACGCGCGCCGGAGCGCTGACAGCAAGACGCCCACGCTGCAAACGTGGGCGTCGGTCGTTTCGGCGACCGTGTCGCCGCCAGGATCGGAGCGAGCTGGAGTGAGATCAAGCCGCGGATTGCAGGTGCTCGGGCACGTCGGACGCGCGGGTCTCGGGCGGCAGCATGTGCTGCACGCGGGCGGCCCACCGGGTCGCGCAGTCGAGGCCGTCCATGCCGGGCAGCATCGCCATCTTCTTCTCGATGTACCCCATCACCTCGAAGATCCGGTTGCCGGGGAACAGCTGCGCGACGAGCCGCGCCCCTTCCGCGTCCGTCTTCACGCCGCCGCCAACCGGGGCGTAGAACTTGTTCGCGATCAGGCGGACGAACTTCTGGTCGAACCGGCGACCCTCGAGCTTCCGCTTTGACTGGCCGAAGTAGTACGCGAAGTGGCGGCGCTCCTGCTTCGCGATCCGGCGACACAACTCCTCGAGCACCGGGTTCTTCGTGAGGTTCGCGAGCTCCTCGTAGGCCTGCGTGGTGAGGCACTCCTGGAGTGCGCCCCAGAACATCCACAGCGAGATGAACGTGCGGGGCACCGACTTCGCGATCAGGCCCTGCATGAAGTCCTCGAACTTCGCCTTGAAACGCGCGTTGGCGCGGACCTTGGCGGCGCGTTCGCTCGCGGTGTCAACCTCGACGCCGCACTCCTTGAGTAGCCGCGTGATCGCGTACGAGTGGAAGTACTCCTCGTAGTTCCACATCGTCAGGAACGTGAGCAGCTCGGGGTCGCGCGCGACCTTGAGCTTCGAGACCTCCAGGAAGTAGTGGACCGTCTGGCTCTCGATGTCCGCGAAGTAGAGCAGGTTCTCGACCTCCTGCTTCGTGAGCCCGATGCGGCGCGCGGCCTCCCAGTCGAGGTCTTCGATGTCGACCTTGTGCGAGACGGCGAGATGTTGAGCGATGTCTGACACTGACTGCCTCCCTGAAACTACGAGCGCCACGGCCGACCGGATCACCAGCATCACCGCACGAGCACCGACCCACCCCGAAGCCCGCGCCAGGGTACATCAAGGGCTCGCCGTTCGTCAGCTGGGCCAAGGAAGGAGGTGCATGGCGACGGCGTCGGGGGCGATCGCCCCGAGGTCCTTCAGGAAACTGCGCGCCGCCTCGGCGCGTGCATCGCCTGCGGCGCCCCCTTCGATCCGGCCTCTTCTGAGCCGCGCGACTTGCAAAAGGCCCATCATCCCGGCGCCGACGAGCTGCTCTTCCGCGGCAAGGAGCTCGACGCGGGCGGCGTTCGCGGTTCCGCTCCACGCGTAGCTCGCCGCACGCACCAGATGGCCGAGCCCAGCGGCCCACGGGGCGCCTTCCTTCAGCAGGCTGTCGCCGTGCACGCGCGCCTCGCGGACCCGCTCGTCGAGCAATCGCGAGGTGTCGGCGAGCGCGGCGCGCGCGCGCAGCATCGCGAGCTCGGTGCGCGGCAGCTGCATGCGCGCGCAGCCGAGGCGTTCGACCTGGGTGGCCGTGTCATCGAGCCGCTCCGTCGCTTCCGTCGCGCGCCCCTGGTA
>JBKJUF010000200.1:0-8508 GCA_046590445.1 Kofleriaceae bacterium
TTTTCAGCGCGCCCACGTGGGCGCGGGAGCGCCGCGCACCGGCCGAGGCGCGCGAAATCACGGAGTGGCGGCCGATTCGTCGACGGAAAACGGCGATCTGGGATCCGAACTAACTAATCGCCCGCCGTCGACAAGTAGCGGTGAGGACCATGCACGCATGTGAGACTACGATCGTCGCGGCTCAGCCCGCGAGCTCGTCGCGATAGACGTCGTCGAGCGCCAGCGTGGCGGACACCGACGACAGCGTCACGGTTCCGTTCGTGATCTGCTGGGAAGACCACGCATCACGCTCGTCGCGGCGCCAGACCTCGAGCATCCGCGCGTCGTGGCTCACGAGCACGACCTCGCGAAGCGACGGGATCTGCTTGTAGTGATCGAGCTTCTCGCCGCGATCGTAGTCGGCCGTGCTCGGGCTCAGGACCTCGACGAGGAGGATCGGGTTGGTGATCGTGATCCGGCTCAGCGGATCGAGCTCGGCGTGGCCGCAGACCACGCTGACATCTGGATAGGTCGCGAGCCCCGTCGCGAGCACGCGGATCCGGACGTCGGAGGACTGGACGCGGCAGCCCTGGCCGCGGAGCTGCGCGATCAGCGCGGCGCCGATGTTCATCGCGATCGCGCCGTGCTCGGGCGTCCCGCCGGCCATTGCGTAGATCTCGCCGTTCAGGAACTCGTGCTTCGTGTTCGCAGCTTCCTCGTGGCTCAGGTAGTCCTGATACGAGTAGTGATGAAGCGGCACCGGCGCGGTCACGGCTTCGACCGTAGCACGTGACCCGATCGGGCTCAGGCCTCGTGATCGCCGCCGTCGACCAGCTGGTAGGGCCAGGCCTCGACGCCCTTCGGCGGCAACATCGGTGCGTGCATCGTCGGCGGGATGGTCTGCGCGCGAGGGCGGCCCTTCGTGGGTGCGGCCGCGAGCCCGAGGCCACAGCGCGCGAGCACGAACTCGACGGCGCGCACGCGCTCCTGCATCGAGACGCTCTCGATCGGCAGGTAGCTGATCCGGTGCTGCTCGAGCATGAGCTTCACCATGCCGTCGATCCGCAAGACCGAGTCCCACGACACGCCGGCGCGAACGCCATCGTCCTTGAGCAGCGACTGGTGCGGCCGCAGGAAGAACACGATGCCCTCGCTGACCCACTTCATGTAGTCGTGGAACCGCTGGTCGTTCATCATCGCGGCCGCGTTCGTCGTGTGCTCCGCGACGTACGCGAGGTTGTCGAACGCGCGGTCCGAGACGAACTTGCCGTCGTGCAGCTTCTCGACCGCGACCTGGCGCGCGAACACGCGCTCCTGATACTCGGCGACGAGGTCCATGTCGGTGCGAAGCGCGTCGAGCCCGGTCTCCATCTCGGCGAGCACCGCACGTGCGACCTCGCTGATCATCGGCAGCCCGTACCGGCGGCTGACGTAGCGGCAGAGCGTGGTCTTTCCGGTCGCGTGACTGCCGACGAAGTAGATGCGCATCACCTGATCCGTACGGGATCGGTCTGACACCTCAGGTCACGTGGAGGTAGGTCGAGCGAGCGTGCCCGCAGCGCGTGCAGCGGGAGTGCAGCACGACGAGCTCGCGGCCATCGAAGGTGACGCGATCATCCGGTTGCGGCTCGGTCGGCGCGCGACACGCGGTGCACGGTCGGGCGCGCAGGCTCGGCATCTCGGCGGCGCGTACCTCGAGTGCGGTCGCAGGCGCTTCACCGGCGGCGTGGATCGCAGCCCTCACCGCTGCCGCCAGCCGCGGGCGGCTCGCCGCCTCGAGCTGATCCTTGCGCGGCAGGATGTGCCACCTGCGATCGACGGCGACGCCGATCCCGATCACCGCGAGCACGATCGCGATCGTCCCGAGGATCGTCCAGATCATGACCCAAGATGGAGAGGCCGGGATTCACTCCCGGCCTCGGGATCGACGGGACCTACGAGATCGCGCGTCGCGCTCGCGACGTCCGGACAGCCGCACAGCGCGAATGCGAGATCGAGCTCGCGATGCAGCGTCGCGAGCGCGGCGGCGACCCCGGCACGGCCGCCGGCGGCGAGGCCCCACAGCACGGGGCGGCCGACGAACACGGCACGCGCGCCGAGCGCGAGGGCCTTGATGACATCGGCGCCGCGCCGCACGCCGCCGTCGAGGAAGATCTCGCCACGCCCGGCGACGGCCTCGGCGATCCGCGGCAGGACCTCGATCGTCGCGGGTGAGGCATCGAGCTGGCGGCCGCCATGGTTCGACACGACGATGGCTGCCGCGCCGTGCTCGATCGCGCGGACCGCATCGTCGGCGCGGACGATGCCCTTGACCACGATCGGCAGCGTCGTGATCGAGCGCAGCCAGCCGATCACGTCCCACGTGAGGCCGGGATCGAGGAGGTCGGCGACGTAGGCCGCGAGACCCGACTCTCCGCTCGCCGGCGGCAGCCGCGCGTAGCCGGCGGCGTGCAGGTTCTCGATGCCGAGGTTTGCGGGCAGCGCGAACCGGTTCTTGACGTCACGCTCGCGACGACCGAGCAGCGGCGCGTCGACGGTGAGCACGAGCGCGCGGCAGCCAGCGGCCTCGACCCGCCGGACCAGCGCCTCGGTCGCGGCGCGATCGCGGTAGACGTAGAGCTGGAACCACACCGGCCCGCTCGCCGCGGCCACGACCTCCTCGACCGCGGTGTTGGACAGCGTCGACAGCACGAACACCGTGCCGGCATCGCCGGCGCCACGCACCGACGCGAGCTCGCCGTCCTCGTGCGCGAGCCGGTGAAACGCGGTGGGGGCCACGCCGATCGGCATCGCGATCCGCTGGCCGAGCACGGTCGTCGACAGGTCGCGCCGCGAGACATCGACGAGCACGCGGTAGTGCAGCGCGATCCGCTCCCACGCCTCGCAGTTGCGGCGCAGGCAGCGTTCGTCGTCGGCGCCCGACGCGTAGTATTCCCACGCCATCTGCGGGAGCCGGTCCCGCGCCAGCGCCTCGAGCTCGGCCAGGTTCAGGATGTCCACGCGCCAGCGATATCACGCCGCGCGGCGAATCACGGGGCCTGTTAGCCCGACGGGCCGCTGCCGTAGGGCCCACTGTGGGGCTCGACGCGGACGTCCACTGTGGGGCTCGACGCGGACGTCCACCGTGAGTGTCTCCCCACCACCGCCCACGAAGATCGTGCCGCTCGTCGGAGTCGCGTCGAGGTAGTTGCGGCCGACCGCGACCCGCACGTGGTCGGTCTGCGTGAGGATCCCGTTCGTCGGATCGAAGCCCTTCCAGCCGACCTGCGGCAGATAGACCTGGACCCAGGCATGCGACGCCTCGCCCTGCCTCTGGTTCTCGTTCTTCACGCCCGTGTAGATGTAGCCGCAGCAGTAACGCGCGGGGACCCCGAGCAGGCGGGTGAGGCAGATGAAGAGGTTCGTGAAGTCCTGACACACACCGCGGCGGTTGACGTAGACCTCGAATGCAGAGGTCAGGACGGTGGTCTCGCCCTGGATGTACTTGTACTCGCGATAGATCGTCTGGTTGATGTCGAGCAGCGTATCGAGCAGATCGAAGTCGTTGCGCTTGACGAAGCTCATCGCGTACTCGGCGAGCTCGGAGAGCTCGGTCTCCGGCAGCTCGGGCGGTAGCAAGTAGGGATCGAGGACCTGGCGCTGCCACGGCATCCACACGAGCGGGATCAGCGACTTCACGCGGAGCGGGCCAAACCCGAGCGGGTCGACGTCGAGCACCTCGACGACGCTGCGTGACTCGATGACCATCTCGCTGAACGGCGTCTCGATCACGAGGCGGCGGACGCGGTTGTTGAACACGTCCTCGTAGTCGCGGCTCTGCGCGGGCACCGAGACGGTCAGGTGATGCGCGATCACGTTCTGCAGGCGGTCGTGCATCGGCGTCAGCCGCAGGATGTGCGTCGAGCGCTCGACGCGGTCGTCGTACTTGTAGACGGTCTTGTGGACGACCTCGAACCGCTTGTGCTCCGCGCGCGCGGGGCGCCAGCGGTGGCGCGGGATCTCGAGCGGGCCACCCGAAGTAGACCGCTCCGCGATCACCGCGCCCTCGCGGATCACGAGCAGCGCGCCCGGAGGCAGCTGGCGCCAGAGCAGCGCGCGCTGCGCATCGCCGTCGAGCGCGACCAGCGGATCGGTCGACACCATCGCGCCCTTGCGGCTCTTCGCTCCGCGCCGCGTCAGATCGACGCCGAGGTCGTCGTCGCCGAACGCGATGCGCTCGTACGGTGGCGCGAGCGAGCCGAGGTGGAGCGGCGAGCCGCGGCGATCGGCGTGCACGAGGAGGTCTCGGCCGTCGGTGAGGCACAGCGTCAGCTCGCCGAGCTGATTGAGCTCGCCGAGCCAGCCCTGGAAGATGTCGAGATCGACCTCGGCGAGGCTCTTCCAGTTATGCTCGATGAAGCGGTTGAGCAACCCGCAGAAGATCGCCTCGGTGTCGGTCGAGCCGACCGGCTCGAACGGGCCCGGTACCTCGGCGGGCTTGCGATCGAGGCTGCCGGCGTGCGCGATCAACCAGTCGCGGCGGCCCCACGTGCGCGAGAACGGCTGGGTGTTCGCGTCGGACAGCGCGCCCCAGGTCGCGGCGCGGATGTGCAGCACGAACACGCTCGACGCGACCTGCTCCCACGCGGTCGCGAGCTGGCTGCGGATCGAGCCGACCGGCGGTGCCGGTTCCTTGAGGATCGCCGCGCTCGGCTCGCCGGCGGGGTAGTAGCCGAGGCCCCAGCCATCGGGCAGGTTGTGGCCGGGCTCGAGGCAGTGCAGCGTGAAGGATGGTGCGAGCTCGCCTTCGAACGACATCGCGAGCAGGTTCGGCACGGCGTGACGATACCCGACTCCGGGCCACCCGGCACTCGGCGGTGAACTGGAAGCGGCGCGCGTGTCGCGGTCTCACTTCGGGACGACGTAGTCGAGCTCGAGCTTGTCGACCGCTGGATACCGCCAGCCGTCGGTGATCATCACGACGCGATACTGCGCGTATTCGCTCGCTGCGATCTCGTCGGTGAGCTCCGGCGCGATCACGGTCCACGGCGCGGCCGCGACGCTCGCGGCGTCGAGGCCGGTGCGGACCGCGACCTCGACCACGGCGCCATCGAGCGCGCCGATCGCGCGCAGCGCCGCGATGCGAAGGCCGCCTGGCGTGGCCACGATCGCGGACTCGTAGCGCACCACCGTCGCGAACGGGAGGCGATCGCCACCGTGGTAGAGCGCGGAGATCCCGTAGTCGCGGGTCTGTCCGTTGCCGACAAACCCCGTGTTTCCGGCGATCGTATCGGTCAGCCGGAACTGGTAGGGGAAGACCGGCTTCGTCGGCTTGCCGCGGCACGTGAGGTTGGCCGAGAAATAGAAATAGCCGGGTGTCGTGGCGAGCGTGAGGGGCTTGGTGCCATTGCAGTCGACCAGCTCGGCCACCAACGACGACATCTGCTGGTTCTCGATCCGCAGGCCGTAGTCGAGCGCGTCGATGACGGTCCGGGTATCGCCAGGCAACGGCAGCGGCACGAGCGTCTGCATGAGATCCGGCAGTGGCTTCGCGAGGGTCTCGAAATACGTGAACGTGTTGCCGAACCGAACGGCGGGCCGCAGTCGCGCCGGATCGATCGGCCCACCCGCGGGCGCATCGGGGCCCATCATCGTGATCGCGATCTGCGCGTTGCCGATCTCGTCCGCGTGATCGACGAGGAAGTCGTGCCAGCCGGGCTCGAGATCGAGGGTCACGCTCGGCGTGAGCGGCATCGACATCCAGCGGTATGCGCGCGGCTCGCGATCGATCCACAACCGGAAGCCATCGTTGGTGTCGATCCCGACGTTGCCGGTGAACGTGTACGCGCCGGCGGTGTCGATGCGCAGCTGGCCGGCGTAGCGCAACGAGAATCGATCGATCTGCTGCCCGAGATCGAACGGCGGTGCGCCGACGCCGAACGCGTCGTTGACCGTCGGCCGGGCGGTCTCGCCGCGGTCGGTGATGAAGCCCTGGCCGTCGAAGCCGAACACGACGAGTCCGGGCGCCGCGGTCACGCGGGCACGAAGCCGGTCGGCCCCGACGGTGGTGCGCGCAGGTCCCTCGATGATCGTCATCACGAGGTTCGCGTCGCTGCCGCCCTCGGAGTACGCGGCGCGGATCGGATACCAGCCGGGCTCGGTCACGACGAGCTCGATCGAGGCCACCTCGTTGTGCGCGAACAGCTTCTCGCCGAACGCCGCGGGATTCGCGCGATCGAGCGCGACCTGCACGATCGCTCGCTCGCTGGCATCGATCTCGAGCTGGATCGTCCCGAGCGGCAGCAGGATCTCGCCGCCGTAGAGGATCGTGAAGTTCGCGCTCGAGACGAGGCCGAGCCCGCGTGGACGATCGGCCGCCCAGTCGGTCGGGACCTGGCGATAGCCGGCGCCCGCAGCGGTGAGCGCCACGGTCTTCGCCACCGCCGAGTCGTAGGTGTCGTTGTCGGTCACCAGATCGCCGGGGAACGCGCGGGCGTGGAGGCCTCCAAGCACGAACGCGTCGGGCTCGATCCTGCCGGTCGCGGCGATCACGCCATCGCTCACCGTGCCCGTGCCGAGCTCCTCCGCGGTGTCGGCGACGATCGTCACGATCATCTCGTCGGGGCGGAGCCCGCCAACCGACGCCGAGAAGCCGCACGCGCCCGGCACCAGGCCGAGCATCGCGACGAACAACCGACCCGACCGACGCATCGAGTCGATGCTACCCCAACGTCAGTCGGCGCCGAGCAGCTCTTTGCCGAGCGTGCCGCAGATCTCGTGAACCTCGTCGACGACGTGGGTCAGCAGGTCGTGCACGGCCGGACCCGCGAGCGGTTCCTTCTGGCGCGCGCCAACCCAGGTGTCGAGCACGCGCAGGCGTTCGAGCGTGACCCCACCGGGCAGATCGTGGCGATCCGGAGGCCGGATGCCGCAGAGCCTGGCGTACGCGGAGTGCACGCAGTACGCGATCGATCGCGGGAACGCGGCCTCGGAGACCAGGAACTGCGCGACGCCCTGCGGGTTGACGCGGCCGGCGGCGCGCTTGAGATAGGCCTCGCTGCCCGACAGCGCGCGGAGCAGGGACAGCCACAACGCGGTCTCGACGACCTCGTGGCGCGCACCGAGGTGGGTGAACGCGTGGTGGTGAACATCGAGGATGCGCGCGGTCTGGCTGACCCGCTCGAGCAGCACGCCGAGCCACATGAAGTCGAGCGGCTCGTCGTGGAGCATCGTCGAGCGCAAGAGGCCGAGCGTCAGCTGGGTGCCGCGCCGGACGTGCTGGTAGAACGCCTCGCGGTGCTGCGCGAACGTGACCGGGGCGATGTCGCCGCGGATCCACAGGTGGAGCTCGTTGATCGCCTCCCAGGCCTCGAGCGAGAGCACCTCGCGGATCGAGCGCGCGTTCCAGCGTGCGCCGACGATCGCGCGCACCAAGGACACGCCGCTCTCCTCGTCCCACACCATGAAGCGCTGGACGCTCTCGCCGTCGCCCCACGCGGGGTGATCGTCGTCGCCGTTCGCGATCTTGTCGCGGTAGCGGGATTCCTCGCCGGTCACGACGAGCACCGGTCGCCACACCTGCTCGGCGGGCAGCTCGGCATCGAGCGCGAGCGAGACCGAGGTCCCGAGCATGCGCGAGCAGGCCTCGGCGCGCTCGACGTAGCGCCCGAACCAGAAGCAGTGATCGGCGACGCGCGAGATCACGGGTGGGCCAGCGGCCGTCCCCCGCCGTTACCATCCTGGGCCTTGAGGACCCAGGTGTCCTTGCTGCCCCCGCCCTGCGACGAGTTGACGACGTAGCTGCCGCGCTTGAGCGCGACACGCGTGAGCCCGCCGGGCAGGACCCAAGGCCCCTCCCGCGACGTCAGGATGTACGGGCGCAGGTCCACACGGCGAGGCTCCACGGCACCGCGCTCGGCGATCCATGTGGGGCACGACGAGAGCTCGACGCGGTGTTGCGCGATGTAGCGACGCGGCTCCGCGATGATCCTGCGACGGAAGTCCTCGCGTTCCTCGGCGGTCGACTGCGGTCCCATGAGCATTCCGTAGCCACCGGCCTCGTCGACGGCTTTGACTACGAGCTCGCCGAGGTGCTCGAGCACGAACTTGCGGTCATCGTCGAACAAGCACACGTAGGTCTTCACCTGCTCGAGGATGGGCTTCTCGCCCAGGTAGAACTCGATCATCGCTGGCACGAACGGGTAGACCGCCTTGTCGTCGGCGACCCCGTTGCCCGGTGCATTCGCGAGCGCGACATTACCGGCCGCGTACGCGCGCATCAGTCCGGGCACGCCAAGCATGCTGTCCGCGCGGAACACTTCTGGATCGAGAAAGGCCTCGTCCGTCCTGCGGTAGATCACGTCGACACGCTTGGGGCCACGCGTGGTGCGGCAGAACACTTTGTCGCCATCCACGAAGAGATCTGGCGCCTGCACGAGCTCGAGGCCTGTGGTGCGTGCCAGGAAGCTGTGCTCGAAGTACGCCGAGTTATACGGACCCGGCGTGAGGATCACAGCGTGAGCATCCCCGTCGATGGGAGAGACCGAGCGC
>JBKJUF010000279.1:0-4555 GCA_046590445.1 Kofleriaceae bacterium
CCCTCTTTGATCACGCCTGGGACGAATGTGCGATCTCTCCGACGAGGAATCTCACAAACGATCGAAACCCATCCGGATTTTTAGGCAAATAATCTGACGCAGTAGTGTTAGCCGAGCTCCTTGCGGATATTCGCGATCACCTCGGCGTAGCTCGTGCTCTCGACGACCTCGGCCATCTCGGCGGTGTAGCGCGACACCAGATCTTCGCGGCCACGCGCGAGCGCGTCGCGGCGGGCATTGTGAAGCGTGAGGAACGCTCGCTCGGCGTTCACGAAGTACTGGACCATCGCGATCACGGCGCGCGCGATCGAGATCGTGACCGACCGGGACTTGTCGCTGAACGAGAAGTGCTTGCCCTCGCTGTTGGTGACATCGAGGGTGACGCGGCCGATCGCGTCGACACCGGCCTGCGCCTTCTTGGTCTCGAACTCGGCGCCGACGTCGAACCCGGTGAGCTGGATCGTCTTGAGCGACTGATACTCGCGCGCGTAGCGATCGAGCAGGCCACTATAGATCGCGTCGACGACGCCGACGCCCTTGCCCTCGACCTCCACCGCATTGTCACCCTCGAGGACGATCACCTTGCACGTCGAAGTGTGATCGCCTTCCTCGAAGGCGAGACGAGACAGCTTCAGCTCGAAGAAGTTCGCGCCGAGCACTCGGCGGATCAGCGGCTCGTGGGGGGTCGACGTCACGAACCAAGAATAGCGCGCCCGCCGCGAGATGCCGCGTGATCTCCGTCCGCGGCGGCGCGATCTCCTTCTGGTCACCTATGACTTCGCGGGCGCTCGGCACGTGCCTCGCTCGACTGGCGACCGCTCGAGTATCTAGCGCGGTTCGCACGCTCCCGCTGATGCCAGTGTCATATGAGTGCGGCATAGTGCGGCCGTGTCTGCGCTCGTCCAGCTGAAGCGCCATGTCACTCGGTTGCGTGGTTGCGCGGATTGTCCGGACATGATCCGTCCGGTGGTGACCGGGAACCCCGTGCTGTCGCCGGTGATGCTGATCGGGCAGGCGCCGGGTGTGCGCGAAGGCCCGGCCGGCAAGCCGTTCGCCTGGACCGCCGGCAAGACCATGTTTCAGTGGTTCGCGCAGCTCGGGCTCTCCGAGGAAGATTTTCGTCAGCGTGTTTACATGGCCGCGGTGTGTCGATGCTTTCCGGGCAAGGCGAAGGCCGGCGGTGACCGGGTCCCCGATGACGACGAGGTCGAGCGGTGCAGTCGTCACCTCGCGACCGAGGCCCGCATCCTGCGCCCGCGGCTCGTCATCCCGGTCGGCAAGCTCGCGATCGAGCAGCTGTTCCCGGAGACCGAGAAGCTGATCGAGGTGGTCGGCACGGTGCAGCGCGCCACGCTCGGCGGCGTCGAGATGGACGCGATCGCGCTCCCGCATCCGTCGGGAGCGTCGACCTGGCACCGCACCGAGCCCGGCAAGTCGCTGCTCGTCAGCGCCCTCGCGCAGATCGCCCGACACCCTGCGTGGAAGTCGTTGCTAGCCGACAAGGTGCGCGACGAGCTCGCATCGCCAGCGTCGGCTTCGTCAGCATCAGAGAACGCGACTCCATCATGACTCCCGAGGCCGATGCCGCCGCGCAGCTCCTCGCCGAGCTCGTCGCGTTCAAGACCCAGCAGGCCGGTGCCGATGGCATCGCCGGCGACGAGCGTCCGATCTGCGAGCACCTCGCCCCGCTACTCCGCGCGCGCGGCGCCGACGAGGTCGTGATCGGCAGCGGCACCTGCACTGACGGCCGCACCGGTGCCTACGTCCTCGCACGCTGGGGTACGCCGCGCCGGATCATCAACGCGCACATCGACACCGTACCGGCGAACGCTGGCTGGTCGCGCGATCCATGGCAGCCGCACATCGCGGGTGGCCGGCTGTACGGCCTTGGCGCCGCCGACACCAAGGGTGCGATCGCCGCGACGCTCGTCGCACTCGACGCCGCGAAGCCGCGCGATTTCGGCGTGCTGTTCTCGGGCGACGAGGAGGCTGGCAGCGGCGTGATGCAGGCGTTCCTCGCGTCGCCGGACGCCGCGCCGATCCGCGAGGTGATCGTGTGCGAGCCGACGGCACGCGCCGCCGGGGTCGCGCATCGTGGCGTCCTCGCGCAGCACGCGACCTCGATCGGGCCCGGGGGCCATTCGTCGAAGGCCGATCACCTGCCCAAGCCGATCGCCAAGCTCGCGCGCCTCGCGACCGCACTCGACGACGCCGCCCTGCGCCGCCTCCACGAGGGCTCCGCCGGGATGACCGGCACGTGCCTCAACCTCGCCGGGCTCACCGGCGGCGTCGCGTTCAACGTGATCGCCGCGCGCGGCCAGCTCGAGTGGTCGCTGCGGCCCTACCCCGGCTTCGACCGCGCGAGCTGGGATCGCGAGGTCGCCGAGCTCGCACACGCGATCGATCCCGAGATCACGCTCGAGACCACGCTCGACCACGAGCCGTTCGCGTGCGACGCACTCGCAGAGCTCGCCCGGCCGTTCGCCGCGCGCGTCGGTGCGCTCGACTTCTGGACCGAGGCGGCGCTGTGGGCGGCCGCCGGCAAGGACGCGATCGTGATCGGACCCGGAGACATCGCACAGGCGCACGGCGCCGACGAGTTCGTCGAGCTCGCTGACCTCGCATGGGCCATCGAGCTGTTCCGCGCGGTCATTGTCACGCCGCACTGATGCGCTGCTCGCAACGCCGCACGGATGCGCTGCTCGCAACGCCGCACGGATGCGCCGCTCGCAACGCCGCACGGATCGCGCCTGCGCGAGCTACTCGCCGCCTCGGAGGTAGACCGGCGTGCGCGGCGCCTCGGGACCGACGTAGTCGATGTTCTCGCGCGTGTACTTCTTCAGTGTACGCGGCCCGAGCTTGATCTCGTCCTCCTGCTCCCAGTCCGGCAGGGCGTCGTCGTGCCATGTGGTGCTGCGAATCTGCTGGATGAAGCAGGCCTCGAGCGCGGCGTCCCCGATCGACGAGCCATCGACGGTGACGTCGTGGATCGTGACGGTGCCGTTCGTGATCTTCTGCTTGAACTTGAGGACGATGCTCTGGGTGCGGTTGAACTTCGCCTTGTTCGCGGTGTTCTCCCAGCACTTCACGGCGGAGCGCATGAGGTTCGGGACGACGACCTCGTCGTGCTTGCGGAAGAACTCGTCGCTCTGCGGATCGAGCTTCGCCGGCTTGTCGCTCGGCGCGGCGACCGGCTCGGGTGCGACGGCCACCGCGACGGGCGTCGGCGTCGGCGCGACTGCCGCGACCGGAGCGACCGGAGCCTTCGCGATCGGCGCGGGCGTCGGGGTCGCGTCCGAAGACGCGAGCTGCTGCCACATCAGCACGAGGAGCACGATCAGCGCGAGTCCTCCTATGGCGAGCCACTTCCCCATGCGATCCGTTCAGGGCTTCTGCGCGACGTCGTAGCGCGTGAACTCGCCGAACCCCGAGAGCGCGGCAACGCCGGTCGTCTGCTCGGGATGGAGGTTCCAGTACTCCTTGCGATCGGCGCTGTAGAGCTCGAGGACACCCTCGCACTCGCCACCGCCACCTTCGCTGACCTTGAGGCGGAACAGGCAGGCGCCTGTCGTCTGGCTGCCGTCGTCGTTCGCGCACTTCGACTGGAAGGCGCCGCCATTCATCGTGATGTTGTCGAGGAAGCCGGTACCGTCGTCGGTGCGCGTCACCGAGAAGCTGTAGTTCGATTCGAAGGTCGCGGCGGTCGTGCCGGCGACCTTGCCGCAGCGGTCGGGCAGCGCGTCACCGGTGACGTCGAGGATCGCGTCGTCGGTCGGATCGAGCGCGAGCTGGAAGGTCCAGGTGCCAACCGGCCAGCAGCCCTCGACGTCGACCGGCCGCGCCGGCGTGCCCGCGGTGTACGAGCCGGTGACCTTGAAGGCGTCCGTGCACGCGATCGCGAGCGGGTTCGGATCGATCACCTCGTTCGTGGTGTCGTCACCCACCCCGCAACCGACGGCGGCGGTCAGGAACGTCATCGAGAAGAGAACGCGAGCCCCAGCTTTCTGCGCCATGGTCAGGGGTAACGCAACAGCGGTGCCATCGGTCGATCACGTGGCAAGCACCTGGATTCAGTGGACGGCCACGGAAATGTCTCGGGTCTCGGGGTCCCGCCATGGAGAGTCAAGACCTCTCTCGCTTGCAGGAACTGTCCACCGCTGTCGGCCGGGAATGGGACCGATGGGACCGATGGGACCGATGGGATCGATGGGATCGATGGTCACGTCGGTTGCACGCGCATGTACCCACGCCAAGAATGGAGCCCATGACCTCGCGCCACGTCCTCCTCGTCTCGCTCCTCGGACTGGTCGCCTGCCGCGACGCGACCGGCAAGCAAGAGGACGTCGCGGTCCGCACGGCGCCCGTCGCCCCGACGACGAATCCGGCAAAGAACCCGGTGCCCGCTGCACCCGTCACGCCCGCTCCAGGATCAGGATCCGCGGCCAAGGTGAAGGACCCGCAGAAGGGCGACAAGACCGACAACGAGTGGGTGCCCGCCGAGTTCAAGGCGGGCGCTGCACGCTGGAAGGACACCGGCGTGTACCTCGACGGCAAG
>JBKJUF010000402.1:0-3886 GCA_046590445.1 Kofleriaceae bacterium
GTCGAACTTCGCGTCGCGCGACGGCGGCTTCGACAACGTGACGACCACCGCCTTCGCGACCTCGCTGATGTACGTGAGCTTCGCGTACTCCGGCTGGAACGCGGCCGCCTACATCGCCGGCGAGGTCCGCCAGCCCGACCGCACGATCCCGCGCGCGCTGCTGCTCGGCACCGGCTCGGTGATGGTGCTCTATGTCCTCCTCAACCTCGTCTTCCTCTACGCGGTACCCGCGCCGCAGCTCGCGTCGGGAGCCGGCGGCGGGCCCGTGTTCGAGGTCGGTGACGTCGCGGCGCGCGCTCTGTTCGGCCACAGCGCCGGGCAGCTCGTCACCAGCGTGATCGCGCTCGCGCTGGTCTCGGCGGTCAGCGCGATGGTGATGGCCGGGCCCCGCGTGTACGCCGCGATGGCGCGCGACCACGCCTTGCCGCGGCAGCTCGCGCACCACAACAAGCGCGGCGTGCCGGTGACCGCGGTGATCACGCAGGGCGTGCTCGGCTGCCTGTTCGTGCTCGTCGGTGACCCCGAGAAGCTGATCCGGTTCGTCGGGTTCACGCTCGCGGTGTTCGCCGGGCTCGCGGTCGCCGCCGTGTTCGTCCTGCGGCGGCGCGGCTTCACGTCGGTCTATCGCACGACCGGCTACCCGATCACACCGCTCGTCTTCATCGGCCTCTCGGTGTGGATCGCGTACGCCCAGATCAAGGACCGCCCCGTCGAGGCCGCCGTCGTCGGGATCGTGCTCGGCGTCGGCGCGCTCGTGTACTGGTTCACGATCGGCCGCAAGCCGCCGGTCGATCCAGATGGCCCTGATGCCGATCCGGTCGCGCTCCCCGAGGCGCGCGTCGTCGGAGGCGATGAAGCTTAGCCGCGGATCTCGGCGTTCGCGGTGATCGCGCGGCGGACCTTGTCGAGCAGCTCGTCGCGGTGGAACGGCTTGGCGAGGAACTGTGCGGCTTCCAGCGGGTTGTGCTGATGGTAGCCCGACATGAACAGGATCTTGGTTTCGGGGTGTATGGCCGACAGCTCGCGCGCCAGATCGCGGCCTGACATCCCGGGCATCACGAGATCGGTGAGCAGCACGTCGATCAAACCGGCGTGCGACGCCGCGACCGCGAGCGCATCCGGGCCCGAGCCGGCGATCAGCACGTCGAACCCGGCGCGCTTGAGGACGCGCTCGGTGACCCGCCGGATCGTATCGTCATCGTCGACGACCAGGATCGTGCCACTTCGACGCTCGAACACGGGGATCAGGCGCGACACGTCCGAGGCCTGCTCGGTCGCCGGCAAGTACACGCGGAACGTCGAGCCCTGGCCGATCACCGAGTCGATGCCGATCTCGCCGCCGGCCTGCTGGACGATGCCGTGCACGGTTGCGAGACCCAGGCCGGTGCCCTTGCCGCGCGCCTTCGTCGAGAAGTAAGGCTCGAAGATCCGTGCGATGACCTCCGGCGGCATACCGGATCCGGAATCGGCGACCTCGATGCAGACGTACGTTCCAGGACCGAGCGAGCGGTGGTGGTGACGCTCGGCCTCGCCATCGACGGCGGTGACCCGGAGCTCGACCTTGCCGCCGGCCGGCATCGCGTCGCGCGCGTTGACCACGAGGTTCATCACGACCTGCTCGAGCTGCGCGGTGTCGATCAGGATGCGCGGCAGCCGAGGGCCGATCGCGGTGACGAGCTGGGTCTCGGCCGTGAGCGTGCGGAGCAGGAGCTTCTCCATGCCCTGGACGGCGCGCGCGACGTCGATGACCTTCGGCTTCACGAGCTCGCGACGGCTGAACGTCAGCAGCTGGCGGGTGAGATCGGCCGCGCTCGTTGCGGCGTGCGTGATCTGCTTGACGTCGTCGCGGGCATCGGGATCCTGGATCGACTCCTCGAGCATGTTCGCGTAGGTGACGATGACGTGGAGGAGGTTGTTGAAGTCGTGTGCGATGCCGCCGGCGAGCTGGCCGATCAAGGCGACGCGATCGCGGTGCGCGATCTGGTTCTGGTGCTCGCGCTCCTCGGTGACGTCGCTGATCACGATCACGCTCTGGCGACCCTCGGTGGTGTTCGCCACGATCGAGAACGTGCGCTCGGATTCCGGGGACGTGCTCTGGGTGCGGACGTCGCCGGCGACCAACGTCTCGCACGCCACGCCGGCGATCCGCTCGACGACCTTGCCCGGCATCATCTCGCCGACGTCCGCGTACCGGCTGGTAACCCACTTGTTGACCATCACGCAGGTGCGTTGCTCGTCGAGCACGACCACCCCGAGCGGCAGGTCACGGACGACGCGCTCGAGCAGCCGCCCCTCGTCGCTGATCACGGACTGGACCTGGCGCACGAGCATCGCGTTCTTGATCGCGAGCGCGGCCGGACCGGCGATCGCGTCGAGCAGCTCGAGCTCCTTGGGGCCGAACACGTACGAGAGTGCGCGCGAGTCGACCTGGATGACGCCGAGCCACTCGGTCTCGTCGGCCTGGTAGCGCAGCGGGACCGCCATGACCGACCTCACGCCGTGGGTGTGCAGGCTGTGCGAGCGCTGCAACACGGCGTCGGTATCGACCTCGGTGCGGAGATACGGTTCGTGCGTGACCATCACCTGGCCAAGCACGCTCGCGGAGACCGTGAAGTCCTCGCCGGAGCGGCTGCGCGTGACGGTGAGCGTGGGGGTCTTGGAGTGCTGCTGGTAGATGACGATGGCACCGCGATCGGCGCGCAGCAGCTCGAGGCAGGTATCGAGGACGCGCGCGAGCAGGCGCTCGAGGTCGTGCTCGACGCCGATCGCCCGTCCGAGTCCGACGATCGCCCGCAGCCGCACCAGCTCCTCGGCCTCGTCGGCGGTCGACTCGGGGGCCGCTGCATCGAAGCGCAGCCGGCACGGTCCGATCAGAAGCTCGTCGCCGTCGCGCAGCGGTGCTTCGGTGACCTTGCGGGCGCCGACGAAGGTGCCGCGCCGGCTGCCGAGGTCACGGATCCGATAGCCGCCGCTCTCGGTCCGCGAGATCTCGGCGTGGGTCAGGGACACCATCGGATCGTCGACCTGGATCTGGCAGGCCGCGTCGCGCCCGATCACGGTGGTGGCAGTGACCTTGTGAGCGCGCTTGCTCGCGAGGTCGATCAACGTCGCCATCATCGCATTCTCCCCCGGAACGCCGGTTCAGGGAAGTTCGTCGATCAGCACCGCACCGTTCGCGAAGTTGCCGCAGTTGTCCTTGAGCCGTTCGAGCGCGCACGGCGGCTTGATGCCGAGGACCTGATCGAAGCGCGTGTAGCGCGGCTTGGTGATGCAGCTCGCGCCGTTGGGCGTCCACTCGGCCTCGACCATCCACGCGTTGGTGTCGGTCTGGATGCCGGCGGCGTCGTAGAGGTTCAGCACCGTGCCGTCGGCCGTGTAGGCCATGCCGTCACCGCAGAAGTCACCGCGCAGCAGGCGCACGCAGCTCGCGAGCTCCGTCGTCCGGCCGGTCCAGGTCTTGTAGCCGAGCTCGACGCACTTCGCGATCGTCTTGGAGCGGCACGCGAACGTGAACTGGCTGCTGTTCGCGCTGTACGCGCCACCACCAGCCACGCCGGCCTGGGTGTTCCACACGCCCGAGACCGCCAGGGCGGAGACCGAAGTGCCCGCGTCGTCGGTGCACAGCGGCAGCCAGCCGCCATCGCTGTTGTACGAGACGTCATAGGCGTACACGTCGCTGTTCGCGCCGGTGAGCTGCGAGACGCCCTCGATCCTGAGCGACAGCGTCGCGCCGTTCGACAGCGTCGCCGTGAGCGTCGGGCCGACCGCCGCGACCGTCAGCTGCGAGCCGTCGTCGGTCCGTGTGCCGTTGAGGCTGACGCCGTTGAGGCTGACGCCGTTGAGGCTGACGCCGTTGAGGCTGACGCCGTTGAGGCTGACGCCGTTG
>JBKJUF010000470.1:0-7287 GCA_046590445.1 Kofleriaceae bacterium
CCCACGTGGGCATCGAGATCGGGGGTGGTGTCGTCGGAAATCCAGCTTGCGCGCGCCATCGTTATCTCTCCTCGAGGATTTGCTTGATCGCCGTCAGTCGCTCTTGCAGCTTCTCGCGGCCGCCGAACTTGGTGAGCTTCTCTTGTTTCGACGCCGGCAGGAACTCGATGTCGGTGCACTCGATGATCGCCGCGAGCTCCTGAGCCTCGCGCTCGAGCGTCTGGGTCGATGGCATGAAGCCAGCGAGCGCGGTGGTGAGCGCAGCCTTGGTGATCGTGCGCGAGCCCGCGAGGAGCGACGTGCGGAACGCGCGGCCGATGATGCCCTCGATGTCGGCGCCCGACAGGTTGCCCTGGTGGGGGATGACGTCGGGCACGTCGGTCTCGGCGAGCGTGGTGCCGGATTTCCTCGCAAGCACCACGAGCATCGTCTTCAGCTCGGCCTGCTCGGTCGGATAGAACAGCGGAATGTGGACCTCGGCGCGACCCTGGCGCTTGAGATCGACGGGCAGGTTATCGGGCCGCGCGGTCAGCAGCATCCAGATGATCTTGCCGCGGTACGCGGTGTCGCCCATCTGCGACGCGATCATGCCGAACGTACGCGCGCCGACGCCGGAGTCACCGCCCTGATCGCGATCGCCGAGCATCGCATCGGCCTCGTCGACGATCACCACGACCGGGCCCATCGACCGCAGCACGTTGAGCACGCGCTCGAGGTTGCCCTCGGTCTCGCCGACGTACTTGCTGCGGAAGTTCTTGAGCACGACGGCGGGGATGCCGATCGAGCCGGCGACGCAGGTCGCGAGGAAGCTCTTACCGGTGCCGACCGGGCCGCAGAACAGATAGCCCATCGGCACGGTCTCGAGCTCGCCGCGCTTGATGAGCTCGGCGTCGTCGAGCAGGCGCTGCTTCGCGGCCTCGTGGCCGACGACGGTGTCGAGGCCCCACTTCGGCTCGACGAACTCGAGCATGCCCTGCGCCTGGCGCTCGATCAGCCGCTTCTTGAGCTCCTTGAAGTAGCCACGATCGAGCCGGCGGCTGCCCTCGATCGTCGACCGCAGCAGCACCTCGAGATCGGTGAGGCCGATGCCGGCGGTCAGCTTGCCGAGCTCGGCGATCGAGTAGTCCGAGAAGCTCGTGATGTCGCGACCGGCCGCCTTGACCTGGGCCTCGAGGAACGCGGCGCGCTCGGCGGCATCGGGCAGCGGGACCTCGAGCGACGCGACGTGCGGGTTGCCGGAGAGCCGCTCGGCGATGCTCGACAGTCGCGGGTCGATCAGCACGAACGCCATGTTGAGCCGCTTGACGTACGGGCTCGACGCCCAGTTGAGGAGCGTCACCATGTGCGTCTGCTCGCTGAGATCGAGGCGGTCGCCGCTCGGCGCGACGTAGCCAGCGTGATCGATCAGGATCGCGGTGCGCAGCCGCTTCTCCGGATCGGCCATCACGTTCTTCTGCACGAGCAGATCGATCGCGGCGAGCCCCTTCGTCGGATCGCGGGGCAGGGCGCGCAGATCGCCGAGCCACTTGTTCGCGGTCTCGACCATCTCCTGTAGCCGCTTGCCGTTGCTGCCGGCGGAGCACCGCAGCCCGCGCGCGAGGTCGTAGTGGATGACGAGATCCCAGCGGCCGAACAGCTGCTCGGAGAGGAACTCGGCGAGACCGATCCAGCGGTCGGGGCCGGCGCGCACGACGTCGAACGTGTTGCCGTGGACGACGAACATCGAGGTCGTGCCCGAGAAGTAGAGCTCGGCGAGCTTGGCGGCCCACGCCGGGAAGTGCGGCGGCAACGCGGTCGCACGCGTGACCCCGTCACTACCGGCCAACGTCTTGGTCTCGGTCTTGGAGTCGATCTTCGGGTCGGACTTCGGATCCGGCTTGTCGGGCTTGTCGGTGGTCGCCATGGATGCCTCCGCTACCGCTTGCCTTCGATCGTCCGCGCCGGCGCGAGATCGGTGTCGAGGATCGACGGCGTCGTCTCGTCGTGAACGCCGGTGATCGTCTGGAGCTCGCGAATCGTCTGTTCGGTCTGCGAGATGCCCTCGGAGATCGCGTCGATCCGGCTCGACATGTCGTCGGGATCGGTGTGGCTCACCGCCATCTCGGTCACCGCGGCGATCTTGTTCTCGAGGCGATCGAGCTCGGTCGCGACGAACTCGGCGTTGCCCTTCGCCTTCTCGAGGTTCTCCTTGCGCATCGCGACGGTCGAGATGCTGTCGTCGAGCGAGCGCAGGATGCGGTCGTCGGCCTCGAGCTCGTCGGCGACCGAGTCCGCGCGCTTCTTGCGGCGGCCCTGGAGGTCGGTGATCGACTTGTCGATGCCGCTCTCGTCGGCGGCCTGCAGGAACCGCGCGATCGCCTGCTCGGACAGCAGCAGGCGCAGGAACACCCAGAGCAGCCGATCGAGCGCGGGCGTGCGGAGCTCGGTCGACGCACCACTCGAGTCGCGGGTCTCGCCGCGGACCGCATTCGCGATTCTCGACATCTCGACGCAGCGCGCGCGCAGCCGGAGGAACCGCGAGCGGCGGTCCTCGGTCAGCGACTTGAGGACCTCGAGGATCCGATCGCGCGCGGTGCCCTGATCCTCGGGCTCGGCGCGGCGCACGCCACTTCCCCCACGCTCCTCGGCGCGCGCCTTGGCGTCGATCGCGCCCTGAAAGCGCGGCAACGTCGCGAGCCCCGCGAGGTACGTGACCTCGGCGGCGGCGACGAGTGGCAACGCGATATCGGCATGTCCCGACGCCACGGCTGCGATGGCCGCGCCACCGAACAACAATAAATTCCAGCGGAACGTGAACGCTTCCTTGAGGTAGCGGAACAGGCCGGCTTTCTTGGGTTCGGCCATGCCTCAGTCTCCTGCCCGGTTGGACGTCTCGAGCCGGTCGATGGTCTCGCGGATCCCCATCACGACCTCGATGAACTTCGGATCGCGTTGCATCTCGATCGACGGCCGATCGGGAGGCGGGACGCGGATCTCCTTCAGCACAGTACCCGGCGAGTTCGAGAACAGCAAAATGTGATCGCCGAGGTAGACGGCCTCCTCGATCGAGTGCGTGATGAAGAAGATCGTGGGCGACTGCTCGCGCCACAGCTTCACCAGGTTGTCCTGCATGCGCGACCGGGTCGGAGGATCGAGCGCACCGAACGGCTCGTCCATCAAGATGATCCGCGGCTCGAGGATCAGCGTGCGCGCGATCGCGACGCGCTGCCGCATGCCGCCCGAGAGCTGGTGCGGGAACTTGTCGGCGTCCTTCTTGATCGACAGCCCGACCTTGCTGATCCACACGCGCGCACGGTCGAGCCGCTCGGCCTTGTCGACGCCGCGACACTCGAGGCCGAACGCGACGTTCTCGAGGACGGTCCGGTTGTCGAACGACGTGTAGTCCTGAAACACCATGCCGCGATCGGGGCCGGGGCCAGTCACCAGCTTGCCGTCGACGAGGACCTTGCCGGAGGTCTGCGGGAACTGCGGCAAGAGACCTGCGATCATCCGGATCACGGTCGACTTGCCACAACCCGAAGGCCCGAGGATCGACACGAACTCGCCGCGACCCGGGTAGTCCGGGATCGAGAACGTGACGTCCTTGATCGCGGTGAATGCGTTACTGCCGGTGCCGTACACCTTCGTCACCTTGTCGAACATCACGACCGGCGCCTTGGTCAGCGGCTTCGCGAGCGGCGCCATCTTCGCGGCAGGATCGCCGCCGGTGACGCGGGGCTCGGCGACCGCGGCCGGCTTGGCGGCGGGTGGGGCAGGCTCTGCGGACTTTGGCTTCGCGGCCGGCTCGACGGGCTTGGCAGCAGGCGCGGGTGCCGGCCTGGCCGCGGGTGCAGGCTCGCCGAGCAGCTCGGCCTCGAGCGCCGCGAGCGCGGCCGCCTCGGCTGCAGGATCGCGCGCGGGCGGCGTCTGCTTCACCGGTTCGCCGCCGGCCGGACCCGTGCCGGTGCCCGGTGGGTTGGTCGACAGCGGCTGCTTGGGATCGTCGGCGCTCATGACTAGAGATCTTTTCGCCACGGGAACACGCCGCGCTGGAGCGTCCGCAGCAGCAGGTCGATCGCGAACGCGATCAGCGCGATCACGAACAGCAGCACGTAGACCTGCTCGGTCAACCCGCGCTTCTCGCTGAGCGCGATCAGCTTGCCGAGCCCGTGCTCGACGATCGTGCTACCGGCCTCGGCGAGCATGATGTAGCCGAGGGCGAGGCCGAACTGGAACCGCAGGCTCGTGACGATGTCGGGCAGCGAGAGCGGCACGAGCACCTTGGTGATGATCTGTCGGTTCGACGCGCCGAGCGTCTGCGCGGTCTCGACGTAGCGGTCGGGCACGATCGAGATCGCCTTGACGGTGTCCGAGAACACGAACGGCACGACCGCGAGGAAGATGAACATCCACTTCTGCTTCTCGCCGTCGGAGAACAACAGGACGGTGAGCGGCAAGAGCGCGCCCATCGGCACCGAGCGCAGGAAGATCACGAGCGGCGCGATCGTCGCGCTGACGCCGCGGTGAGCGCCGGCGAGCACGCCGAGGCTGACGCCGACCACGGCCGCGAGCACGACACCGAGGAATACCCGCTGCAGCGTGTCGAGCACGCTGTCGAGCATGTCGCGCTCCATCAGGTTCTCGAGCGAGCCGAACGTCGCGCCCGGGCCGGGCAGCTTCGAGGGCGAGATGATCGCGTCGGTCGCGGCGCCGCGGGTGATGAACCACCAGATCAGCAGGATCAGGCCGATCAACGCGCCGCCGAGCGCGAGCCGGACATAGGCCGGTGGGTCGGCGCGGAGCGTGCGGTACCACGGCGGCGGCTGCGGGATGCCGAGCTCGGAGGCCGCGGACGGAGCGGACTCCTTGGCCTCGACCGCCTTCTTCGCCGGCGGCACCTTGTTGGCGTCGACCGCCGGCTTGGGCTTTGCCGGCTCGGCCGGCTTGGGATTCGCCGCCGGCTCGGCCGCCGGCTTCTTGATCGGCGTGACCGCCTTGGACGCCGCGACCTCGGCCGGCGCAGCCTTGGCGTCGTCCTCGGCGGCCGGCGGTGCCGCCCGGTCCTTGTCAGTCTCGTCGGTGCCCATCGAGCCTTCCGTCACTGCGCTTCGGCAGGCACCACCTTGACCTCGACGCGCCGGTTCTTGGCGTGGTTGTCGGGGTCCTTCTTGTCGGCGGGCTTGTCCCAGCCGTAGCCGGCGACGACGAACTGGTTCGGGTTCATCTTGAACCGGTTGACGAGCGCCTCCTTGACCGAGTTCGCGCGGCGGCTCGACAGCTCGCGCACCAGGCTCTCGTCCGCGACCCCGCGCATCGACGAGTCGGTGTGCCCGGCGATGTGGATGCGGGCCGCGCCGAACTGTCCGGAGAGCTTCGCGATCTCCTCGATCGTGATCTCGACGTTCGGGTCGTAGTGGGCTTCCGGCTTGCCGTCCTTCGACATCTTCTTGAACACGTCGTACGAGTTCGGGAAGAAGTTGATGGTGACGGTCTTGGTCAGCACCGCGCTCTCGACGTTGACGTCGATGCCGCTCGTCGGCGTGAACTTGAACTCGTACTCGTTCTTCTGCTCCGCGTACTTCGGCTCGGAGCCGAGCTTCTTGATCATCGAGAAGTCCATCACCTGATCGAACTCGACCTTGGTACCGACCGCGCGGATCGCCTTGTAGAGCAGGAACGCCGTGTTGTACGTGCGCTCGAAGTTCGTCGGGCTGTTCTGGTTCAGGAAGAAGTCGCGGTTCTCGGCGTAGTTCGTCCAGTGGGCGTCGGCGAGCATCGTGCTCGCGGTGCCGGGCGGCAGGTCGTAGAACGCGTCCATCAGCTTCGCGACGCCCTGCTTCTTGTCGTCGGCCTTGAGATCCTCGATCGAGTCGAAGATGCCGCGGACGAGGCTCTCGACGATCTCCGGGTTGTCACGCGCGAAGTCGGCGCGCGCGAACCAGACGTCCGCGATCAGCTTGTTCGCGGTCTGGGTCGAGACCAGCATCTTGTTGCCCATGCCGGCCTTCGTCAGGTTGTAGATGTCCGGCGCCCACGTCACGACGGCCGCGTAGCTCTTGTTCTGGTTGAACGCGGCCGCCGCCTGGAACGCGTCCTTCGTGAACTTCATGTCGACCTCGGACGGCTGGACGCCGCCGTTGAGGAGGACGTTGAGCAGAAAGTAGTGCGACGGCGAGTTCTGCGCGAGCACGACGGTCTTGCCCCGCAGCTCGGCGACGTTCTTGATCGTGTCGCGGACGACGATGCCATCGCCGCCGTTCGACCAGTCGATCTGCTGGAACACGCGCGGCATCGACCGCGGATCGCGCTTGAGGCGCTCGACGACGAGCGGCAGCATGTCGACGGTCGCCCAGCCGATGTGGATGTCGCCGCTGGCGAACGTGTTGCCCATGCTGACCGGGTCATCGATCAGGACGAGCTCGAGCTTGAACTCACCGCCCTTCGCGTCCTTCCAGACCTTGCCCGCCTTGTGGCCCTGGTTCGCCCACACGATCGGTGCCCAGCCTGCCCACACGTTGACCGCGAACCGCACGGTGCGCGGCGTGCCGAGCTTCTTGTAGTCGGCCGTACCCGGCACCTCGGGGAGGCGCGTCGCGGGCTCGAACGAGTAATCCTTCGTGGTCGTGACGCTGTTCGGGTCGGGGTTCTCGGCCTGCGCTGCGGAGCCATTGCTCCCGCCGGCCTGGGTCTTGATGTCCTTCATGTCGATCTTGTCCCCCGTCGTCGTCGACGAGGGCTTCTTCGCGTTGCAGCGATAGAAGGCAAGACCCACCAGTCCTGCCACCACCGCGAGCACCGCGAGGAAGAATGCGGGCTTCGGCTTTCCGGATCCGTTTGTCATGAACGCTTTCCCCTTCGATCAGAACACCAACGACGAAACTGCCCGTGAGTTTACTCGGTGACCTTGGTGACGTCGCGCTCGCGTGCTTCCTCGGCCGGCCCGAGATCCTTCGTGGTCGCGGTGACCGGCGTGGTCTCCGGCGCGCGCATGCCGAGCTCGACCTCGAGATCCTTGAGCGCGTCGTCGGCCATCGAGACCTCCATGCGCTCCTCGGCCTTGATCTGGTCGATCCCCTCGTTCGAGAGGTCGCTCGCGACCCGGGCCCTGCCGCGGTTCGTGTCGATCTTGCGCTGGATGACGTCCTCGAGCTGACCGAAGTCCGTCGTGACATCCATGTTGAAGCTCTGCGTGAGCTTCGCCACCTCGGCCTCGGCCTCGCTCATCTTGAGCTCGGAGTCGTAGCGATGGATCTTGTCCTTCACCTCGACGAGCTTCTTGTTCGCGTGCTGGATCTTCTTGAGGTTGTT
>JBKJUF010000557.1:0-4549 GCA_046590445.1 Kofleriaceae bacterium
GCGTGACTTCGCACTGGTCGATCCAGTCCACGTGATCGCGTCGAGCACGGCGCTGTCGAGGAGCAGGCGGACGTCGCCCGGCGCGACGGTCGACCCCGTGATCAGCGAGAACGAGAACGTGTGGGTGACGGTCGGCAGCCCACCGTTCATCGCCGGGTCGGCATTGCGCGCGAACACGAGCCGCGAGCCCGCGGTGACGCGCAGGCAATTGGCCGACTGCATGACGATCGGTGCGGCCGCATCGCCGGCACGATCGAGCGCGACCTGGTTGAGATCGACATCGCGTGTGACCTCGACCTCGAACCATTCGCCAACGGTGTCGCTGATCGACGGGTTGGGCATGACCTCGGTGATGACGAGATCGCCGATCACCGGCGCGACGACGGGACGCAGCGTGCCGTTGTCCTTGCACTGACCGGCGACCGGGTTGCAGCTGCACGTCGTGTTGTTACCCGCCGTGTTGCACACGAGCTCGCCGGCACAGTTGCCCGGGCCGCTACACGCCGTGCCGAGCCCGCTGATCGCGGGACCGCCACACAGCTCGCAGGCATTCTGCGCGGGCGCGTTGCAGCTCGTCGCATCACGCTCCGCGGTGCACGCGAGGACGCCTGGACACGCGCCATTCGTGCACGTCATGCCGACGTCCACGACCGCGGGTCCGCCGCACAGGCCGCACTCGTTCTTGTCGGGCGCGACGCAGCCGATCGTGTCGCCGATGCAGGCCTTCTCGCCGCTGCAGCCATCGCTGGCGACGCAGGTGTCGCCCGAGCTCTCGACGTTGTCGACGACGCCATCGCAGTCGCCGTCTTCGCCATCGCAACGCTCGACGAACGGCGTCACGTCACCGACGCACACGCCGGCCCACCGCTCGTTCGTGCAGACCTCGACGCCGTCGCGGCAGGTGCCGATGCCACGGGTGTCGGTGGGGCCGCGGTAGCAGGCGCGGGTATCACCGTCGTCGCACTCGCCGCTTCCCGCGGAGCCTCCTCCGCAGCCGACGAGCATCAGGACGACGACGATCACCCTCACCGCGTCATCGTATCAGTCCACGCCAGCACGGAGTGGACCGTTTCCGCCGTTACTTCTTCGCGTCGTCCTTCTCGTAGATCGCGGCAATCGCCACCGGCAGCGTCTTGTTGAGATCGAGCGCCAAGTCGGTGACCTCGGAGATCGGGGCGCGCGCCCTGAGCTTCGCGATGATCGGGCTCAGCGCGGTCTCCGGCAGCTTCGCGCGGGTCGCGAGGCGACCGAACTGGTCCGCCATCAGGTCGCCCATCGTGTCCTTCGGATCATCGATATAGAGCATCGGCAGCATGTTGATCTTGAGGGCGAGCTCGTACGTCGCCGCGCTGGTGTCACCGAAGTCCGTCTCGATCTTGGCGCCGAGCTGCTTGCCCGGCCCGTTCAGGAGATAGCCCATGCCGGCGGCGCCATCCTCGGCGCGGTCACCGGTGACCGGCGGCAGCGGCGCGAGCTGCTGCTTGAGCGTGATGTCGGCGATCGTGTTCGCCGACTTGAACGTGCGGTCGACCACGTCGGGTGCCGCGCGGCCGTTGACCATCGCGGCCTGCGCGAGCTTCTGGCCCAGCAGATACATCTGGCCCTCGCGCGAGGTCGGCACGCCGCCGCTCTTCGCACCGAGCCCGTCGCTCTTCGCAGCGCCACCGCCCTCGGTGACCTTCGCCGGCTTGCCGTCGCCGTCCTCCTTCTTGCCGCAGGCGGGCGCGAACAGGACTGACACCATCAGGACCGCCGTGACGAGAGCTGTCTTCATTCGCCGGCTCATAACACCGGACGCCGGACGATGGGGAACCAATCAGGCGGGTTGCGTCTCACGGGCGCGGCGTGACGTAGCTGCCCTTGGTGTCCTTCGCGAGGAGCTCCATGACCTGCACGGCCTTCTGCTCGCTGCCCTTGCTCCACGAGGTGTCGACGCCGAACGCCTTCGCGAGCTCGACGTTCATGCGATGACCCTCGAGCGCCTTCTCGAGGTGCTCGCGGACGCGGTCGTGGACCTCGACGACGTACTTCTGGCGGCCGGCGGCATCGAGCTTCGTCGGGTATGGCGCCTTGACCGTGACCTCCCAGAGCTCGACGAAGATCTGCGACATGTTGTAGCCGGCGGCGGTGGCCCAGTAGGCGTGCTTGAACCCGAGGCTGTCGCGCCAGCGGTCATAGGCCTGGACCGCGAGCACGCGCTTGGTCTCGAGATCCTTGACGAGCTGGTCGTCGGGCAGGCGCACCGGGCTCTCGGCGAACTTGCGATGGAGGAGCTCGCCTCGATAAAAGTGCGCCATCGCGATGTAGTACGGGTCCTGGAGGGTCGGTGCGCGCCGCCACTCCGCGATCGAGCCCGCGAACGCCGCATCGGCCGGGTCGTACTGCTTGAGCTCCATCAGCGCGTAGCCCTTGCGGGCGAAGGCCTCGATCCGATCGGCGTAGGTGAGGCTCGTGCGTGCGAGCGCCTCGTCGAGCGTGGTGACCGCGGCCGCGAACTGCTTGGTCTCGGACTGCAGCGCCGCGATGTAGAGGTGGCCCTCGACCGACTCGCGCGCGGTCGGATACGCGGTGACGAGCTCGCGCAGGGTCGTGATCGTCGACGTCATGTCGCCCTGGCCGTCGTAGATCGCCGCGATGTTGAATATCGCGACCGGCGCGTAGATCGATTCGGGGAACTCGGCGATCAGCTGGCGGTAGCGCGCGATCGCGTCCTTGGTATTACCCGCCTTCGCGGCCTCGTTGGCGCCGCGGAACAGATCGGCGGAGGCGACGGAGGTCAGCTCGGTGTCACCGCCGACGCCCTTGCTGGTCGCGCGGATCCGGATAATGTCGAGATCGGTGACCCGGGGATCTCTCGCGGTGAGTCCACCGTCGGAGGGATCTGCTCGGACGACTCCATGTTTCGCCGCGGCGAGATCGTCAGCCGGGATCGCCTGTGCTGGCTTCGGCATCGTCGACGGCTTTGCAGCTCCGCCACACGCGAAGAGCCCGACGAGAACAAGGTATGCATGACGCGAGCGCATGCTTAGTTATGACGTATGAGGACCGCGATTCGGTGTGAGTCGCGGGTGGGTTAGCAACCCCGAGTTATCCCTTGACTGTTTTCGTGTCACACCGCTTTGCTATGTGGTGATCACTCCATGAAGGTCGCGTTCACACACAATCTTCGTCTCACGGACGTCCGCGAGACCGAAAAAGAAGCCGAGTACGATAGCGCCGAGACGGTCAGCGCCATCGCCGCGGCGATCGAAGCCGCCGGTCACGAAGTGGAGAAGGTCGAGGTCTCCGGTCCGGCTTCGAACCTGCTCGAACGCCTCGAGGCGATCGATCCCGACATCATCTTCAACACGGCGGAGGGCTCGTCCGGGCGGATGCGCGAGGCGTTCTACCCGTCGCTGTTCGAAGAGCTCGACGTGCCGTACACCGGCAGCGACGCCTATACGAACGCGCTGACGCTCGACAAGTGGCTGACCAAGCTGCTGGTCCAGCGCGCCGGCATCGACACCGCGCGGGGCATGCTCGTCACCCCGCGGAACCTCGAGTCGATCCTCGAGCGTGGCATCGGGCTCGCGTTCCCCGTGATCGTCAAGCCGAACCACGAGGGGTCGAGCAAGGGCATCTACAACACCGAGCTCGGCAAGAGCGTGATCCCGTGGGGATCGTCGATCGTCAAGGAGGCGCGGGACCTCGCGCAGGCCCTGAAGGTCGCGGTGCGTCAGTACCCCGACGGCGTGCTCGTCGAGGAGTACATCGAAGGCATCGACATCGCGCTCGGCTTCATCGAGGGCGTCGGTCACGACGGTGGCCTGTTGACCCCGGTCGAGGTCGACCTCAAGTCGGGCAGCGAGAGCGCGAGCGAGCGGCCGTTCAACATCTACGACTACCGGCTGAAGAACCTCGAGCCCGGCAAGGTCCAGTACCGCTGCCCTGCGAACCTCCCGCGCGACGTCGCGGCTCGGCTCCGTGCGATCTCGGCCGACGTCATCCGGACGCTCGGCCTGCGCGACATCGCGCGGCTCGACTACCGGGTCACCCAGGAGGGTCGGATCTTCCTGCTCGAGGCGAACGCGCTGCCGGCGCTCAACTCGAGCTCGTCGCTGTTCGCGGCGACCGCGCAGGTGGGGCTGACTTACAACGGGACGATCGTGTCGATCCTGAACGCGGCCGCGCTGCGCTCGGGCCTCGCGACCGCGACCCAGCTCGGCACCCGCACCGGCCGCCAACGCCGGCCGCAGCCGATCCGCGTCGGCTTCACGTACAACGTCAAGCGCAGCCAGGAGGGCGATGACGAGGCCGAGTGGGATCCGCCGGAGACCATCATCGCGATCGCCAACGCGCTCGCCCGCCAGGGTCACATCGTCGTCCACCTCGAGGCCACACCGGATCTGCCGCGGGTCCTGGCGGAAGCCGACGTGGATCTAATCTTCAACATCGCGGAAGGCGTCGAAGGCCGCAACCGCGAGGCCCAGGTGGCCGCGCTGTGTGAGCTGCTCGGGATCCCATACACCGGCCCCGACTCGGCGACCCTCGCGATCGCGCTCGACAAGGC
>JBKJUF010000648.1:0-18627 GCA_046590445.1 Kofleriaceae bacterium
AGCTGGTCTCGCTCGGGTTGCGCGCGAACACGATCGCCGCGCTCTCGCTGGTGCCGCTGATCTACGTCGCGTGGGCCGATGGCTCGATCCAGGACAACGAGCGCACCGCGATCCTCCAGGGCGCGCACGGCAAGGGGCTCGAAGCCGGCACCGACGGCTACGAGCTGCTCCAGGACTGGCTGAAGAAGCGGCCCACCGAGGAGCTGTTCACCGCGTGGGAGTCGTACATCAAGGCGCTCTCGGCGCAGCTCAACGACGAGCAAGCGCGTCTGCTGCGGAACCAGATCGTCGGCTTCGCGAAGATGGTCGCGACGTCCGCGGGCGGCATCCTCGGCTTCGGCAAGGTGTCCGGCGACGAAGAGAAGGTGCTGACGCGCATCGAAGCGGCGTTTGCTCGCTGAGCCGGATCGTGCTCGTCCCCAGCTGGCGATGAACGCGCGATGAACCTCCTCGGCAAGACCGGCGTCAAGGTCTCGCGGATCGCGCTCGGCACGATGGCGTTCGGCGGCGATGCCGACGAGGCAACCGCCGGCGAGATCTGGCGCGCGGCGCGCGACGCGGGCGTCAACTTCATCGACACCGCAGACGTCTACAACGAGGGGCGCTCCGAGGCGATCGTCGGCAGGCTGCTCCGCGCCGAGCCCGGGGTCCGCGATCAGCTCGTGATCGCGACCAAGGCGTACTTCCCGACCGGCAGCGATCCGAACGCGCGGGGATCATCGCGCTACCACCTCGTGCGCGCCGTCGAGGCGAGCCTGCGGCGGCTCGCGACCGACCGCATCGACCTGTTCTACGTGCACCGCTTCGACGACGTCACCGATCTCGGCGACACCCTGCGCACGCTCGACGACCTGGTGCGCGCCGGCAAGATCCTCTACCCCGCGTGCTCGAACTTCGCGGCCTGGCAGATCGCGCACGCACTCGGCCTGCAGCGCGCCGCCGGGTGGGCTCCGCTCGTCGCGACGCAGCCGATGTACAACCTCGCGAAGCGCCAGGTCGAGGTCGAGATCCTTCCGATGGCGCACTCGCTCGGCGTCGCCGTCGTCCCGTACAGCCCGACGGGCGGCGGCCTGTTCACCGGCAAGTACGGCGCGAATCGCGCGCCCGATGTCGGCCGCGTCCGCGACAACAAGATGTACCAGGTGCGCTACGCCGACCCCGCGTACTACGAGCTGGCAGATCGGCTCACCGCGCTCGCGGCCGAGCTCGGACACCACCCGGCGACACTCGCGGTCGCGTGGGTCGCCTCGCATCCGGCGGTGACGAGCGTGCTCGTCGGTGGCCGCACCGCCGCTCAGCTCGCGCCGACGCTCGCCGCAGCGAACCTCGTGCTCGATGCCGAGACCCGCGCTCGGATCAGCGCACTGTCTCCCGCGCCGCCTCCCGCGACCGATCGCAACGAGGAAACGTCCGCGCACCACTACGGCGCGCGCCTGATCAAATTAGATCAGTAGCTGCCGGGAAAGTTTGGCGGCAGGACGCCCGCGCGGAACAACAGGAGCAGTAGACCGGCGACGATCGCCGCGAGGCCGATCAGCAGCTGGAACGGCGCGAGCTTCTGCGAGAGCTCGGCCGCCTTCTGCTGCCCCGAGCCGAGGCGCCCCATCAGCGGCACCGCGAACACGAAGCCGAGCAGCATGCCCGCGACCACGCAGACCCACAGCGTCGCGCCGAACAGCGGCATCGCCTTGGCCATCTCGACCATCGCTTTGGGCCCCCAGCGCAGCAAGCACAGCACGCCGAGCACCAGCGTGCCCGCGCCGATCAGCGCCTGGAACGGTACGAGCGAGTCGATGATGCGCGCGGCATCGGGCTTCTTCGCGACGATCAAGCTCGACGCTCCGAGCAGGCCGGCGCAGATCAGGAGGATGGCGAACAGGTAATCCATGGGGTCCTCAGAAGGGCTTCAGGATGCCGAGCTGGTAGAGGATGACGAGGAAACCGCACACGAGACAGATGACGCCAAGGATCACCTGGAACGGCGCCAGCTTCTTCGCGACGTTGGTGGCCTTGGTCTCCGCGTTCGACTCGCCGGGGATCCACTTCGCGATCTGCGGCATCCCGAACAGGAAGCCGAGCAGGATCGCGCCATAGGTCGCGCCGATGATCGTGATGCCGAGGAGCGGCGCGAGGCTGAGCATGCGGAACGCGTTGATCGGACCGAACCGCACCAGCTGGATCAGGCCGACCACGAGCAGTGCAACGCCGATGAACGCCTGGAACGGCGTCACCTTGTCGAGCAAGGCCTTCGCATCGGGTTTCTTCGCGATGATGAAGGCCGAGAGCGCGAGCACACCGCCGACGATCAAGAGCAAGCCGTGCAGGTATTCCATGTCATCCCCCTCGCGCGCTGAAGAGCGCGCGCCGCAATCGTATGCGTCGCGGGAGACTGGATCAACCAGCCCACTGGGTTCGTTACCTGCATCAGTAGGCGTCGGCCATCATCAAGTTGGCGTGTGGCTTGCCGCTGTGGCGACGCCGCGCCTGCGCACGGAGCTCGTCGACGCCGTCACCGGAGAGCCGCGAGAGCTCGTCGCGCCAGCGGTTCGCGAGCGCTGGATCGATCCGCTGCGCGGCGCGTGCGCCCCACAACAGGAGCTGGCCGCGGCGGTACGGTTCGGTCTCGGTCGCGAGCCCGGCATGGACGTGGATCACCGCGCGATCCGGGACGCCCGCCTCGAGCGCGAGCCAGGTCGCGGCGAGCCGCAGCGATGGATCATCGGGATCGACGGCGATCGCGCGCTCGATCGCAGCGCGGGTGGCGGCGACGTCGTGCGACGTCTCGTACGCGCGCGCGGCATCGTGGACATGGCGGGTTGCCTCGTCCTGCGGCGCGACAAAGCCCTCGACGATCGCGGCCTCGAAGCCGGTGCCGGCGGTCGCGCCGATCTCCCAGCCACCGGCCGCGCCATTCCAGTCCCAGCCGAGCCGCGCCCACGCGCCCTCGCAGCACGGTGCGCGATCGACGCCGACCCACGCCTGGCGTGACGCCGGCGCGACGACCACGCCGTGCACGTTGAGCGGCTGCGCGAGGATCGCGCCGAGGTGACGGCGCCGCGCGGGTGCGCCGGGATCGCGACGATCGCCGAGGAAGCCCGCGAGATCCTGCGCGGTGAGCAGTCGCTCGCGGCCCTCGACGAGCGCGCGCAGCCGGGCCTCGCGACGGTCCGCGTGGATCGCCCACGCCGCCGAGCCCGACACCTCGCCGTGCTGCAACGTCGCCGTGCGATAGCGGTTCGTGCACGCGAGGTAATGGGCGCCCGACCGCGGCCGCACGACATCGACGAGCGGGCCGGCGAGCTCGAGCACGCACGCCGATCGCTCGCGGCTGCTGCCGATCGCGATCCCCCAGCTCGACGATACCGGCCGCTCGCGCGCGATCGCGATCGCATCCGCCAGTGTCTCCGCGCGGCGCGCGATGTCGTGGACGAGATCGACGATCATCGCCCCACCCCACGTGATGCCGCGGTGCCAGCGGGTGTGCGGCGCCAGCACGAGGCCCGCCTCGTTGACGACGGTCACCACGGGCGCGTCGGCGCCGCGGGTCGTGAAGAAGCCGTAGCGCTGGCCGTCGGTCGGCGCGCAGACCACGAACGCCGGCGCGGCGTCCCACACCCCGACGCCCGGAAAGTCGAAGTTGCGCGCGAACAGCAGCTCGCCATCCTCGGTCGCGCGCCCCCACGCGATCACCGTCGAGCACGCGGGCACCGCCGCCTTCACCGCGAGCGCCGCGAACGGCCTGCCGAACGGGCCGAGCTGCGCGCGCGCCGCGAGTGACACGCAGTTCTGCATCGAGTCCATCGTTGCGAGCGTCAGCCGCGCCGCGCGCACGTCGTGGCCCGGCGCCTTCGCGAGCACCGCGTCGACGAACGCGTTCGACCGCGCGACCAGCTCGGGTGGCCGCTCGCGGGCGAGCCGCGCCTGCCAGCTCGTCGCCAGTGCGCGCACCGCAAGCTTGCCCGCCGCGCCCATGTCGCCAGCAAGCGTGCGCTCCGGCATCGTGCGGTAGAAGCCGAGGAGCCGCGCGGCTTCGTCGGCGACGAGCGCGCCGTGCTGCGCCCCCATCTGGGCCTGGGTTCCGATCAGCCGGGCGACGAACAAGGGTCGGGTCATGAGGCCTGCTTTCGTGGACGTTTGCGTGCGGGCATCCGCAGTGGTTCGAGGATCCGGGTGGTCATCTCGGCGATCACGTCATCCGCGTGCGCCATCCCGAGCACGTGGTGAACGAGCACGCCATCGAGCACCGCGAGCACGAGCGTGACGATCCGCTCCGGCGCACATGGCCGGACCTGCTTGGCCGCGATCCCCGCGCGCAGATCGGCGATCAACGCGTCGCGCACCGCGAGCACGATCCGGCGTTCGCGATCGAGCACGCTCGTGAAGTCACGGCCGCCGACCGCCCACAGCTGGAACAACCCGCCGATCAGCTCCGGTCGCTCGCGGTGGAACGCGACCACGACGTCCACCATCGCGCGCAGTCGATCGAGCGGATGCGCGATGTTACGGGTCTTCGCGATGACGCTCTCGGCGAGGGCCTGGTTCGTCTGATCGAGCACGCTCTCGAACACCGCGCCGAGATCTGGAAAGTAAAAGTAGAGCGTCGGCCGCTTGATACCGAGCGCGTCGGCGAGCTCGCGCATCGACGTCTGCATGCCGCGCGCACGTAACACCTCGAACGCCGCGCGGGCGAGCTCGGCTCGTCGAACGAGGTCGGGACGGCGTGGCATACTTGACACTGTGTCAGTACAAGAAGCCTGACACACTGTCAACCTACGAGGGGGAAGCGATTGCCGCGGGAGCGGGTATCAGGACGGTGCGCGGTTTGGGTAACCCTTCGACACAGCTCGGCGAAGCTCCGTCAAAACGCTGGACGCCTGTGCCCCGATCGCGAGCGTGTCGTGTACGCTGACGGCACCTCGTGGAGCTGAGCATCGTGAGCCGCGATGAAGTGGTCCTGCAGCGGCCGGAAGATCTTCGCTTCCTGGTCCCGGTGTTCCACACCCCGAACGCCTGCGCCGGCGCCGCGACCGCTTATCTGTTACGCCGTATCGCCTATCGCGCCGGGGCCTACGCGCCGGGCATCCAGGAGTTCCTGTTCCACGAGCTCAACACCGCGCGCGACGGCGGCACGCTCGAGAAGGTCCAGCGCTGGTTCGCCGGCCGCGTGTCGTCGCTGAACGAGCTCGGCTATCGCCTGCAGTGCCGCCGCGTCACCTCGCCCACCGCCACACTCCTCGACTGGGTCAAGGAAGGCCGCGGCTATCGCGGCGCGATGCTGCCGACCAACTTCAAGAAGCTCCATCCGATCCCGGGCGCCGGCGGCAAGGACGTCCTCGACGACGCCGTCGCGCACGTGGTCGGCATCACGATCGATCGCATTGACACCAAGGGCGACGAAGGCCTCGTGATGATCGATCCGTGGCCGGGCGTGAAGGGCGACGCCAAGGACAAGGCCGTCGTCCACGCGGCCATCGAGTCCGCGCACCGTGACCGCAGCTACCACGCGCTCGTGTACTTCTGGGTCGGCTGGTCGTAGACCGCCGCGGCTGGGTCGGCTGGCCGTAGCCGGCGCGGTCGGCAGAAGCTGACGTTTCAGCGCCCGGCCGTGACCTGTCGGCGACGTGCATCCGCGAGAAACGTCCTGAGGCGCTGACGACGCTCGATCACGAGGCGGCGAAAGGCCTGAGCCAGCACGTCGTCCGCCCGATCCTGATCCAGCCTGCGCCCGAGGTGATGCGCCTGGACCACATCGAGCTTCGCGAACAGCTCGCAGAGCTCGCGTTCCCGCATCGCGTTGCCAACCTGGGGACCCTGGCCCGGCGAGATCGGTCGTCGAAGGGTCTCGATGATCGCCGCTTCGAGCTCCGCGTCGGGGCCCTGCGGAAGCCGAGCGCGAGCCAGACCCAGAACCTCGCTGGATGACGGGACGCGAGCGTCTGTCCGGAAGGGTATCGGTTCGCAGATCGAAGTGGAGACGGCGGCGGCTGCGGCGGGCGCGGCAACGGCGGCGGTGTCACCTTCGGTCAGCTCGGCGGTCACGAGCTGAGAGCGGCGGCGCGCCATCCCGGTGGTGGGGTTCGGCAGATGTGCCGGGCTGTGTGACCGATCCTCGGGAGTGGTGTGCTTCAGAGCTTGCGGGTGACTCATGCGCGCCGGTGTCGGCACGTCGCAGAGAAGGTTGCTCGAAAACATCGAGCAACCAGCCGGAGCGCTGGCCGATACGCGCGCCACAACGGCCTCGACCGCCGAACCCAGGAAGGTAGCCATGACCCTCGAGCTCACCCAGCGTGCACAGCGTGAACCATCCAAGCCCCGCGAGACAGCCGACCGCGTCGCCGACCCTGCCGCCGACACGATCGGTGGTTCCGCCGTCGACTACGACCGGATCTGGGCCCCGGTCCAGCAGCGCAACGGCGCCGTGTCGTTCAAGGGCCTCGGCCCGGCCGACGACGCGCACGAGCAGCAAGCGGACAAGGTCGCCGATGCGGTCGTCGCCGGCGAATCCGCGGAGCCGTTGCTCGATCGAACCACGGAAACCGCGAGCGCGCGATCCGAGGGTCCGATTCAACGCAAGCCAACGACCGATCCCGCTGCGAAATCCCGGTCGCCGGACGAGACGCGGATCGAGGTGATCCGGCTGTGCCTGCGCAACGCACAGCACGAGATCGAGAAGTGGGACGGTGCGCGTGATCCCGAGAAGGTGATCATCGATACACGCGTGCACCTCGCGGAAGCGAGCGCGACGCTCGTGGGAGCTTCTATCCCAGCGGCGCAGCTCGAGGCACTCAAGCCTCAGATGGAAGCGACCACACGAGCGATCCACGAGGTCGTGCGCATGCACGGAGACCGCCCGCCGGTCACGCAGCTAAAGGACCAAGCGGTGCAGCTCCGCACGCACCTTCACCTCGATCCCGATCCGATCACGTCGTACACGACACCCAAGGTCGAGAAGTCGAGGAAGGGCGGCCACGAGGAAGCGGACGTCGTCGCTCCTGTCATCGAGCTCGTCCGCGTCGAAGCGGACGCTGCGTACCAGCGACTCGTCGATATCGACCTCCGCAAGCCCGACGATGACGAGGCTGGAAACAAACCCGACGATCGCGCGGCGGTGGTCGCCGCGATCACCGGCAAGCTCCAGCAGCACGTGATCTACGCGCACGCGATCCTCGGCGAGCATCGGACGTCGGCGCTCGCGGTCGCGCCGGAGATCGCGGCCGCGAGCGCCCCGATCCAGCAGATCCGCGCGTGGATCTTCTCGCGGCAGGATAACGCCAAGCTGCTGCCGCTGTTCGATCGCGTCCTTCACGAGGTCGACGCGTTGCGCGCGACGACCGGGCTCGGCTCGCTCGCGAAGGAGCCGGTCCCGCCGCTCGCGCGGGCTTCGATCGAAGGCGCCTACAAGGAGCAGGCAGCCGTGCAAAGAGCACAGCAAGACCTCGCAGATGCAATCGAGTCGAAGTTCACGGCGTTCGAGCTCGGCGCCCAGAAGCTCGAGACCTACGCAAGCATGGCTCCGCCGTCGCCGAAGCCTTCGTTCTGGGAAGAGCTCGCGAAGGGCATCCTGATCTCGGTGATCGGGAACGTCATCGGACCCGCGGTCGGCGCGCTGGTCAGCGCGAGCGCGCGCGCGATGACGGAGGCGAGCCTGGGGTTCGTCGCGGGAACGACGACCGACGCCGTGCAGGCGATCGCGAGCAAGATCGCCGATGGCGCGTTCAAGCACGCCACGAGTGCAAACGACAAGATGCGGAACGTCCAGCTGTTCTACCAGGGACTCGTGCTGACGCAGGCCGAGTGCGTGCGTGCGGCGGAGGGGAGCATCACCAGCCGGGTCGAGGCCAAGACCATCTCGGCCGCGGAGCTCGTCTCCATGCGCGAAGACATCGACAAGGCGAACGTGGGCGAGGTCACCGAGATGACGTTCGCGCACGCCGCGCATGGCTTCACGCTGCTGACGTCGCAGCTCGGGCTCGGCGTACAGGACCGCGGCGGCGACAAGGTCTCCGCGATGGATGGTTACTTCGGCAAGCCGATGGCTGGACCGGGGTTCGGCGAACGGATGGTGGGAAGCAAGCTCGGCACCTCGGGAGTCGGCAGGTTGCGCGTTGCCGTGTTCGACAACGGCGAGATCGCGGGTTATCAGATCGAGAAGTTCGCGCTGCACGGCATGGTCGGCGACCTCGCCGAGGCGGTGCTCGCGCACGCGGACTATCGGATGGACAAGCTCGCCCTACCGATCGAGATCGAGATCGAGCCACCGAGCTCGGGCAGAGAGGCGATGGCGTTCCTCGTGATCGATGAACGCGGCGAGCTTCGCGCCTCGAAGAACTGGAAGGAGATGCGAGGAACCGACACACAAGCCCGGAATGCGGACTTCTACGCGACCCCGGAGAAGATGTGGCAGTCGCTCCGGCACGATCCCCTGCCCAAGGGCATCGTCGGGAAGGGATGACGCATGCACCAGCTATCACTTTGCGTGTTGCTCGTGATCGTCGTTGCCTGCGAGCGCTCTTCGCCTTCGACCCGGCAACGGATGTTCGAGATGGCTCTCGACGAAATACGCTCGAGCTCCGTACCGAGGCGCTCCCATGGTGCGCGGTCGATGGTCCTGCACTGCTGCCACGACGACTTCTTCAATCGCGGGCTACCCCGCACCGATCCCTATCGACCGAAGGCATGTCGAGAAGTGCGACGGTTGCTCGAGACCGAAGCCGAACCCGTGGTGATGGAGAACCTGATCACACCGAACGTCCGTACCGACCAGCCGCATTGCTACGCGCACTTCCCATCGCCCATCGTGCTGCGGCTCTGTCGAACCGGTTGCCGGGCCTGGCTGCGCGTCCAGCTCGCGATGATGCTGAAGTCGCTCGACCCATCACCGGAGATCGTCGCGGCGCTCGTCCATCAGCTCGAGGTTCCCGACGACACAAGCCTCGTCCCCCATCCTCTCGCCCTCCGGTCCGAGAAAAATATCGACGACGCCGTCGCGCGCGCGCTCGCCGACGCTGGCGAACTCGACCTGGGGCCGGTCCTCGCGGCCCTCGCGAGCCCGTCCCCGCGCGTGCGTCGGGGAGCGACGCTGGCGGTGTTCCTTGCGATGGAGCTGAAAGGGCCGCTCGACATGCCGGGGCTTCTGCCGGCGCTCGAAAAGCTCCTGGCGGATCCCGACCCCGAGACCGCCACGATGGCAGGATGGGCCGTTCGGAGCTATCGCCTGTGGGCAAAGGAATCCCCCGACGAGCACGTCTCGTGGCTCATCAACGAGCAAAACAACAAGCACCTCGCGATCAGGATGCTCGCGGTCCGGCGATTCTCGTGTCTTGCCAAGACGGCTGCCGATGCGCTCGCGCGGCTGAGCACGGATCCGGATCCCGGCATCGCAGCGCCGGCTCGGCGTGCGATCGCGTTTCGCGCGGAGCGATGCCGTCGGTTTGGGCTTTAGCTGGTGCTTCGTTCGCAATCGCTCTGCCTCTACATGGCTAGCGAACAACCGAGAACACCGAGCTCGGCGGCGTGGTGGTCCTGCTCGGCGTGCCGTACCTGGTAGGCGTGGAGATCAGCGGCAGCCGCATGTACCGCTTCATCCCGCTACCCGCCAAGTCCGTGTAGGGCTGGCCGAACGAAGCACGCAACCGTGGCGACAGCCGGCCGATAGCGGCCGCCATGATGGACTCGGTCCTGGGATTCGATGGAGCTGCGGTGCACGAGCTGTCCGCGAGGAAGGCCTGGGCGCTCGCGCGACTGGGCGAGCTGGTCAACGCGGGCCGCGCGGCCGGATGGTTGGCTGGCAGGCCGATCGATGGCGTTCGAGATCCGGCTGCCCTCGCCGAGGAGGCACCGGCGCGCTCGACGCCGATGCGAACGCTCCAGGCGCAGTTGCGGCTATCCGCGATCGAGATGGATCTACTGTGGCTGCTGGTCTGCGTCGAGCTCGAACCGGCGCTTGCCGGATCCGCCCAGCTCCTGGTCTCCCCCGGCATGCACGAGCTGAACGCGCAGATCCTCGAGCATATCGTCGTCGGTGGTGACGACAACCTCGGCCGCGAAGCCCTCGAGCGCCTCGCGCGGTTCGGATTGATCGAGACCACGCTCGATCCGAGGATCCCGCTCTATCGACGTGGCGTGCGCCCGAACGATCGCGTGATCGAGCTCGCTCGTGGCTGGCTCGCGCTGGACAAGGAGCTCCGTGACGTCGCGACGCTCACCAGCTCGTTGGAGATCCGGCGGTCGACGGTGAAGCTTGATCTGGCGTTGCCCGAGGCGCTCACGCATGCGGTCGACGATGCCGACGACGTGCTCGTCGTCGCGACAGGCGTCGACGGGAGTGGGCGCGCGACGATCTTGCGGCACGCCACGTCGTCGACGGGACGCGCAGTGCTCGAGATCCGGGCCAGCGCGCTTGCCAAGGACCCCGAGCGGCTGAGCCGGCAGCTCCGCGCCATCGCGCGAGAATGCCGACTCCACGATGCATGGCCACTGCTGCGCGAGATCGATGCGCTGACGGAACATGCCTCGATCGTCGAGCGCGATCTGCTCTGCGCGCACGACGGGCCGGTTCTCGCGACGGCTCGCGAAGCCTGCACGTGGCCGATCGAGCGAGCGCTCATCACGTTTTCGATCGCCATTCCCGACGAGACGAGACGCACGGCGATGTGGACGAAGGCTTTGCCAGAGCTCGCGGAGGACGTGGCTCGGACGTGTGCAGCGCGCTATGCGATCTCGCCCGGCTTGCTGACCCGCACCGCGTCCGCGGTTTCGGCCGGTGCGGGAAGCGTCGCCCTCGACGACGTCCATACAGCCTTGCGCAGCCAGCTCGAACGACGGCTGCTCGGCCTCGCCGAGCGAATCGAGACACGTCAGAGCTGGGAGGACCTCGTGTTGCCGGTCGATCAGTTCGATCTGCTGACCGAGCTGGTCGCCCGCGTCCGGCACCGTCGCCAGGTTCTCGAGACCTGGGGTTTCGCCGACAAGGTCGGCAGGGGATTGGGCTGACTGCGCTGCTCTCCGGACCTCCCGGTACCGGCAAGACGATGATCGCCGGTCTTGTCGCGCGCGCGCTCGGCCTCGACCTCTACCAGGTGGACCTGTCGAAGGTGGTCTCGAAGTACATCGGGGAGACCGAGAAGCAGCTCGCGGCGCTGTTCGAGGCCGCCGAGTCAGGTCACGCGATCCTGCTGTTCGACGAGGCCGATTCCTTGTTCGGCAAGCGCACGGAGGTTCGGTCGAGCAACGACCGATACGCGAACCTCGAGGTCAACTACCTGCTCCAGCGCATGGAGGCGTTCACGGGGATCTCGTTGCTCACGACGAACCACGAGACCGCGATCGACAAGGCTTTCCAGCGCCGGCTTGCGTTCCACGTGAGGGTGCCGATGCCCGACGAGAAGCAACGCGCGCTGCTGTGGACCACGATGATCCCGACGCGTGCCGCACGTGCCGATGACCTCGATGTATCCGGCCTCGCGACCGAGTTCGTCATGAGCGGCGGCTACATCAGGAACGCGGTTCTACGCGCGGCGTATCTGGCAGCTGACGGCGGGGGGCCGATCGCGAACGGGCATCTCTGGCGTGCCGCTCGCGCGGAGTACGAGGCGATGGGAAAGATGACGCATCAGCCGCGTGGTTGAGCGCGCGGTCCACGAAGTTGTGGAAGTTGTGTCTGTCCCTGATTGCGGCGCCGAGGTTTCGCGAGGTTGCGCACCGCAAGTTGTGCAAGTTGTGTCTGTCCCTAACGCGACTCTTGACGTGCTGCCTCGACCGCCGCCAGCACTGTGGTCGCACGTTCGCGAACGATAGCTGCGAGCTCGACGAAGCGAGGCGTGCTGCGGAGCGGCTCGAGTAACGGACAACGTTCGATCCAGAGATAATCCTGCAGCCCCGCGCCAACCCCCAGCTCGACGTACCCGAGCGCCGCCGCGGGATCGCCCGCGAACATCAGGATCTCGGCGATGAACTGCGAACGCGCGGCGCGCAGCCGTGGGCTCGTGACATTCACGACCTTCCTCATCGTCTCGCGATCGGCGTCGTCGAGCCGACCCGTGCTGTACGCGCGGATCATGAAAACCGCGTACTCCATGAGGTCACCCGGCAGATCCGGCGGTGGAGCTTCCAGGATCGGGCGCGTCTCGCCTCGCCACAGCCGGAGCCGTCCGATCGTGAACTCCGAATAAAATCCCGGTCCGCACGTGTCGTGGACGAGCTTCACGATCTGCTCGCTCGTCTTGGCATGTCCCGCATATACGCGGCCACGGACGAGGTCGTAGCCTTGCGGTCCTGCCGGATCGAGTGCGAGCGCTCCTTCGAGATGCGTGATGCCATCGTCGATCGCACCTGCTTCGGTGAGTAGTCCCCCGAGTGCCGCCTGAGCAAGGACGAGGCCGGGAGCCCGCGCGACGGCATGAACGAGCGCCCGTGCGCCCGGGGCGATCGCGCCGCTATAGAGCTCGGCGAGTCCGAGTGCGAGCCAGGGCTCGCCCGCTCCGGGCGCGAGCTCGATCGCCAGCTCGGCGAGCTCGCGGGCCCGAGGAATGAGCTCCATCGCACCGTAATGAGCCGCGCGCGAGAGAGCCAGCGCGAGGGTCGCGATGATGCTTGGCTCGTCGGGCGCGATCCGGATCGCTTGCTCGAGTTGATCGATGGCCGGAAAGACCTGCCCGAGGTTCCACCCGACCCGAAGCTTGGCCTTGGCTTCGAGGTAGAGCTCGGTAGCCCGTGGATCGGTCGGGCCGCGCATCGGCACGTCGATCTCGACGGTGAGTGCGCGAGCGATCGCGCGCGCCACGACGTCGCCGGCGGCAAGGAGACCGTCGGGCCGCGTGTCGAACCGGTTGGCCCACAGCTGGAACCCATCGGCCACGCCGGTCACGCGCGCCGAGATTCGCACCACGTCGCCCACGCGGCGAAGCGAGCCGTCGACGATCACGTCCACGCCGAGAGTCTTGCCGATCTCGCGTGGTTCGACGTCGGGTCGATTCGCACGGCGGACCGCGGCGAGCGGCCGGACGCGCAACTCGCGGGTCATCGACAGGGTATCGACGATCTCCTCGCTCAAACCCTCGGCGATCTCGGCAAGCTCCGGTACGGCGCGGAGTGGCAAGAGCGCGACGGTGCGCGAGGTCTTCGTCGCGATATCGTTCGATCGCGGGCGGCCCGTCGACGCCGCGACTGGTAGCTCGTCGAGCGTTGCCAGCGCGCGACCGACCGCCCCCGCGTCGGCGTAACGCGCAGCCGGATCGCGGGCGAGACAGCGCATCACCAGATCGGCGAGCACGTCCGGCACGGCACGGTGCGTGCGTGGGTCCGGCGGTGCTTCGCGAAGCCGCGCGAGCGCGACCGCAAACGCATCGCTGCCGACGAACGGCCGGCACCCGGCGACCATCTCGTACAGCATCGCCCCGAACGCGTAGACATCCGCGGCCGGTCCGATCACGGCGCTGCCTTCGACTTGCTCCGGAGCCATGTAAGCCGGCGTTCCGGAGAACCGATCCGCCGTCGCCGTGGGGTTCGTGTTGAAGTGGGCAATGCCGAAATCGGTGATCGCGATCCGTCCGGTCGCGGCGACGAGAACGTTGTCCGGTTTCAGATCGCGATGGAGCACACCGGCAAGATGCGCGGCAGCGACACCGGCGCATGCCGCACGCGCGATCCGCAGAACCTCGGAAATCGCAAGCGGCGCACCATCGAGCAGCTGCGCGAGCGAGCAGCCCTCGAGGTACTCCATCGTCAAGAAGTGATCGTCGCCATGCTGTCCGAGATCGAAGGTCCGGACCACGTGCGTGTTCGTGACGCGACGAGCGAGCTTGACCTCCTGCCGAAATCGTTCCAGCACGCCAGGCGTATCGAGGAGCTCTCGCCGCAGAAGCTTCAGGGCCACGATCTCGTCGAGCGATCGATCGTGGACGCGGTAGACCCGCCCCATCCCACCCACCCCGAGCAACCCGAGGATCTCGTACCGATCCGCGATCAGGCTCGGCGTGCCGCCCTCTGGCCCCAACGGGCGCGATGGGCGCGTCGACGCGGACACGACCGACGGTTGAGTCGCCGGTCCGATCCTGGTCGGCGCCGATCCGAGATCATCATCGTCCGGCACGGCTGGAGCACCATCGTACCTCAGAGCGAGATGCGGGGCGGAGAGCGCCGAAGCTCATCGTCGAAGCAGACGCAGCCCGGTCGGCGCGGCGAGGTCACCGACGAGGACGTGGGTGCCGGTGAGCCAGCCGAGCCACGGTGCGCCGAGGACGTCGCGGCGCCAGGTCGCGAGCGCGGGCAGTGCCTGGGCCGCTTCGAGGCCGCCCTCGTCGACGGCGCGCGCGAGCTCCTCGGCATCGCCGCGGGTGGCGAGCAGGCGCGGTGCGACGCCGGTCTCGTCGGCGATGATCTGCACGATCGCGAGCAGCATCTCGGACCACCGCTGCGCCCGCGGGCTCGGTGCACGCGAGATGGGCGGCGCGGTGACCGCGTGCGGCCTGGAATCGGCGAGCGCGACGATAATCTCGCCGGCCCGCTTCTTCGCGAGCGGCGAGGCTGCCTTGCTGTTGCGCACCGCGTCCTCGTGACCGGGGCGCAGCCGCGCGAGCTCGACGATGCCCTTGTCGTTCAGCACCTGACCGAGCGGGCGATCGAGCTCGACCGCGACGCGCTGCCGCCACGCCGCGAGTGTGATCACGGCGGCGAACGCGTCGGCATCGAGGCCACGGAGGCCTCCGACGTTGCGCCACGCGGTCTCGGGGGTGACCAGGGTGGCGGCGGTGGCGTCGGCGGCGACGATCGCGCTCTCGGCGCGTGCCCACGCGAGTCGCTCGCCGAGCTGCGCCGCGAGGTGCGCGAAGATCGCGGGGAGGTGGCGGACGTCGGCATCGGCGTAGGCGAGCTGTGCGTCGGAGAGCGGGCGGCGGCCCCAGTCGGTCCACTGCAGCTCCTTGCCGAGCGAGGTGCCGAGGAGCTCGTTCGCGAGGGTCGCGAAGCCGACCTGATCACCGATGCCCGCGAACGCGGCCATCACCTGGGTGTCGGCGATGCCGGGCATCGAGATCCCGAAGCGCGTCGCGAGCAGCGCGAGGTCCTGGCGGCCGGCGTGGACGACCGCGCAGCGGTGTGCGGCGAGCGCCCGCACGACCGGCGCGACGTCGACGGCCATCGGATCGAGGAGCGCGACCTCGGGCGGCGTGGCGGCGACCGCGCGCGTCCATTCGTGCGAGACGGTCGTGACGCCCGGTGCATCCAACCCGAGATGTGGCGGCACCCACGAGACCTGGATCAGGCACAGCGTCGGCACGAGCCGATCCTGCGACAGGAACTCGAGGTCGAAGGCGGCAAGTGGCGCCGCGGCGATCTCGTGCGCGATGGCATCGACCTTGGCGGGCTCGACGACCAGCGCGTGCACGGCGCGATTCTACCCGGCACGGCCGGTTCTTCGGGGCACCCCGCCCTGCTAGATTCGCCCCCGACTTTCTCGTGAGGACGCATATGACGAACAGCTTCGGTAGCAAGGCGCAGATCGCGGTCGGCAGCAACAAGGTCGAGCTCTACCGGCTCGACGCGCTGGTCAAGGCCAAGGTCGGCGATGTCGAGACCCTGCCCTACTCGCTGCGCATCCTCCTCGAGAACCTCCTGCGCCACGAGGACGGCAAGACCGTCCGCGCCGCGGACATCGAGGCGGTCACCAAGTGGAACCCGGCGATCCGCACCGCCTACGAGGTGCAGCTGCGCCCCGCGCGCGTGTTGATGCAGGACTTCACGGGCGTCCCCGCGGTGTGCGATCTCGCCGCGATGCGCGACGCGTTCGTGAAGCTCGGGCTCCCCGGCAACGCGATCAACCCGCTGAACGCCGCCGACCTCGTGATCGACCACTCGGTGCAGGTCGACGAGTACGGCACGAACGCCGCGTTCCGCAAGAACGTCGAGCTCGAGTACCAGCGCAACCGCGAGCGCTACCTGTTCCTCCGGTGGGGCCAGCAGGCGTTCGCGAACATGAAGGTCGTGCCGCCCGGCACCGGCATCTGCCACCAGGTCAACCTCGAGTACCTCGCGCGCGTCGTGTGGACATCATCTGATTCCGGCTCGAGCGGCACCACGGTGGCGTTCCCGGACTCGCTCGTCGGCACCGACTCGCACACCACGATGATCAACGGGCTCGGCGTGTTTGGCTGGGGCGTCGGCGGGATCGAGGCCGAGGCCGTCATGCTCGGCCAGCCGATGGCGATGCTGATCCCCGAGGTCATCGGCGTCGAGCTCACCGGCCAGCTGCCGCCGGGAACCACCGCGACCGACCTCGTGCTCACGGTCACCGAGATGCTCCGCAAGAAGAGCGTCGTCGACAAGTTCGTCGAGTTCACCGGCCCGGGCATCGCCTCGCTCGCGCTGCCCGACCGCGCGACGATCGCGAACATGGCGCCCGAGTACGGCGCGACGATGGGCTTCTTCCCGGTCGATAGCGAGACCCTCGCGTATCTCCGGTTCACCGGCCGCTCTGACGAGCACGTCCAGCTCGTCGAGCGCTACTGCAAGGAGAACATGCTCTGGCACGACCCGAGCGCGAAGCAGCGGTTCTCCGACACGCTCTCGCTCGACCTCGGTACCATCGTGCCGTCGATCGCCGGCCCCGCGCGCCCACAGGATCGCGTGCCGCTCACCCAGTCACGCCGGTCGTGGCGCCGCGCCGTCGGCGGCATCCTCGGCAACCAGGCGGGCGCCGACACCGCCGCGATCGAGGCGTGGTCCAGCGAGGCCGGTAACACGCCGCCCGGCCAGCTCGCCGTCACCAAGGACGTCACCACGGACAAGGGCACGTTCCCGCTCGGCCATGGCTCGGTGGTGATCGCCGCGATCACGAGCTGCACGAACACGTCGAACCCCTCGGTGTTGATGGCCGCGGGCCTGCTCGCGCGCAAGGCAGTGGCGCTCGGCCTGACCTCGAAGCCGTGGGTCAAGACCTCGCTCGCGCCCGGCTCGCAGGTCGTCACCGACTACCTGCGCGAGGCCGGCGTGATGGCCGACCTCGAGAGCCTCGGCTTCCACCTCGCGGGCTACGGCTGCACGACCTGCATCGGCAACTCCGGTCCCGTCCACGACGAGATCGCGAATGCCGTGAAGGACGCAAACCTCGTCGTCTGCTCGGTGCTCTCCGGTAACCGCAACTTCGAAGGCCGCGTGAACCCGTCGGTGCGCGCGAACTACCTCGCATCGCCGCCGCTCGTCGTCGCCTACGCGCTCGCCGGCACGATGAACATCGATCTCGCCACCGAGCCGCTCGGGATCGGCACCCACGGCAAGCCCGTCTATCTCAAGGACGTGTGGCCATCGCCCGACGAGATCGCCGCGCTGATGCGGAGCTCGATCCACCGCGAGCAGTTCGAGCAGCGCTACGCGCACGTCCTCGAGGGCGACGCCGACTGGCGCAGCCTCCAGGTCCCCGCCGGCGACACGTTCGCGTGGGACGACAAGTCGACCTACATCCGCAAGCCGAGCTTCTTCGACGACCTCGGCCCGACGCCCAAGCCGCTGACCGACATTGGCGGCGCGCGCGTCCTCGCGATCCTCGGCGACTCGGTCACCACCGATCACATCTCACCTGCCGGCAACATCGCGAAGGACAGCCCCGCCGCGCGCTACCTCGAGAGCAACGGCGTCCCGCGCGCCGAGTGGAACCAGTACGGCGCACGCCGCGGCAACCACGAGGTCATGGTGCGCGGCACGTTCGCGAATATCCGGCTCAAGAACCTGATGCTGACCGGCATCGAGGGCGGCTACACCAGGTACTTCCCGAAGATGGGCGGCGAGCCGCAGCAGATGGCGATCTACGACGCCGCCGTGATGTACGCCGACGACCGCGTCCCGCTCGTCGTGTTTGCTGGCGACCAGTACGGCACTGGCAGCTCGCGTGACTGGGCCGCGAAGGGAACCTTGCTGCTCGGCGTTCGCGCGGTGATCGCGAAGAGCTTCGAGCGCATCCATCGCTCGAACCTGATCGGCATGGGCGTGCTGCCGCTGGTGTTCCTCCCCGGCGAGGACGTCAACACCCATGGCCTCACGGGTCAGGAGCTGATCACGATCGAGGGCATCGCCGAGGGCGTGTCCCCGAAGAAGCAGCTGACCGTGCGCGCCTCGTCGCCGGGCTCCGAGAAGAAGTTCACCGTGATCTGTCGCATCGACAGCCCGCAGGAGGTCGAGTACGTCATCCACGGCGGCATCCTGCAGTACGTGCTGCGCACCCGCGCCGCCGCGCTGAAGGCCTGAGCCGCGCGGCGGCGCGCATCGACCGCCGACTCACTCGTGAAGCATCGCTGTTGCGCTCAGCGCAACTTCGATCGGGCCATGGCTCGTCACTTCGCGAGCTTGGCCGTCGGCAGCCGCAGCTTCGAGCGTGGTAGCAGCCCCCAGGCGCGGGCCTTGTCGGCGAACGTCGACTTCGCCATGCCGAGGTGACTCGCGGCCGCGCGGATCGAGCCGTGCGTGGCGAGCGCCTGCTCCATCGCGCCGCGCATCATCGCCTGGTACGGCAGCAGCCGATCGCCCTGGATGCCGATCAGCGGCGTCCGCGGGCCGAACCGCAGCTCGGGGAAGAAGTCTGCCGGTCCAAGGTCCATCCCGCCGAGCGCGACCGCGCGTGCGATCGCGTGACGGAGCTCG
>JBKJUF010000047.1:0-2501 GCA_046590445.1 Kofleriaceae bacterium
TGCAGCTCCTCCACGCGGTCCGCGCGATCTCGGGCTCGATCGGGCGCGTCGATCGGCTCGCCGGCGTGCTCGAGCAGCTCCAGCTGCCGATGGCCGAGGTGCGCGATGCGATCGGCATCGAGGGGCTGACCGCCGCCATCGCCCGCAATTTTCGCGACAAGGATCGGATGAAGGAGGTGCTCCGGTCTCGTGGGGTGCCGGTCGCACGCAGCGCGCTGGCGACCTCTCGCGAGGAGCTCGCGGCGTTCGTCGCGCAGGTCGGGTTCCCGGTGATCGTGAAGCCGCAGGCGGGCCTCGGTTCGCGCGCGACGTTCCGGATCGAGTCGGACGACGAGCTCGCCGCGGTCCGGCCACCGACGCCCGGGCAGCCGATCCAGATCGAGGAGTTCGTGCGGGCCCGCGAGCACACCTGCGAGACCGTGACGATCCGAGGCAAGCCGGTGTGGCGCTCGGGGACGCGCTACTTCCCATCACCGCTCGAGGTGCTCGAGACACCGTGGATCCAGTACAGCGTGCTGTTGCCGCGCGAGGCCGACGATCCGACGTGGACGAGCTTCCATCCGATCAATGGCGACGCGCTGACGGCGCTGTTCGCCGATCAGGCAGCGACCGCCGCCGGCACGGCCTTGACGCACATGGAGTGGTTCCTGCGCGAGGACGGCTCGAGCATGGTCAACGAGGTCGGCGCACGGCCGCCGGGCGTCCAGATCATGCCGCTCATGAACATCACGCACGACATGGACATGTTCACGGGCTGGGCCCGATTGATGGCGCTCGACACGTTCACGCCGAAACCACGGGTCTGCGCGGCGGGCTCGGCGTTCTTTCGCGGCCAGGGTGGCGGGCGCCGGATCGTCGCGGTCGACGGCGTCGAGCGTGCCGTCGAGGAATGTGGCGACGCGCTCGTCGAGATGCGCACGCCGAAGGTCGGGCAGCAGCGCGTCGACACCTATGAAGGCGAAGGCTTCGCGATCGTCAAGGACGCGACGACCGAGGGTGTGAAGCGTGCCCTGCGCGCGCTGATCCAGAACGTGCAGGTCCGGTACGGCTGACGCGCGTCAGCGGATGCCCATCGCCGCCTTGCAGGTCTTCGTGTAGAGGTCGCGGAACTTGTTGTGCGGGTCGGTGATCGCCTTGACCGCGTCGTAGTTCGGCTTGTTGAAGATCGTCCAGAACTCGGCTTCCGGATAGTAGTTGTGCGCGATCAGCGTCTTGATGCCGCCGAGCTCGCGCAGCTTCTCTTCCATCATCCGGTGGTAGTTGCGATCGCCACGCTGCTTCATGCCGTAGATCGCGAGGTCGAGGAACATGCCGTCGGGGAGTGCCTTCCAGTAGGCGTCGGCGAGCCACTCGTAGTCGTGCACGCGCTTGTAGGGCACGCACCACAGCGGGAAGTGACCGAGCTCGCGCTCGTACCACGCGAGGAACTCGGCGACCTTCGAGACCGGCACGAACACGTCGACGGTGATCGTCGGCTTCTCGCGTGGCAGCAGCCAGTGGACCTTCTCGGCGAGGCGCAGCCACTGCGACGAGGCCATCCACTTGCCGAACAGCAACCGCCCGAGGAACGAGCTCGGCCGGACGTTGGTGACGCCGCGGTCGTAACGGAAGAAGTAGTGCGGGGTTTCGAGGTAATCCTCGCGGCGCGTCGCGGTGCTCTTGTAATAGACCTTCATCCAGTCGTAGCGATTCGTGTAGGGCGCGCGGTCGACGAAGGTCCCGACACACAGCACGTAGAGCGACGGCGAATGGATGATGCCGTCCATGAAGTCGAGGTCGCGCAGCTCGGCATGCCGCGCGATCGACGACTGGTACGCCGCGAGCGTCGCGTGCTGCTCGTAGACGAGCTTGACGTAGCGCTTCGCCGGGACGAGGCGGAAGGTCAGGCGCGCGAGGATGCCGAGCGTCCCGAAGCCACCGTGGATCATCTGGAAGACGAGGGCGTGCTCGTTGTCGGGCGTGCAGATCAGAACGTCGCCGGCCGCGGTGATCACCTCGTACTCGAGGCAGGTGTCGTGGAAGCCGCCGTGCACGAACGACATCGACTCGATCGAGCAGCCCGCGACGGCGCCGCCGATCGTGATGGTCTTGAGCTCGGGGACGACGATCGGGACGAGGCCGTGCGCGAGCGTGGCGGTGACGAGGTCGACGAACGTCACGCCGGACTCGGCGACGCAGATCCGGCGCACCGGATCGATCTCGATGACGTCGGTGAGCGCGCTGATGTCGATCTTGTCGTCGCGGTGGCGGAGGTCGCCCGCCTTCGGCACCTGGTGCGAGACGGCCTTCTTGCGCAGCGACAGCGGCGTCGTGCCGGTGTGCGCGCGGAGCTGGCTCGCGATGCGCGCGACCTTCGCTGCATGACTGTCCATGGCCACGGGTCTATCAGCGATCAGAGGCAGTCGGCGGGATCGGCCGGGTCATCTCCGACGCGGCGGTTGCGCCACGCGTCGGCATCGGGCAGCAGGCGCGGCGTGAGTGGCTGGTCGAGGACGCTCGCC
>JBKJUF010000152.1:0-4641 GCA_046590445.1 Kofleriaceae bacterium
GTCGAGGTCGCGGGGCTCGTCAGCGATGACGAAGCGTTCGCGCGCACCGGCGTCGGCGTCCGGCTCGGTGTGGCGACGACGCCGGTCGCCGAGCTGCTGTGGTCGACGTCGCTCGCGTTGCCGGTGCGTGATGCCGCGGCCAACCAGATCGCCATCGAGACGATGCTGGGCGCGACCCGCGAGGTGACGAGCGGCATCACCGTGTTCGCCGCTGGCGGCCTGGGCCTCCACAATGGTTTCGGAACTCCGGACTGGCGTGCGCTCGCTGGCGTGCGCATCGAAGCCATTCCCGAGCGGCGCGCGCGCGTGGTCCGCGTGGTCGTCGGCGCACCGACGCCGGCCCCTGCGCCGGCTGACAGCGATCAGGACGGCGTGCTCGATCCGGTGGATCGCTGTCGCGAGACCGCCGAGGACAAGGACGGGGTCGACGACGAAGACGGCTGTCCCGACGCACCGGCGAAGCTCGCGGGTCGCGTCGTCGATGGCGAAGGGCGCCCGATCACGGGAGCCCGCGTGACGCTCGCGTTCAACGGCACGACTGTCGAGGTCGCGGCGAACGAGGACGGTCGATTCTCGACGGCGTACGCCGGCGGCACTGCCACCGTGACGGTCGGTGCGCCCGAGTATCAGCCGACCACCGTCAACACCACGGTCACGCCAGGCGCGGCAGGCGAGGTCGAGGTCGTGCTCCTCCGTGCTGTACGTCAGGGCCAGCTGCGCGGCCAGGTGCGGTCGTTTGCCGGCAAGCCGCTCGCCGCGACGGTGACGGTCACGGGTGCGACGACGTTGACGGCGCAGACCGACGCCGATGGCAACTTCACGCTCGATCTGCCGGAGGGCACGTTCGACGTGACGATCGAGTCGCCGGGCCACGCGGTTCAGCGCCGCAAGATCACGGTCAAGCTCGAGGCCGTCGCGGTGCTCAACATCGATCTGCGAGCCACGAAATGAGCGGTGTTGGCGGCGTGCTCGTCATCATGGTGGTCACCGCGTGCAGCAGCCCACCCTCGAACGTCGTCGCGACCCTGCAGGAGTCCGTCGCACAGGTCGATCGCATGCCGCGCGGCGACGCGCCCTGGCAAGCTGCGCGGGTGGGCGACCCGTTCGTGATCGGCAGCGCGGTGCGTACCGGTCCCGCATCGCATGCCAGGCTGCGGATCGGTCGGTCGGGAAAGCTCGCGGTCAGGCCGACGTCGATCGTGTACTTCACGCGGGGCGGCCGCGCGCGCGACGACGTCAAGGTCGAGACCGGCAGCATCGAGATCGAGGCCGGCGACGATAGCGTCGGGCTCGGCGCCGCGGTGCTCGAGGCCCACACGCGGGCCGAGGTCGAGCGCACGCCCAACGGCATGACGATCAACGTCACGCTCGGGCGCTTGGTGCTCGAGGACAACGTCATCGAGGCCGGCCAGTCCATCACGCTGTCGATGGCGGGCATGCCGGTCGTCGCGGTGGTGGCCGTCGACGCCGGGCGCGTGCAGCCGCGCAGCGGCCGGACGGTCGTGATCGCCGGCAAGCCGGTCCCCGTGAAGACCCAGGCCGGCGAAGCAGAGCTCGCGATCGGCGACCATGCGATCGAGCCCGGCGCAGTGCTCTACGCGCCCCTCGGTAGCGTCGTCGGCGTCACGCGCGGCGGCGCAGCTGCACACACCGCAGGACCGAGCGAGGTGGAGGTCTCCGATGGCACGACGCTCGTCGGGATCGCGGCAGGCTCGGTCGCGCTCGCAGCGGAGACGGCGGATGCCGTCGCTTCGATCCCGGGCGGGACGGTGACCGCACGCGCGGGTGGCGGCGCCGCGACCGCGAGCGTAGACGGGACCGACACCCAGGTCACCGCGCAGCGTGGCACCGTCACGATCGAGACCGAGAAGGGAACCGAGACCCTGCAACCCGGGGAATCGGCCACGGTCACGGCGGCCGGCACGATCGAACGCTTGCCTCCCCCACCCAAGACCGCCGTCGCGACGATCGAGGCGGGGGAGTCCCCGGTGCTCCACGACGTCGCCGCACCGACGGCCGTGCGCGTGCGGTTCGGCGCGACGTGTGGTGGTGCCGCGATCGTCGAGGTCGCCAAGGGTCGCTCGTTCAAGCGAGTGATCGCGCGGTCGGGCGGGAACGAGGCCGCGAACGTGTGGGTGCCCGCAGGGTCGTTCAGCTACCGGGTCCGCTGTGCGAGCGGCAAGCGCGCTGGTGGCTCGATCCGGGTCGTCAAGGATTCGGGGAGGCGGCCGCTGCCGAAGACCGCCGCGCAGACGTTCGTCGATCTCGACGGCCGCGAGTACACGATCTACTACCAGAACCTGTTGCCGGAGGTGACGTTGTCGTGGCGCGGCGCGCCTCGCGGCATCCAGTACACCTTTGTCGTCAAGCCGAAGTCCGGCGGCGAGAAGCGGTTCTCCTCGATGACGCCGAAGACCACGCTGCGCGCGGGCGAGCTTCGCGAGGGAACGTACGCGGCCTGGGCCGAGCTTCCGGGCGGGCGCCGCTCGGAGACCGGGCGCATCGTGATCGACTTCGACAACGCGGCAGCGTCGGCCTCGATCGACGGCGTCGAGGACGACGGCACGACGCGCCGCGTCCGTGGCACGGTGATCGAAGGCACGACGGTCTCGGTCGGGAGCACCGCGCTCGAGCTCGATCGCCATCGCCGCTTCACCGCCGAGGTCTCGACCGAGCTCCAGGCGGCCGCGGTGCGCATCGCCCACCCGAAGACCGGAATTCATTACTACGTCGTGCGAGATGCCGGGCGCTAACGGAAAGTTCGCCGGTGACCGCGTCGGCGAGACGCTCGGCAACTATCGGATCATCTCGGAGATCGGCCAGGGTGGCATGGGCGTCGTCTACCTCGCCGAGCACACCCTGCTCGGTCGCAAGGCCGCCGTGAAGCTGCTGCGCAACGACGTCGCGCCCGAGCTCGTCGAGCGGTTCTTCACCGAGGCGCGAGCGGCGGCGACGCTGCGCCATCCAGGTCTCGTCGACGTCTACGACTACGGACATGACGCGGGCGGCTCGTACATCGTCATGGAGTTCCTCGGAGGTGAATCGCTTGCCGAACGACTCGAACACGAGCCGCGCTTGCCGCTGCCGCTCGCGTGCGCCATCACGCGCTCGGTCGCCAACGCGATCCACGTCGCGCACGACCTCGGCATCGTCCATCGCGATCTCAAACCGGCGAACATCTTCCTGGTGCCGGACGCGGAGGCCTCGTCGGGTGTGCGCCCCAAGGTGCTCGACTTCGGCATCGCGAAGTTGATGCGCGACCGCGAGCCACGTTCCGTGCAGACGCACTCGGGCGCGTTGATCGGAACGCCGCGGTACATGTCGCCGGAGCAATGCAAGAGCGCGCGGAGCGTCGACGGGCGTGCCGACATCTACTCGCTGGGCTGCATCTTCTACGAGATGGTGCTCGGCGCTGCACCCTTCGCCTACGACACGTGGGCCGAGCTGGTCGCGGCACACCTGCACGAACAACCGCGCCGTCCGATCGATGTCGATCCGACGCTGCCCGCCGCGATCGACGCGCTGCTCGTGACGATGTTGCAGAAGCGTCCGGAGGATCGGCCGGGCTCGATGGAGGAGCTCTCGCAAACCCTCGAGGTCGTGCTGCGCGACATCGGTGGCGCGCCGATCCGCATGACCCCGCCCACCGGCCTCAAGCGCCCGCCGGCGCGCGATGTCGCCTCGATGGATCCGACCCTGCCGGCCGCGGCCGATCCGATGCCAGCTGCCCCGACGGTCGGCAGGTCGCGACCACCGTCGGTGGTGACAGCGCCGGCCGAGCCGCGACCGCCACGCCCCACCGCCGTGCCGTGGATCGCGATCGCGATCGGGTTTGCAACCGTCGTCGCTGCCGTGCTCGTCGTGTTCACGCGTCGCGAGCGAGGCGAAGCTCCACCGGAACCGACCGTGATCGTCCAGCAGCACCTGGTCCCCGAAGCGCCGGAGCCACCCGTGCTGGCCGACGCGGCGCTCGAGACTCCCGCCATGGATCCGCCCACCGTGGTGGACGCCGGCGTCCGTGCGGTCAAGCCGCCGACCACGCTCGATGGCGCACAGCTCGAGCGCATGTTCGCGAGGCAGAAGCCGCTGCTCGCCGGCTGTTTCCGCGGGCATCCCGGCGAGTCGCGCGGTCAGCAGCTCTCGATGCGGTTCCAGATCAACCTCAGCGGCAAGGTCGTCACCGCCGAGCTCCTGCCGGCCGCCGTCGCGCAGACCGCGCTCGGCAAGTGCCTCGCGGACGTCGCGCGTGCCACGGGTTTCGGACCGCAGCCCAAGAGCGCGACGTTCCGCATCCCGATCAACGTCGGCGAGTAGCGCTCGGTGGGGCCAACGAGGGTCGTCGTTACCCGACGAGATTGTGCGGGTTGGTGCCGAACGGCTGTCCCGACGCGCCGAGCACCGCGGCGAGATACGCCCAAAATCCATTGATGCCGGGGGACCCGGCCGGCAGGCCGACGCGGGCGCTGACCCGGCCCGTCGTGCCAAGCTTGACGTACTTGCCGATCACGGTCGCGGTCAGGTTCGCCTGGTGGTCCGAGCCGGGAAGCGAGCGCGAGAAGTCGCCCATGATCACGGTGACGACGTTGCGATCGGTCATCGCCAGCGTGCGATCGGTGAACACCTTGAGCGCCGCCATCGTGC
>JBKJUF010000154.1:0-5855 GCA_046590445.1 Kofleriaceae bacterium
GTCGTCGACGATCTCGCGCGGGCGCTCGAGCTTCACAAGCGCGGCGTGGCCGAGCGGCTCGTCACGCTCGACGGCGATATCGTCGACCGCGATGGTGTGGTCGCCGGCGGCTCGCGCGATGCGCAAGGTGCCGGCGTGCTCGCTCAGAAGCGCGAGATTCGCGATCTCGAGGAGATCGTCGGCCATCTGGAGCACGATCTGTCCGAGGCCATGGCCCGCCTCGTCACCGCGAAGACCGAGCTCAAGCAGGTCATCAAGGCGATCGAAGGGCTGCGGACCCAGGTCCACGAGGGTGACCTCGCGATCATGGGCCACGAGAAGGACGAGACTCGCGTTCGCGCGGATCTCGAGCGCTATCGTGAGCGGCTCGGCCAGCTCGGCATCGAGCAGCTCGAGCTCGAGGAGCGGTTGCGGTCGATCGCGATCGACGACGTCGCGAATCGCGATCGCCGCGCCCACGCGATCGCCCGGATCGACGAGCTCGAGCGCGCGCAGCTCGATCACCTCGCGGAGGTGACGGTCCATCGCGATCGGCTGGAGGAGCTGGCGAACCAGCTCACCGAGGCGCGCATCCGGGCGGCACAGCTCGGCGAGAAGCGCGCGGCCGCCGAGGCCGCGACCCTGCGGCTCTCACGGACCGACGCCGAGCTCGCAAACCGCGCGGAGCGGCTCGCCGGCGAGATCGCGGAGGCCGCGCGGCGCTGCGTCTCGCTGCGCGAAGGTTGTGAAGCGCTCGGGGCCGAGCTCGCGCAGGTTCGAGAACAGCGGGACGCCGAGACCCGCACGCTCGACGAGGGTCGCCAGGCCTACCAGGCACGGCTCACCGCGATCACCGACGTCGAGCTGACGGCGCGCGAGCTCCGTACCCGCGCCGATCGGCTCGGTGCCGAGGTCGGCCAGCTCGAGCTCCGCGATGGCCAGGTGCGGATGACGCGCCAGGTGGTCGAGGATCAGGTGGCAGAGCGCTACCAGCTCGAGGTGCCGGCGATCCTCACCGACTATCACCTGCGGCCTGCAGTCACCGACACCGAGGACGGCCGGCTGACCGAGCTCCGCGAGCTGATCGAGCGGATGGGCACGGACATCAACCTCACCGCGATCGAGGAGTACGCGGAGGTCAGCGGCCGCTTCGAGTTCCTGTCCGCGCAGAAGAGCGATCTCGAGCGCGCGGTCGATCAACTGCAGCGCGCGATCGACAAGATCAACAAGACGAGCCGCAAGCTGTTCAAGGACACGTTCGACGCGGTCAACGCGACGTTCAAGGAGGTGTTCCCGCGGCTGTTCTGTGGTGGTCAGGCAGCGCTCTCGCTGACGGCTGCACCGGAGCGCGGTGCGAGCGCGACAGGCGAGGGCGGCGGCGAGTCCGCCAAGGGGTTCGATCTGCTCGAGGCAGGGATCGAGATCATGGCGCAGCCGCCGGGCAAGAAGAACGCGACCGTCGAGCAGCTGTCGGGTGGCGAGAAGGCGCTGACCGCGGTCGCGCTGGTGTTCTCGATCTTCCTGATCAAGCCGTCGCCGTTCTGCATTCTCGACGAGGTGGATGCGCCGCTCGACGAAGCGAATGTCGATCGCTACAACGCGCTCGTTCGCGAGATGACGGACCGCTCGCAGTTCATCGTGATCACGCACAACAAGAACACGATGGAAGCCGCCGATATCCTCTACGGCGTGACCATGCAGGAGCCGGGCGTCTCGAAGCTCGTCTCGGTCAACCTGAGCAGGCTCGGCGCCAAGGCTGGCGCGACAGGCTCGAGCCAGGCCGGAAATCAGATCGCCGCGAGCTGAGTGACGCCGTCTCCGCGCGGTCTTCGTCCTCGTGCGGTCTTCGTCCTCGTGCTGTCTTCATCCTCGTGCTGATCGTCGCCCGCCCGCCGGCCCGCCGCAAGAACGAGCTCAGATGTGATTCTGGCGCGTCGCGATCAGGCGGAGCAGGCGGTTGATGACGATGTGGAGCACGCCGTACGCGAGGAACGCGATGGCGATCGATAGCGTCACGCCGCTGCCGGGTGCGTCCTTCGGGCCGGTCACGATGTTGCGGAACGGTGCGAAAAACGGGTCCGTCAGCGTGACGACGAACTTCACGAAGCCGGCGCCGCTGCGCGCCGCGATCAGCGACAGCACGAAGCGGATCGCGAGCAGCGCGTAGAGCAGGAAGAACGCGTAATCGATGAACTGCGAGACCCGGGCGATCCCGCGCGACCGCTGGACCTCGCGCTCGGAGCTCACGACCTCGTCGATCGCGTTCTCCTTGAACGTACCGGCGACCTCGTCGAGCTTGCGTGCCTGACCGGGTGATGGCCCCCCACTCGCGCGCTGTGCGAGCTCGGCGTTGACGTCGTCTTCGACCTGCGCCTTCACGGAGTCGTGCTGCAAATTGCGCCGGGCATCGTCAGTTGCCAGTGGAGTGGGCTCGCTCATCCGGCGTGACCTCTTCACGAGGCGAGCCAGTCGAACACGCGGCCGTCAGGGCGGGCTCCGCGGGCGATCGCAGAGCCCGCGACTGGATCGCGGCGCAGAACTGTCACGTTACGGCTGGCGTGATCGCTCGATAGGGCGCCAGCGCTCAGCGCGACCGCCGAAGCAAGCGAGCGCTATGACGCGCGCTACTCACCCGTCTTGGTCGCCGGCGCCACGCACTTGCCTGCGGTATCGGCCTTCACGGAGTCGGCGCCGCTCGTGCAGAAGGTGTCGACCTCGGCGACGCGCTCCTTCGAGGCATCCTGCTCGGCTTTCCAGCTGGCGGCCGCGGCGTCGTACTTGGCCTTGATCTCGTCGCGCTTGGCCTGCTCGATGGTCTCGCAGGTGATCGCCTGGGTGACGGCCTTGTGATAGGCGGTGCAGCTCGCCGGCATCCACGACGGCATCGTCGGATCGAGTGCAGCTTCACCCTCACCGCTCCCGACGCCCATCGGCTCCGTCGAGCCTCCGGTTTCGGAGTTGGACTTGGACTTACCGCCACAGGCGGCGGTCGCGGTGATCACGACTGCAAAGACGACGAGCAGATTCTTCATGGTGGAGCCGGGGTACCACGTCTCAAGCCCCCGCGTTGACAGCGAAGGGCGGCCTTGCTGTGGATCCGTCCAGTCTGGCGCACGCGCTCCGGCGCGCATCGGGCGTCGACGCCCGTCGCAGCTGCCATGCAGCGTCCCGTTCGGCACCCCATCGGAATGCCCGGACCGGATCGGACCGGGGGATCGGATGACTCGAATGCGGGATCTTGCGTACTGTCTCAGTGCGAGATCGCGTTCGCAGCTTTGCGCTGCGCTCGGGTACCGCGGCGGCGGTGCGGCACCACGCCTTCGGCGTTTTGGTCGCTCATCTCCATCGACTCGTCTTCACGATACATCTCGGCCTGGCGGCTTCGCAGGTAGCGGACGAGGACGACACCGCCACCGACCGCAGCGACGAGCGCCACGAAGCCGAGGAGGCCGCGCTTCGGCCCGATACGGTGGGCGAGATCCGCCGTTTCACTGCCGACCTTCTTGGCGGCACTCGACGTGTTGGACGCGATCAGCTTCGCGATGTCCGCGGAGTGTTCGCCGATGAGCTTCGCGATGTCCGCGGCATTGCCGCCGACGACCTTCGCGAGGTCGCCGGACACGCTGCGGATGCGATGGGCGAGGTCCCCGGAGGTGTCTCCAACGTTGTGAAAGACGTGCTTGACCATGTTCAGCATGTGGAAGAGCACTGCAGGTCGTATGCCCACCGCCGGGCGCTCGCAACATGTGCGCCCGGGGGCGCCAGATGCTCGGGGGCGCCAGATGCTCGCGGGGAGCCCCGTGAGATCGAGCGCAGGCACCGAAACGCGACAGGCCGCGCGGCGATTGCCACGCGGCCTGGCCGCCTCGTCGGTCTCGCCTCGTCGGTCGCCTCGTCGGTCGCCTCGTCGGTCGAGACGCGATTCGTTTCGTCTCGCTCCAGTCGTCGCTAGTAGCGGCGGGTCGAGCCGTTGCTGCCGACCGTTCCGCTGGTGAAGCCGCTGCTGCCGTAGTCGTCGAACCCGGTGCTGCCGGCCTGCGACGACACGGGATCGATGCTGCGGTTCTGCTGATTGCCCATCGCGCCGACCTGGTTAGCGAGGTCGCCGACCTTCGTCTTCACGTTGCTGACGAGCTCGTTGAACGACTGCTTGATGCCCGCGAGCGACATCTCGCCTCCTCGACGTTTCTGGGCATAGGCGACGGCGCCACCGATTGCGAGAAGTCCGAGCAGATTCTTGATACGCATGATTTCCTCCTGGTTGGCTGAGGTACTCGCAAGGTGCGTGCCCGCTCAAACCGCGCGATCGTGGTTGCTGCACGCGTGGGAGGATGCTGACCACGGCGTGCTACGCACTCGTGCAGGTTGTTCGCAAGAAGTCCCCCGAGTGCGACATGATGCTGGTGTGACTGACGAGCCGAGCGCACCCGCCGCGGAACGCCGGGCCGCCTTGCTCGCGATGCTGGGCGACCTCGTCGCGCGAGGTGGCGCCGCTTCGTTGCTCGCGCGGCCGGTCGCACCGGGCGTCGCGGCGTTTCCTGAGCCGTGGCGACCGTCGGTCAGCGGCGTGACCGCGCTGCTTCGCCGGCTCGTGTGGCACGCGGGTGGGCTTGGGGATCGCCAGGTGATCGTCGCGGACGAGCTGCTCGGTGCGCCGCCGACGGAGCACAAGCCGCAGACCCGCGTCGAGCTCACCGAAGTGCGGCAGCGCGCGCTCGCGTTCACGTTGTCGTTTGTCGGCACGGACGATGTGGTCGGCACGCTCGCGCACGAGGTCGGTGTCGCGCACGCGATCCTGCATCGCCCCGACGATGCCGATCCGTATCGCTCCGCCGAGCAACCGGTGATCCCGGTCGATCTCGAGCGCGATCTCGAGCGCGGGTCGATCGCCACCGTCTATCTCGGCCTCGGCGTGCTCGCCGCAAACGCCGCGTTCCAGCAGTACAGCTCGCGGATCCGTACCGACGCCTACGCGCCCCACATCTACGAGGTCCATCGGGCCGGCTACGTGCCGATGGCGGAGCTCGCGTACCTGCTCGCGGTGCAGGCGGTCGTTCGCGGCGAGCCGACCATGCCTGCCGGCCTGTCACCGCCCCAGCGCGACGAGGTCGTCCCGTGGATCGCCGCGCTCGCGCCGCGTGCAAGCGAGCTACGCGCGCGCCTCGGGATCGCTGCCACCGCGCCCACCGCGCCCCGGCCGCCGGTGGTCCGGTTCGAGGACGTCGACGTCGACGACGACACCCCGCGCCGGCGCGCCGCGTTTCGCTGGCAGACCCATCGCGGTGGCCTCGGCATGATCGCCGGTGTCGTACTCGGCGCAGGCATCGCGCTCGCGGTGGTGGCACCGCAGCACGTGCTGTGGTGCGTGCTCGCCGGCGGCGGTGGCGGTCACATCGTCGGTCGGCGCGTCCGCGTCGCGCGCTGTTCGGCGTGCGTGACCGTGCTCGACGTACGCGCCGACACCTGCCGCACGTGTGGTCTCGCGCTGCGCGGTGACATCGCGCGGCTCGCCGATCGCCTCGAGGCCGAGGAGCGCCTCGAAGCCGCGCCGCCGACCAGCTCGCCGACCGTGTCCTCGACCCCCGTACCATCCAGGACAACCCCGCCAGCGTGATCCCCGCTGTGCGTTCGGTGTGCGATCTGCTGTGCGGATCGACCTCGCGCGCCACCCGCGCTCGCAGCACTCCGTTTCGTACAGCCATACTGAACACGCAACGTCCTGATGTAGGTGCGATAGGGCGCGACATGCGTGTGTACGGCACGTTGCCCGCCTTCTCGACGAGGACCCTCGATCTCATGATGAGAAGTCACGGCGAAATCCGTGACATGCAGCCACCAGGTTGGTAATTTTAGAGTGGGACTTGTTTCCACCGGAG
>JBKJUF010000173.1:0-17319 GCA_046590445.1 Kofleriaceae bacterium
CCGCGCTCGACGGGCTCGACGAGCCGATCGACGACGCGCTCGAGGCGGCGCTGCAGGCGAACCCCGCCGACGCCGACGTGGCGCTGGTCTACGCCGACTGGCTCGTCGAGCAAGCGCACCCGCGTGGCGAGCTGATCCTGATCCAGCGCGCACGCGCGCATCGCCCCGATGACCTCGCGCTCGCGAAGCGCGAGGCCACGCTGCTCAACGACCACGCGAGCTCGCTGCTCCCGTTCCACGCCGAGCTCGCCGATCTCGACTGGGACCTCGGGTTCGTCCGCGCCGCGCGGCTCGCCGGCGACGAGTGCGAAGGCATGCTGTGGGAGCTGTTGCACCATCCGTCGGGGCGGTTCCTGCGCGACCTCGCGATCGCCACGGAGACCTCCGAGGAAGCGTTCGAGATCCTGTGTCGCGGCGAGCGCCCGCACCCGAGCAGCGAGAGCGCGCGTGGATTCACGGCACGGCCACCGCCACTCCGCCGCCTGGTGATCGCGGATCGCGGCCTTCGCCACGAAGCGATCGACGCGCGCGATCTGCTGCCGTCGTATCCGTGGCTCGAGGAGCTCGTGATCGAGGGCTCGCCGGTCCTGCTCGATCGCGCCGCGCTGCCCCGGCTCGTCCGGCTCGCCCTGAACATGCGCTTCATCCCGGTGCGCCCGTCCTCCGGCACGCTCGCGGGGCTGCGCTTCGCGGAGATGCCGCAGCTCGCCGAGCTCGCCCTCGGGTTCGGTGACGACGGTGATCCGTGGCGCGAGCCCGACGCTGAGCTCCGCGCGCTCGTCCAGATCCTCGCGCGCGGCGAGCTGCCACGGCTGCGGACGCTGAGGCTCGCCGGCGCGCCGCTCGCCGCCGAGCTGTGCCCGCGCCTCGTCCGCTCGCCGCTCGTCCACGCGCTCGACCACCTCGATCTCGGCGAGACCGAGCTCGGGCCCGAGGCGGTCGACGCCCTGATCGCCGGTGCCGTCGGGCTCGCCGGGCTCCGCACGCTCGCGATCAGCGGCGATCGCGTGATCCCAGGCGATCGCCGGCGGTTACGCGATGCATTTGGCGAGCGTTTGATCGCGGTGGAGGGTTTCCCCGATCCCGGTCATCCGCGACAATAGGGCCGTGCTCATCGCTGACCGCATGTCCAGGGAAAGCTAGCCATGGGTTACCACGTGCGGTTCTTCGCCGATGCCATCGTCTCGCTCAAGGCGATCGCGAACGGGCTCAAGGCCGTCGATCCGACGTTCAAGATCGACGGCGGCGAGCTCACGCGGGGCCCCGAGCTCCTCGGCGAGCTCGAGATCAGCGCCGCACCGAGTGATCTGTTCGACGAGGATCTCGCCGCGCATGTCGGCCAGCTCGAGCGCCTCGGCAGCCCGGCCGCCCAGCAGGTGATCGGCCGGCTCCGCGCCACCCGCTCGATCGTCACCTTGCACATCCTCGACGGCGAGCGCGATCCGGCCGTGACCTGGCAGCAGCTCGGGCCGTTGTGGACGGTGCTGCCATCGATCTCGACCGGGCTGACCCAGTCCGACGGCCAGGGCTTCTACGACGGCTCGCAGCTGCTCGTCGCGATGGGGTAGAGCCCGAGCGGACGATCCGCGCGTACTCGGACAACGATCGTGCGCCGTCCGGATCTCCTACGCACTGCGTCGGGAGCGATTCAGGCGCGCCGGCATTCCCAAGGGTCTCGGGCCTCCACGACAATAGATTGGTGCTCCCGGTCCAACTGATCCGCAAGAAGCGCGACGGCGGCGTCCTCGACGAGGCGGAGATCCGCGCGTTCATCGCGGGAGTCACCGATGGCTCGGTGGCCGACTACCAGACCGCCGCGATGCTGATGGCGATCTTCTTCCGCGGCCTCGACGATGGCGAGCTCGCCACCTGGGCCGACGCGATGACGCGCTCGGGTGACGTCCTCGATCTGTCGCGGATCGCGCGCGCCAAGATCGACAAGCACTCGACCGGCGGCGTCGGCGACAAGATCTCGATCCCGCTGGCACCCGCGGTTGCTGCATGCGGCGTCGCGGTGCCGATGGTGTCGGGGCGGGGGCTCGGCCACACCGGCGGCACGCTCGACAAGCTCGAGTCGATTCCCGGCTTCCGCGTCGACCTCTCCGTCGAGAAGTTCACCGAGCTCGTCGACACCCTCGGCGTCTGCCTGATCGGCCAGACCTCGCGGATCGCACCGGCCGACAAGACGCTCTATGCGCTGCGCGACGTCACCGCGACCGTCGAGTCGTTGCCGCTGATCGCGTCGTCGATCATGTCGAAGAAGCTCGCCGAGGGCATCGCTGGCCTCGTCATCGACTGCAAGGTCGGCCGCGGCGCGTTCATGAAGACGATCGAGAACGCGCGCAAGCTGTGCGACCTGATGCGCGCGATCGGCCAGCGCGCGGGCAAGCGCGTGACCTGCGTGCTGACCGACATGGACGCGCCGATCGGCCGCACGATCGGCAACGCCCTCGAGATCCGCGAGTCGATCGAGGTGCTGCGCGGCGGCGGCCCCGCCGACACCCGCGAGCTCACGCACGTGCTCGGCGCCGAGATGCTCGTGCTCGGCGGCGTCGCGAAGGATCCGGCCGAGGGCCGCGCGCGGATCGAGAAGGTGCTCGGCGATGGCTCGGCGCTCGAGGTGTTCCGCAAGCTCGTCGAGGCGCAGGGCGGTGACCCGCGGGTCTGCGACTCGCCGGGCAGCGTGCTGCCGAAACCGAAGTCGCGCGACGAGCTGACGCTGCGGCCGGGCCGCGTCGTCGCGATCGACGCCGAGGCGCTCGGCATCGCCGCGCTGATCCTCGGCGCCGGCCGTCGCACCAAGGAAGACCCGATCGATCCGGCCGCCGGCCTCGTCGTCGATGCCTACCTCGGCGAGGTGATCGAGCCCGGCGCGGCCCCGCAGATCATGCTGCACCACAACCTCGCCGGATCTGGCCGCGTCGCCGAGGCGCGTGCGATGATCGAGAACGCGTTCGTGATCGAGCCGGCGGACCGCCCGGCCACCCCGCCCCGCGCGACCCGCATCCTCGAAGTGATCCGATGAAGACCCCCGAGAACCTCCCGCCCTCGCTGCCCCCGACGCTCTTCGATCGCGTGCACGCCGCGGCCCAGGCCGTTCGCGAGCGCACGGACCTCGTCCCGCACGTCGGCCTGATCCTCGGCTCGGGCCTCGGCGGCTTCGCCGACGGGTTCGGCAAGTCGGTCGCCATCGACTACGGCGACATCCCGCACTTCCCGCAGTCGCACGTCGTCGGCCACAAGGGCCAGCTCGTCCTCGGCGAGCGTGCCGGCGCGTGCTGCGTCGCGATGCAGGGCCGCGTCCACATGTACGAGGGCCACAGCGCCGCGACCGCCGCGTTCCCCGCGCGCGTGCTCGTCGCGCTCGGCGCCAAGGTCATCATCGTCACCAACGCGGCCGGCGGCCTCAACCCGCTGTGGTCGCCTGGCACGCTGATGCTGATCCGCGATCACATCGATCTGCTCCGCGACCACGCGCTGCGCGGCCCGAACGACGAGCGCCTCGGCCCGCGGTTCCCGGACATGACGAAGGCCTACTCGCCCGAGCTCCGCACGCTCGCCAAGCACGCCGCCTCGGCCGCCGGTGTCTCCCTCGAGGAAGGCGTCTACGTCGCGATGCCCGGGCCGACCTACGAGACCCCCGCCGAGGTCAAGATGCTGCAGGGCCTCGGCGCCGACGCCACCGGCATGTCGACCGTCCCCGAGGTCTGCGTCGCGCGCCACATGGGCGCCCGGGTGATCGGCATCTCGTGCATCACGAACCAGGCCGCCGGCATCACCGGCCAGGAGCTCTCGCACGACGAGGTCACCGAGACCGCCTCGCGCGTCCGCAAGACCTTCGAGTCCCTGCTCGACGCGATCCTCGGCGCGCTCGTCGCCAAGCAGGAGCTCGGCGCGTCGTGACCTACGCGTGCGTGATTGCGGCGCTGAGTGCCGGCATGGGCTGCGAGGATCGCCATTTTCGCAATCCAGATGTTCCGAAGAAGATCGCGTTCGACAAAGCGTTCCTGCATCTGCTGCGCGACAGCGGGCAGTCAGAGCTCGAGATGGTTCGTGACTTCGCGTGGAACATTGCTGATGCGCTCTACGCTGCGCGCTGCTCGACCCCCGACAATCCACGGCGCCTGATGGACGTCTTGAAGCTCGATTGCTTGCCACACGCCAAAGGGATCACATGTGCGGGGCTCATGGTGGATCGGAACGCGGCACCTGCGCACTGCCACTTGTGACAACGGAAGTACCGTGTACTCGATCCATAGCCGCCAATCATGACCGCTAGAACCAAGGACGACCTCGAACAGCGTGCGATCGCCGCGCAGCAGCGCGCCTATGCGCCGTACTCGAAGTTCACGGTCGGTGCGGCGCTGCGCGTGAGCGGCAAGATCTTCGAGGGTGCGAACGTCGAGAACGCGTCGTACGGGCTCGCGATGTGCGCGGAGCGGACCGCGATGTTCGCCGCGGCGGCCGTCGGCGCGCGCGAGCTCGAGGAGGTCGTCGTGTGCACGAACGCGTCGCCGCCGTCGTCGCCGTGCGGCGCGTGCCGGCAGGTGCTCTTCGAGTTCGCGAGCGATCCGAAAGCCGTCACCGTCACCTCGATCAACGCGGGCGGCGAACATCGCTCGTGGACGCTCGCCGAGCTGCTTCCCGACGGCTTCTCCGGCCGCGAGCTGCCCTGAGTCATGCCCCGCGAGCGAAGCGAGCGAGTGATGATCGACGGGGAGCGAACGCAGTGAGCGAGGTAGTTTTTCGCGGCGGCACGATCCTCACGATCGATCCCGCGCACCGCGTGATCCCCGGTGACGTCGCGTTCGTCGATGGCGTGATCACGCACGTCGGCGGGTCGTACACGCCGCAGAGCCGCGACTACCAGATCGTCGACTGTGCGGGCACCGTGATCATGCCGGGGCTCGTGCAGGCGCACGTCCACACCTGCCAGACGCTCGCGCGCGGGCGCGCCGATGATCTCGAGCTGCTCGACTGGCTGCGCAAGGTGATCTGGCCGTACGAGGCCGCGCTCGACGAGGAAGCCGCCGGTGCGAGCGCCGAGCTCGCGTGCGCGGAGCTCTTGCTCGGCGGCACGACCGCGATCCTCGACATGGGCACCGTGCACCACACCGACGCGATCTTCGCGGCGGCGCAGACCAGCGGCATCCGCGCGACGATCGGCAAGGCGATGATGGACGCCGACGATCCGCAGATCCCGCCCGGGCTGCGCGAGTCGACGGTGGCCTCGCTCGATGAATCGGCGGCGCTGATCAAGCGCTGGCACGGGCGCACCAACGGCCGGTTGCGCTACGCGTACGCGCCGCGCTTCGTGCTGTCGTGCACCGACGAGCTCTTGCGTGAGGTCGGCGTTCAGGCGAAGGCGCGCGGCGTTCGCATCCACACCCACGCGAGCGAGAACGAGGGCGAGGTCGCGCTCGTCCGCGCGCGGTTCGGCAAGGACAACATCGCCGTGCTCGACGAGCTCGGTTTGCTCGGCGATCACATCTGCATCGCGCACTGCATCCACCTGTCGAGCCACGAGCGGTCGCTGCTCGCGCGGCGCGGCGCGCACGTCTGTCACTGCCCGTCGTCGAACCTCAAGCTGGCGTCGGGCATCGCGCAGGTCCCCGAGCTGATCGCGGCGGGCGTCTCCGTCGCGATCGGCGCCGACGGCGCGCCGTGCAACAACAACCTCGATGGCTTCCTCGAGCTGCGGCTCGCCGCGCTGCTCCACAAGCACCGCGCCGGCCCGCGCGCCCTGCCCGCCCCCGAGGTCGTGCGGATGGCGACGCTCGGCGGTGCCGCAGCGCTCGGCCTCGCGAACCAGATCGGCTCGCTCGAGATCGGCAAGCGCGCCGACGTGATCGCGGTCGATACCACCGCGCTGCACACGGTGCCGACCGGCAGCCCGTGGTCGGCGATCGCGTATGCCACCCAGGCCTGCGACGTCAAGCACGTCGCCGTCGACGGCAGCATCGTCGTCCACGACAGGAAGCTGATGACGCTCGAGGTCCCGAAAGTCCGCGAGCGCGCGAAGCATGCCGCCGCGCGGCTGTTTCGCTGACAGCGCCGTCGCGCCCGACTACAGCCGCGTGCGCCAGAAGCCAGGTTCGCGACTCGTGTGAGCGATCGCGACGATGCGAATTTCCTGGTCGAGCTCGATGAACACGACCGAGTAAGGAAACCGTCGCAGCAGGAATCGACGGACCTCTAACCGCTCGGGGACTGCACGCACGACCGGCCATGTCTTCGGACTCTCCGAGACACGGCGAAGTGCTTCGCGTACCGCGGAAACAAGCTCGAGGCCGAGGTTCTCTCGCCGCGCCTCGTACCACTCGGCGGCCACCTCCAGCTCCTCGACTGCCTCGTCGTCGAAGCGCAGCGGCTTGGTCATCGCTGTCGCAGCTTCGACTCGACCGAGCTCAGAACGTCGTTGGCGTCACGGCCCACGGACTGACCGCGAATCGCGCGCTCCGCACGCCGCGTGATTTCTTCCGCCCAGCGCCGTTCGACTTCTTCTGGGGGGAGCGTGTTCTCCTCTTCATCGAGGCTGCGTAGGAGCTCCGCCGCGACATCAGCACGCTCGTCGACAGGCAAGCGAAGTGCGTCTTCGAGAACCTGGCGGGCCTGATTGCTCACGGTCTGAGCGTACCGCCGGCGCCGGCACACGTCGACCGGCGTTTGCAGCCTGCGGATCCGCTGCCCCGACACATGGATTCAAGCAGGCCGCCGCGCGGCTGTTTCGCTGACGCTTGGGCTACGCTCCGCCGTGATGTTCCGCCGCACCGCGATCGTGCTGATCGTGCTCGCCGTGCTCGCCGGGGTCGCGGGTTGCGCGCACCGGCCGGCGCCCGCGGAGCGCTCGGCGCGCTCGCTGTTTCGCGATCTCGAGCGTCAGGTCACGGTGTCGGCGGCGACCGGCTGGGGCGTCGACCGCCTCGAGATCGAGGGGATCCTCGAGGGGACGCTCGATTCGGTGTGCCGCGTCGACCCGCTCGCGCGGCGTGATCTGCGCGCGTGGATCGAGGCCGAGCTGCGGCGGCGGGGAGCGCCGGTCGAGATCGCGTGGCGCGAGCACGGCAAGCAGCTCGATAACGTCTCCGACCTGCTCGTGCTGACGCGGGTGTCGAAGCTGCTCGCGCGCGCGGAGGAGGTCGCGCAGGAGTGCCCGTTCTGGCTCGAGCCCGAGGTGCCGTTTCGCGGGCGCCAGATCTCGGAGCGGCGCTGGCAGCTGTCGTTCGGCGGCGGCGGCAAGGGCATCGTGGTCGCGCGCGGCGAGCGCACGGATGTCAGCTTCGGCGGCGCCGGACGGCTCATGCTCGGCCGCACGCTCGCGAACGGCGACGGCCTCTATGTCGGCGGCGAACTCGGTGGCAGCGCGGCGTTCCCGAAGGACGCGATGGGCGAGCGGACGTCGATCGTGATCGGCGCCGACTTCGTGACCCCCGTGGTCTACCGGCGCACGCTGACCAGCGCGTACCTCGAGGTCGAGGCGGGCTGGCTCGGGCACTCGACCGAGGCCGACTGGGGCGAGCTCGACCACGGGATCCACCTCGGGTTCGCGGCCGGCGGCCGTGCGCTGCGCACCCGGTTCCTGTTTCCGGGGGTCGCGCTCGGCGTGTCGTGGGAGCGATTGTTCCTCGATGGCGACGACATCACGGCGATCAAGATCGGTGCGCGCGTCGCCTTCGATCTCGACCTGTGAGCGCGACATTGTTGGGGAAAGCGGCTCTAGCCTTCCCGGAATCGACGTGGTACAGCTCTCGCGCGTTCGTTTCTGACCCGTCTTAGACGGTCCTCAGGTGGGGGCGATCCGGTCGCGGTGCGGCCGCGATACTGCGCCCCGGTTGGCTCCAGGGACGATGGTAGTTGTGGAGCGCGGAGCCATTCCGAGAGAGATCGATGTCGAACCGTCTGTACGTGGGCAACCTGCCCTATCACGCCACCGAGGACCTGATCACCCAGCACTTCGCCACGTCCGGCGAGGTCGCGTCGGTCCACCTGATGATCGATCGCACCAGCGGTCAGTCGCGCGGCTTCTGCTTCGTCGAGATGACGAGCCCCGATGGCGCCCAGAAGGCGATTACCGATCTCAATGGCAAGGAGCTCTCCGGCCGCGCCCTCCGCGTCGACATCGCCGAGGAGCGGCGTCCGGGCGGCGGTGGCGGTGGCGGTGGTGATCGCGGCGGTGGCGGCGGCGGTGGTCCGCGCGGTGGCGGCGGTGGCGGTGGTGGCGGTGGCGGCGGTCGCAACGATCGACGCGGTGGCCGCTACTAAGATGGCCACCAGTCCGATCGCAGTCGACTCGCTCGTCCCCCAGGCGACGGCCGCTGGCCTCGCGTGGGCGAACGAGTGTGCGAACGATCTACGCGCGCAGGAGCGCGGGATCGTCGGCGCGTGGCCCGGCACGCTCCGCGAAGCGCGATCGCGCGTACTGGCGAATATCCCGGCGGCGCGACGAGCGCCCCTCGACTCCACGGCGCTCGACCTGCTCGCGCGCGCTACTTACGACGCCGCCCGCCGTAGCTGGCAGGCGATCTCCGAGCCTGATCTGGAGCCATGACCATGGAAGCACTACGCCTGCGGGGTCGCCCTGACCGCATCTTCGTCTCGGTGGACGAAAGCACGGGCAAGTCGATCATCTCGTTCCAGCCACCGGATGTCGGCGACCCGATTTCCTATGAGGACGACAAGACCGGCGTCCGCGCGATGAAGGATGCCGCGGCGATCGCGTCGAAATATCCGGGTTCGACGATCCACGGTCCGCACTTCCACGCCGCGCGTCCTGCGAAGGCGCGCATCCGTCCGCGCAAGCCCGCCTGACCCAGGCTGAAGGGGTCAGACGCAACTTGCGCAACTTACGGTTCGCAAGTTCCTGAAACCCTGATCGATGAGGGTGCGACGCAATTCTTTAACGCCTGGGTGGCTGCACGTAGTCGCGCAGTGCTGAGCCGCGCGATCGATTGTCGACGTCGGGTGCACCGAGCCCCGCCGCGTGGTCGTCGAGATCGACGATCCGGAAGTCGAGGCTGAACCGCGTGCGGCCGGTGAGCTGTGGCAGCGTCGCGTGAAAGTGCGCGCCGCTGAACACGAGGTTGTCGCCGGCGCGACACGCGAAGCCGACCGCGCGCCCGCCGTCGACGCCAGGTGCCGCGCGCGGATAGCGGGCCAGGGCGCCGGCCGCGAGCTGCTGCCAGCCGATCTTGAGCTCCCAGCCGTCGCGCACCCACTCGCCGTAGTCGAAGATCTCGCTGTCGTTGTCGACCGGCACGGCGAACCGCTCGGGGTGGAACACGAAGGTCTCGTCGGTGGCGAGATCATCGAGCGGGATCCACCACGCGATCAGCGCGCGCGGATGGCCGTACCAGGTATCGCGATGCGGGTGATAGACCGGCGCCGCGAGCAGGTTCTCGTGGCCGCGATGCAAGATCACGCGGAGCCGCAGCGGATCGAACGCGACGCGCGCGGGATCGAGATCGAACGCGGCGATCACGTCGCGGATGGCGTCGTGAAACTCCGCCTCGAGGTAGAGCCGCCGGCGGAGCGAGCCGATCCGCGCGAACAGATCAGCATTTTCGATCCGCTGCGGGACATCGCGGATCTCGGCGGGGGCGCATGCGAGCACCTCGGCGAGGCCGGCGCGCGCGGCGGCGACGAGCCGCTGCGAGGCCGCGGTAGGTGGTGCGAGGAAGACGTCACCAGCGTAGACCGCGCGGCGCAGCGCGGCCGGATCGCGCGGGACGTCGCGGCGGATCGCCCACGTCATCGGCGGGCTCCAGGCCGGGTTCCGACGACGATGCAGCGCGGGCGATCGAGCGCGAGCGGCGCGCCATCGGTGCCTCCGAAGGACTCTAGCTCCGTGAAGCCGACGTCTGCGAGCAGCGCGACAAGCCGATCCGGCGGGTAGAGCCGCAGCGTGCTGTGGCGCTCGACGCGGCGGCCGTCGGGCGTCGTGAATGTCCACTGCTTGTGGAGGAGCCCGCGCGCGAGGTCGAAGTGGCTGTTGCGGATCAGCTCGAGCTCGCCGGCCGGCGTCGTGCGCCGCGTGACCTCGTGCGGCCGGAACGCGACGTAGAGGTTCGGGACGTGCGGATAATCAATGGCGAACCGACCGCCCGGTGCGAGCGCCTCGAACGCGCGCTGCAGCATCCGCGCGTTCGCGTCGTCGGCGGCGAGGTAGCCGAAGCTCGTCCACCAGTTGAGCGCGCCGGCGCACGGCCGGTCCGGCACGTACTCGAACGCATCGCCGACATCGAACCGCACGCGATCGGCGACGCCCGCCACTTGCGCGTGGGCGCGCGCGCGATCGACGTAGTGCGGGGCCTGCTCGACGGCGACGACCTCGGCGCCCCATGCGGCGAGTGGCACGGCGAGCCTGCCAGTTCCGGCGCATTGATCGAACACGCGAGCGCCGGGTGCGAGCCCGAGCTGCGCGACGAGAAACGCCACGGTGTCCGCGGTCTCGGCGGTCGCGGTCGGGCCCGTGCTGTCGAGCAGCAGATCCGCCAGCAGATCGTCGTAGAGCTCGGCCCACCACGTCGCCGGCGCAACCGCGGGGTCCGCATGCGTCATGGGGTCCTCGGCGGCACGGGCTGGCGCGGCTCGGCGAGCAGCTCGGTGATCGCGGTCATCGCCATCGCCGTGCGGGCCTCGCCGGTCCCGCGGACGATCATGTAGCGGCGGCCGGCCGCGCGGAGCGCCGACTCGCAGCGCGCCAGGAACCCCGGGCGATCCGTCGGCAGGTAGCGCACGAGGTCGTTCTCCCACGGCAGATCGACGTCGCACACGAGCGTCAGCGCGTAACGCCGGGCCAGCGCCGCCGTGCGGAGCCACGCGGGCGCCTCACCGAACATCACCTCGCACCAGATCACGGTCGCGAGCGGATCGGTGTCGCAGATCAGCACGCGGTTCGCGTCGCCGGCGAGGGCGTCCTCCATCGCGAGCTGGCCCTCGCCGATCACGTCGAGATCCGGCCTTGTCAGCACGCCGCCGCGCGACTCGAGGTACGCGCGCGCGAACTCCGGCACGTGGATCGTGGCGAGCCGGCGCGAGAGCTCGGCCGCGAGCGTCGTCTTGCCGGTCGATTCGGGGCCGAACACGCTGACCCGCCGGGCGTAGTGCGCACGTACCGGCCGCGGGATCGCCGCCCAGTGCGCGTCGGGATCGCGGCGGATCGCCGTCCCGCTGACCGCGATCGCGGTGCGCCCCGGATCGATCGGGATCCACGTCGCGCCGAGCTCGGCCGCGAGGCGCAAGCCATACGCATCCGACGAGAACACGCGGTCGGGCGCGTGCGGCAGCACGCCGAGCAGGCTCTCGCGCCAGAGCCGCCAGAACTCGGGGTGCTCCGACGGATCCTGCGGCAGCGCCGTGGCGAGATGAACGACGCGTGCGCCGGGAACGAGCGCGCGCAACCAGGCCACGCGCTGCTCGCCGGGGATCGGCTCGTCAGGCAGCGAGCCGACGACGATCGTCAGCTCATCGCACATCGCGCGCGCGGCCTCGCAGAGGTGGAGGTGCCCGTGGTGCGGCGGCAGGAACTTGCCGAGCACCATGCCGTAACGCGCGGTCATGCCTGCGCCTCGTCGATCGTCGCGAGCAGGCCGCGCGCGAGGCGATCGAGCCACGCGCGATCGAGCACCGGTATCGTTACGCCGAGCGTCGCGAGCAGATCGCGCGTACGCTCGACCGCGAAGTCAGCGTCGGTTGCGAGGAAAAGATCGAGTGCGCGAGATGCACGACCGTGGAGCCGGACCAGCGACGCCCAAGCCATCGCGATGTCGGGATCGGCGAGCCGACCGCGCGCGCGATCGAGCCAGTCCGCCACCGGCACCTCGGGGAGCGTCGCACCGGCCGCGCGCAGCGCCCCGACGAGCGCGCCGAACCGCGTGCCCTCGGCGGCCGCCACATGATGCACGTCGTCCGCGGCGCGCTGCTCGGCACGCGCGACCAGCGCCACGATCGCCGCCGCCGCATGGCCGGCGGGCGTGACGTCGAACCGCAGCTCGCTCGCGCCTGCGGGCACCGCGCCGAGCCGCATCAGGCCGCGCACCGTCATCGCGAGCTGATCGGTCTTGCGCGCGCTCTCGGGCACGAGCAAGCCGAGGCGGAACACCGTCGTCGGCGCGCGGCGGCCGCGCAGGTCACGGGCGATCGCCTCCGCCGCGAGCTTGGTCTGCGCGTAGCCACCGTACGCGATCGCGTCGGGCTCCGGCACCGCATGCTCGGCGTGCCGACCGGTGCCACGATCGGTCGCGACGAACACCGACAGCGTCGACACGTGATGAAGCGCGATCCCGTGCTCGGCCGCGAACCGCACGACGTGTGCCGTCCCGTTGACGTTGGTCGCCGCGTGCGCATCCCAGTCATCGGCGAGCGCGATCGTCGCGGCCGCGTGGACGACCGCGCCGACTCGAGCTCCGAGCGCCGCATAGCCACGCTCGCCGAGCCCCAACCGTGGCAGCGCGACGTCGCCACAGATCACCTCGACACCGGCCCGCACGATGTCGCCGAGCCGCTGCCGCGCCGCCGCGTCATCGACCGCGCGCACGAACGCGATCACCGGGCCCGGCCAGCGCGCCACGAGCGCGCGCCCGAGCAGCCCGCTCGCCCCAGTGATCAGCGTCGCGGGGGGGACGGTGTCAACTTTGACAACCTTTCGGCACTGCTCGTCGCGGTCGGCGCTCCGGCCTGACGTGTCCACCCCTGAAAGGTTGACAAGGTTGACACCGTCCCCGGCACGGCCGCCTGAAAGGTTGACAAGCTTGACACCGTCCCCGGCGCGGGCAGCACGGCCGCGGGCTTCGCACGCAGCGACGGTGAGGGGCGATCCGGTGTCCGGCGCGCGGACATGCGCGACGAGCTCGCCAAAGCTCGGATCGCCGGCGAGCGCGGTGTCGGCGAGCGCGATCGATCGCGCGGCCGCGGCGGTGTGGAACGCGAGCCGCGCCAGGGAATCGCCGCCGTGCTCGATGAAGCGATCGGCGGGCGAGACGTCCGCGGTGCCGAGGACGTCGCACCACAGCATCGCGAGCTCGGCTTCGAGATCGTCGCCTGCGGGCGCCTGACGATGGACGCCGAGCGCGACATGTTCGAGCGCGCGGCGATCGAGCTTGCCGGTCACGGTGCGCGGCAGTGCGCCGATCACGATGCGCGTCGGGATCATCCAGGCCGGGACGAGCTCGCGCAATGCGCTGCGCAGCGCGGCCTCGAGACCGCTGGCGTCGTCGATCGGGTTGGCGACGATCGGCTCGATAAAGCCGACCAGGTGCGCGCGGCCGCTGTCGCCTTGTTTGATCGTGCGCAGCACGACGGCTGCGTCGCGCACATCGGGCATGCGGCGGAGCGCGGCCTCGATCTCGGCGAGCTCGACCCGGCGACCGGCGATCTTGGCCTGCCGATCGACGCGGCCGACGAACGCGAGTCCACCGTCGCATGGCTCGACGCGATCGCCGGTGCGGTACAGGCGGCTACCGTCGTGCACGGGAAATCGACGCGCGGTCTCCTCGGGATCACCGAGATAGCCGAACGCGAGCGCGTCGCCGCCGATCCACAGCTCGCCGTCGATCACGCGGTACGTGACGCCAGGTAGCGGGTTGCCGATCAGCGGCCGGTTCCAGCGCGCGGGATCGACGACGATCAGGCTCGAGCACACGGTCGCCTCGGTGGGGCCGTACACGACGACCACGCGCAGCCGCGCCGCGAGCGCGCGCACGAGCTCGACCGGGCATGGCTCGCCGCCGAGCACGACGACGCGTAGCTCGTGCGGTGGATCGACCACGTATGGCAACAGGGACGGCGGGAGGTCGACGTGCGTGATCGCGCGGGCGACGAGCTCTTCGCGCAGCCGCGTGGGTGACGCCAGGGTCTCCGGTGCGGGCACGACGAGCGTCCCGCCGCTCGCGAGCGCGGTACCCCAGTCCGAGAGCGAGGCGTCGAAGACCGGCGCGTGCAGCCAGAGCGAGCGCGCGCCCGGTCCGAGCGCGAACGCATCGATCTGGGTACGCAAGAGCGCGGGCAGCCCGCGATGGCCGACGGCGACGAGCTTTGGCACGCCGCTCGAGCCCGAGGTCGCGATCACGTACGCGAGCTTGTCGTCGAGCGTGGCGAGCATGCCTGGCTCGTTCCCCGCCATTGCGGGCCTGCGCGGATCCGCCGCATCGATCGGGAGCCACGCGGCACCCACGAGCCACGCGCCGAGGCAGCGCGCGACGAAGTCGGCCGAGCGCACCGCCGCCACCTCGACGATCGTGGCCGCGCAGTAGCCCGCGGCAAACCGGCGTGCGCGCGCGACGAGATCGGCGTAGCTAACCGCGCAGCCGTCGGCCTCCTCGATCGCGGTCCGGGTCGGATCGCGATCGGCGGCCGCGAGGATCATCGCGAGCGCGCTCACCGGCAGTACCTCGTCTCGAGGATCGCGGCCGACAGCAGCAGCATCAACGCGGGATCCCAGAGCTGCTGGGTCGCCGCGTCCATCGCCGGGATCCGATCGAGCAGCGCGATCAGCGCAGACCCGTCGACGAGCGACGAGCGCCGGGCGTGCGTGCGCAGCGTGTCCTGCACGAGTGCCGGTGCGAGCCGGGTCAACGGCGGCGCGAGGAACGGATGCTTCGCGCGTGCGAGTACGCCGGGCGAGACCACGTCGGCGACCGCTTGGCGCAAGACGGGCTTGTCGAGCGTCGGGGGCCCGGCGACGGCGGCCGCGACTGCCGGCGGGATCGCGAGCGCGACCGCGGCGACGTGATGATCGAGGAACGGTACGCGGCCCTCGATGCCGTGCCGCATCTCCATGCCGTCGCCGAGCGTGCGCAGGATGTAGCTCGCGAGCGCGGTACGCATCCAGGTCGCCGCGCTGGCATGCATCGGCGCGAGGGTGCCAAGCACCGGATTGCGCACACCACCGTTGCCAGCAGCGCCATTGCCGGCAGCGCCGTCGAGGCGCCCGTCCAGTCGTTCGATCAGCGCGCCATACGGGTCGGCGGCAGCGTGACGGGCGCGCAGGTCCGGCGCGAGCAGGCCATGGACGCGCGCGCCGAGCGACGCCTTCGCGGCGAGCCAGGTCGGCACGAAGCCGAGCCGCGCGCGGACCGCTTGAAGGTCGGACGCGTCGGATGCATCACCCGCGGGCAGCATCACGCCACGCGATGCGCCATGGCCGGTGACCTGGGCGCCCGCGTCCTGGCGCAGGTGTGGATAGCCGGCGAGCACCTCGTCGGCGCCCTCGCCGGTCAGCGCGACCTTGAAGCCGGCATCGCGCATCGCGCGCGACAGCAGGAATTTGCCGACGAGGTGGCCGTTGATCGCGAGCCCTTCGCCGTGGGTGACGGCGTCGGGCCAGTGCGCGGCGATCGCCGCACCGTCGAGCTCGACGACGTGCAGTGGCAGCCCGAGCCGCGTGGCGGTGGCCTCCGCGAACGCGCGCTCGTCGTAGCCATCGGCCGCGGCGGACGCGGCGCCCGCGAACCCGACGGTGAAGCAGCCCTCGATGCCGCCGGCGCGCGCCGCGAGCCCCGCGACCGCCGACGAGTCGATGCCGCCTGACAGCTGCACGCAGATCCGCGCATCGGCTCGCAGCCGCACGCGCACGGCGTCGTCGAGCGCGGCACGCAGCGCGCCCGCGTGGTCGCTATCGGCACCGTCGACCGCCGCATCGGCGCGCGGAAACGGCGGCGCATAGTAGCGACGGATCGCCGGCGCGCCAGCTTGCCAGGCCATCACGCAGCCGGGCTCGAGCACGTGGACCCCGGCGAACAGCGTGCGATCGGGCCACGGATACTGGGTGTGCGCCGCGTGGAAGAAGCTGGTGTCATCCCAGCGCGCGGGCACGCCGAGCGCGAACAGCGCCTTCGCCTCGGACGCGATCGCCACGCCGGTGCCGTGGCGCGCCCAGACGAGCGGCTTGATGCCGAACCGGTCGCGGCCGGCGAGGAGCCGCCGCCGCCGCGCATCCCACAGCACGAACGCGAGCTCGCCGCGGACGTGGTCCACGAAGTCATCGCCGTGCTCCTCGTAGAGATGCACCAGCACCTCGGCGTCGCAGCGGCTGCGCAGCCGGTGGCCACGCGCCGCGAGGGCGCGCGCATGTGCCTCGTGATCGTAGAGCTCGCCGTTCACGACCGCGACGATCGAGCCATCCTCGTTGGCGATCGGTTGCGCGCCGCCCTCGCGATCGATCACCGCGAGCCGGGTGTGCCCGAGCGCGACGCTGCCATCCGCCGCGACCCACCGGCGGTGTCCGTCGGGGCCACGATGCGCGAGCGCACCGAGCGCGCGATCGACTGCACGAGCGCGATCGAGCGCGAGCCCCGTGCCGTCGCGATCACCCTCCCCGGTCACCGCCACGATGCCGCACATCAGCCGTCGCCCGCGATCTCGAATATCGGCTTGTGCGCCTCGCTGGCGCGCGCGGCCGCGAAGACCTCCGCGAACTCCTCGAGGGGACGCGGCGGCGCGAGTAGATCATCGACGACGATCCGTCGGCCGCGGAGCGAGTCGATCGCCGACGCGAACGAGCCGTGCGAGACCCCACGTACCGTGATCTCGCGCGCGACGAGCTCGCCGGCAGGCAGCACGATCGGCTTGCGCGCGCGGCTCTTGAGCAGCAGCGTGCCGCCGGTGCGCACCGCCGAGATCAACGCGCCGGCGTCGCCCGCATGCTCGATCACGACGTCGAAGAGCTCGTCACCGGCCTCGCGCGCGACGCTCACCCCGTGCGCCGCGACGATGCGCGCGGTCAGCTCCGCGATCCGGCCGTGGCCGCTGACGAGCACGCGATCGCCGCGCGCGATCTCGGGCAGCACGCCGAGGGCGGCCGCGACCGGCTCGACGTACGCGCCGTGCACGAGCGACATCCCGGCGGGAAGCGGTCGCACACACCCGAACGGCACCACGACCTGCTCGGCGAACGCGCCATCGCGATCGATCCCGAGCCACGACGGGCGCTGGCATCGCCGGCCACGCGCGCACGCACACGCGCCGCAGTCGGCGAACGGAACCACTGTGACCGGCGCGCCCTCGACACGCCCCGCCAGTTCGTGGCCGAGCACGCGCCCCGCCGGGACCGCGATCGTGCCATCCGCGGCGGCGAGGTCACTGCGACAGACCCCGGCATACGCCACGCGGACGATGACCTCGCCGTCGCGTGCCACGGGCGCGCGGCAGGACGCGAGGCTGACCCCGGTCTCGTCGCGAACCAGCGCACGCATCAGCATGGTGTCAAACATACACTACCAGGCTCGGAAAACCCACGGGCGAATCCACGGTCTTTGAGCGTGCCTCCATCCTGCCTCGAACGTCGCCCGAGATGGAGCGAGCCAGCGAACGCTGGCGAGCGGG
>JBKJUF010000183.1:0-3588 GCA_046590445.1 Kofleriaceae bacterium
CACCATCTCGGCGTTGTGGCTGAGCTGGGGCAACAGCAGCTTGACCACGGCGTCACGCCCGAGCACGGGATGCTTCGCTGACCACACGGCTCCCATCCCGCCCTCTGCGAGCAGACCCGTGACCTGGTATCCCCCGACCGTCGTCCCGATCATGCTCCGTTCAGCATACGATATCTCGCGATGTCGCTCCACAAGCGAGCCTGGCGCGTGCTCGCGGGCGACGACGGGCCGGCGCGATCCGGCCTGCCGATCGCCGAGCTGCTCGCGCCCGTGCCGCTCGTGCTGCTCGTGCTGCTCGGCCTCAACGACTGGGTGATCAAGCCGAGCGAGGCGCCACGCTGGCTCGCGGGCAAGCTGAGTGACTTCACGGGCCTGGCCGTGTTTCCGCTCGTCGCGACGGCCGCATTCGACGCCGTGCTCGCCGGGCTCGCGCGACTCGGTGCTCCCGTCGACTTCACGCTGCGCCGGTGGAAGCTCGCCGCGGCGATCGCGCTGACCGGCACGGTGTTCACGGCGATGAAGCTGTCACCCGAGATCGCGCTGCAGGTCGCCGATGCGATCGGCGCGATCATCGGCCACGCTCAGGTGATGGCCGATCCGTGGGATCTGCTCGCGCTGCCGGCGCTCGGCTTCGCGTGGTGGCACGGCCGGCGCACGATCGCGCGTGGTGCGTATGGCCGGCTCGCGTGGGCGAAGCAGACGCGCCCGACTTCGCCATACGCAGATGCCGTGGCATGCGGCGCCGATCGTGCGGTGGTGGTGGAGCTCGATCGCGCGACCGTGGCGTGGCTCGACGGTGGCCCGCCCGCGCCCGTCGAGGCAGCGCTGGCACGACTGCGGCGCTGACTCGAACGCGGGACCGACCTACCCGCTCGTCGAGAAGATCGTCGCGCTGCCCTGACGACCGAGGAACGCCCGTGAACCCCTAAGAGGTCACGGCTCGACGGCGCTCGCGCGCCACTCCGCGAGCGCCGCCTTCAGGTCGCGCTTGCGGGCAAACCCCCGCTGTTCGATCAGCGCCACGGATTGTTCGGCGAGGCTCCAGTCCTCGATGGCCGCGGCAGTCGACAGCGCGATCAGATCGATCCGGTCGTTGGGGCGACGCTTGTCATCCCTGGCGACGAGCTTCATCGCGATCAAGTGGCCGATCCGAGCGACGCTCGTGACGAGGCCTGTCACGATCTCGATGGGCTCGGCAGCGGCGACGATCTCCGGCTCGATCCCCGACGCAGCAAACAACAAGTCGACGAGTGGGCCTTTGCCCTGCCGACGTAGACGCACGGTCGCGAGTCGGCCGTCGCCCGTGTGTTCGAGGGCGGCGGAGAGCTCGTATCCAAGTTGTCGAAGCTGGAACACATATTCCTCGGCTTTCGCGTCGCTGGCGACCGCGACCGCGAAATCCAGATCGCGGGTGAAGCGAGGCTCGGTTCGAGCCGAGACCGCAACCCCACCGATCACCGCGATCTCGACTTCTTGCGGACGAACTGCGAGGAAGTCTCGCAAGGCGCGTTCGACCGAGTTCATCGAAATCGCGCCAGCCCGGACCTCATGAAACGTTCGTCGTGCTCGGGACCCTTCGCGAGCCACGTCTCGAGCAGCTCATCGATCCGCTCGGCGCTGGCCCCGGGATGTCGTCGGCGAAGGTTCGCCGCCATCAACTCGACGCCGAACTCGAACAATTCGAACGTCAGAACCAAGCGATCCCGCGTCGTTTCGTCAGACCCGACCATCGGCTTCATTGTGACGGTCGACATGAAGTTGTCAACTTCGGGCGATCCGGCGACGCGATGCCGGCGTTCCCGAATCCGTTGCTCGGTCGCGTGAACCAGCGGTTCAATTTGCAAGAAAACCCAGGCGCGCGCGCGCTGTAGATTGGAGGCGATGCCGGTGCTGAGGCCGTGAACTGGTCTACTGTCGCCTCATGCACAAGCTGCTCGCGCTCTCGCTCGTCGTGCTCGCTGGTTGTCCCGAGAAGAAGGAGGACTACAAGAACCAGGCGCCGCCGCCGGAGCCCGGGAAGCCGGCGAACCTGCCGCCGCCGCCGGTCAAGAAGGCCGAGGTGCCGAAGGATCTCGGCACCTGCAAGCTGACCGCGAGCGGCGCGGTGACCGCCGAGCAGACGACGCCCGGTGGCCGACCGGCGACGAACGTCAGCTACTGGTACGACGAGGCCGAGAAGAAGAACATGATGGGCGTCGATGGCTTCGTCGTGAACTGCAACGGGCCCGACATCCGATTTTCGCTCGTCCCGGGCGGCGGCAAGGTCGACGGCATGCCGTTCAAGCCGAAGAAGTACGAGTTCAAGGCGGGCAAGGGCGACGCAAATCTGATGATCGGCTTCGGCAAGGCGACGATGGACAAGCCCTCGGGCAGCGTCGACATCACCGCGTTCGACGGCCGCCACATCGCCGGCACGGTCGATCTCGAGGGCAAGCTTGTGCCGGGCGGCGGCACCGTGAAGCTCTCCGGCTCGTTCGATCTCGTGTGCCCGGGCTTCAAGGGCTGCGTGTACGAGTAGCGAGCTCGGCTTCGAGCTCGCCGATCCGGAGGCGTGCCTCGGCGAGCTCGCTGCACAGCCGGAGGATCACCTCGATACCCGGCCACTCGATCGCGAGATCGCGCCACAGCGTGCGCGCGACCAGCACGCGATCGAGATCGACGAGCGCGCGATCCTCGTCGCGTCGCTCGATGATGCCTTCGTCGACGAGCCGCTCGATCAGATCGTGATCGCCTTCGACGAGCTCGACGAGGCGCTGGTACGTGAACCGCGCGGTCGTCATAGCTCGAACCCTGCCCGCACCGGCGCGCTGTACGCGGTGGCGCTGCCGCGGAGTGACTCGGCGAGTGCGTCGTCCGCCTTGTCGGGCATGCGGATGTCGAGCTCGACGATCAGATCGCCGCGGGTGTCCTTGCGCGGCACACCCTTGCCGCGGACACGCAGCTTCGCGCGGTTCTGCGAGCGCGGCGGGATCTTGAGGACGATCGGTCCCTCGAAGGTCGGGACGTCGACGCTCGCGCCGTTGTACGCCTCGTCGAGCGTGACCGGCAGCGCGAGGTGGAGATCGAGACCGTCGCGACGCAGCCGTGGGTGCGGACGGACCGCGACCTCGATCACGAGATCACCTGATGGGCCACCGCGCGCACCGGGGGAGCCCTTGCCGGGGACCCGCAGCGTCGAGCCGGTGTCCGCGCCCGGCGGGATCCGCACGCGCACCGGCCCCTGCCCGGGGATGTCCGCGGTCAGCTCGGTACCATCGATCGCCTGACGCAGCTCGATCTGGATCGTCGCCTGGAGATCACGACCGCGCGCCGGGCCACGCGAGCGTCCGAACATCTCGGCGAAATCGAACTCGATCGGGCCGTCGTCGAAGTTCGCGGATCGCTGTTGCCGGGTGTTCTGCCAGCGCGCGTACTCGCGCGCCTTGGTGGGATCGAAGTTATTCTGTAGCGAGGCATCGCCGAACTCGTCGTATGCCGCGCGCTTCTTGTCGTCGCCGAGCACGTCGTACGCGGTCGCGATCTTCTTGAACTTCTCCTCGGCGGCCTTGTCGCCGGGGTTGACGTCCGGGTGATGCTTGCGCGCGAGCT
>JBKJUF010000213.1:0-5077 GCA_046590445.1 Kofleriaceae bacterium
GATCGCGTCCGACACCGCAATCGCGGTCGCGAACCGCCCGGCGCCCCTGACCTACGTGAAGTCCGCGCCCGAGGCGATGATGGGTGGCGACGTCCGCCGCCGCGGCGCCTCGCTCGGCACCGTGCCGTCGTACAGCGAGGAGCCGAATCAGCCGAAGGGCGTCGTGCTGTCCGACGTCGTGCCCGAGGGCGCGGCGGCCAAGGCCGGGCTCAAGGCCGGTGACCGGATCATCCAGATCGGGACCCACGAGATCGCGACGGTCCCCGATCTGATGTACGTCCTCGAGGGCGCGAAGCCGGGCCAGCAGACCACGATCATCTTCGTGCGCGACGGCAAGACGCAGACCGTGCCGGCCACGTTCGGCACGCCACGCCGCCGTTAGCCATCAGCGCGACCAGCCCGAGTCAGACGCGCTTCAACGAACCCAGCGTGGTGCAGCGGTCGGCGCACCGTTCTTTTCATCGGACTACTGCTTGTCGAGGAACGTCTTGGCCTGCTCGATCTCCTTGCGGTTCGCCGTCGGGGCGATCTGATCGACCAGCGCCTGGTAGTGCTGCTTCGCGATGTCCGCCTTGCCGGCGAGCTCTGCCGCACGGCCGGCACCGTAGAGCGAGTTGAACCGCTTCGGGTTGAGCGCGAGGGTCGCCTCATACTCGGTGAGCGCCTCGGCCGGCTTGTTCATCTCGAGCAGCATGTCGGCGAGGAGCTCGCGCGTGGGGATGAGCGAGCCCGGGCTCACCGGGTGCTTGCCAAGCCTGTCATCGGCATCGGCCGCGGCGCGCAGCGCCTTCACGGCGGCGTCCTTCTTGCCCTCGGCGAACTGGATCAGGCCGCTCACCGTCTTGGCCTGCATGCGCACCTGCTGGGCGAAATACTCGTGGCGCGGATCGACGGTTGCGGCCGCGGAGGCCTCGAGGTCCGCGTGCGCCTTCTTGGCCTCTGCGACCTTGCCGATCTTGGCCGAGCCGATACCGACGGCAAACTCGATGCCTGCCTTCGCGAATGGGAACGTCGCCCAGTAGGGAGCGTCGGGCACGACCAGCGCAGCGGCCTCGGCATACTGGCGACGCTCGAGCGCGTGGCGCCCGGGGATCGCGCCCATCGCGTACGCGACGACGAAGTCGATCTCGGGATACGTCTTCTTCACGCCCGCGATCTGCTCCGCGACCTTCGCCGCCTCGACATCGCCACCCTGCTGGAGGTGACCGTAGATGAGGTAGTCGAGCGCGTGCAGCTCCTCGTCGCCGATCGCATCGGGGTGGCGCGAGGCCCCGTACTGCTTCGCCGCATCGGTGGACGCCCGGTTGGACTTGATGACCCCGGGCCACATGCCGAGGCGCACAAAGATGTGCGACGGCATGTGCTGGACGTGCGGGATCCACGGCGCCATGTCGGCGTACGCCTCGGCGGCGGGCAGGCCCTTCTTCGCCAGCGGCGGGAAGTCGTAGCCGTGGATCAGGTAGTGCGCGACGCCCGCGTGCGTCCTGTGCGACTTCCAGAACTTCTCGAGGATCTCCGTCGCGGCGGTCTGGTTCTTCAACGTCTTGTCACCAGGCACCGCGGTGCCGAGGAGCGCGAGCGCGTATAGCGTGGCGACGTCGACGTGGTCCTTGTTCGCGGCGAAGAGCTTCTCCATCTCCTTCTCGTACGCGAGCGCGCGCGAGCGATGGCCGCCACCGATGGGGCCGTGGCAGGTCTGACCGCCCGAGTCGCCGGCGGGCTTGGACTCGGTGGTGTGGAACGCCTGCATCGCGGCGATGAGGCCCTTCTCGATATCCGTCTTGCCGCCGAGCTCGGCTGCCTTCTTCGACGCCTCGCGACCCGCGGCGAGCTCCTTGTCGTCCGGCCCCGTCCAGAGCGGATGCCACCACGTCTGGGCGATCCCCCAATGTGCCATCGCACAGGCCGGATCCTTGGTGGCCACCTCGGTGAAGATGCGGCGGGCCTCCTCGTAGAAGAACGAGTGCAGCACCGCCAAGCCGCGCTCGAACTCCGGCTGCACGGCTGGGTCGCACACCTTCAGCTCCACGGCGCCGACCTTGTTCAGGTCGCCGAGCGTGGGGCCTTCGCCTGGGTTCCGCGAGGCCGAGCCAGCTCCGGTTGCACCTGCAGACCCGGATCCGGTGTTCGCAGTCGCCGATCCGGAGCTGGGCGTGGCGTTGTTGGACGACGATGGCTGCGATTTCTTGCAGGCGAGCAGGCAGCAGCCGAGGAGCACGGTCTGGAACAGGCGCGATCTCATGGTGGGCGCAGCCTACCTACGGGTCCTCGGTCGATTCAAGTCCTGTGCTCGAATCGATCATTGTCCAGCTGAGTGGTTCGACGAGGCCCAGCGTACCTGGGAGCTCACACGTCTGAACGTGCTCCGCGCTGCACGAGATAGCTCTTGCGCTCGCCGATGAACGCCGCGTGCGGGGCCTGACAGAGCTCGGCCACCGCGTCCTCGTAACTCGTCGCCATCACGTGCATCGTAACGCGGGCGAGCGTGGTCGCACGGTCGCGCGTGCACGCACGTCTGATGACAATCAGCGCTTACGCACGCGGCGCATGCCCTCGACGAATGACAGCAGCGCCCCGAGTGCGGCAACGCCCAGGCCGATGCGCTTCAGCGTGAAGCGCGGGGCATCGGGGAGCAGGCCGGGAGGGCACACCGTAGTCTCGGACGGCGCGGCATGGAACGAGCCCCACGCCGGTGGATCGCTCGCCGGAAACGAGTCCGCGCTCGCCTGATCGACGAGGTCGAGGTCTTCGGTAATCGGAGTCAGCATGTATCGGGGTTGGTGCAGTGGCCGTGCCGATCAGGCCTGACGCAGGCGATGGACCCCCCAGCCCGCAAGCAGCAGCACGCCGAGGGCGCCGAGCACCTTGCCGATCGTCGCGAGGCTCGGACCGACGACTGCCGTCGGTGCTGTGGGTACGGCAGCCACGTTCTGGTTCTCGAGGTCGTCAGCGATGCCGTCCCACTCGATCACCAGGGCCACGTAGTCGGGACCATCGAGGCCGTGCACCTCGTCGTCGAAGATCGATTGCTTCTGCATATTGCAGAAACGGCAGCAACCCCCATGCCGGCGGCGCCGTGAAGGGCGTGCCTTTACTTTCACGGAGATCCGAGCATGCTCGGAGAATGACTGATGTGCACGGCCGGGCAGGCGGGAAGGGGCGTGCGCCAGCGATCGCGATCGGCTTCGCAGTCGTCGCACTGCTGACGTCCGTCACCGCGGTGATCGTGGTGGCGTCGCGAGACAAGCCCGCGCCCGCGCCCGCGCCCGAGCCGACGGTCTCGATCGTCCCGCTCGAGCGTGCGGTGACGGCGACCGACGTCGCGAAGCTCAAGCGCGATGTCGTCGAGAAGGCGGTCGACGCAGCGGGCGCCACGATCGGCGTGAAGGTCAAAGAGGACACGCTGCGCACCGCCCTCGGGCTCGGCGCCGAGGACGTGATCACCGCGATCTCGGGCCGCGCGATCAAGCGCGAGTTCGACGTCTACGACGCGGTGCTCGGGCTCAGCATGATGGATACGTCGATGATCTATGTCGATCTGCTGCGCGACAAGAAGCCGGTGCTCGTGCGTTGGAAGGTCGACGGCAGCTTGCGCGCCGCGCGTCGCGATCCGCCGCGGGGCACGGCGGGCTCGATCGGTACGCTGGGCTCGCTCGGTTCAGGTGGCGGGCTCGGTTCGCTCGGCGGCTCGCCGTTCGGTACGCCCGATCCGTTCGCCGCGCGCGATCCGCTGCTCGACACGATCACCAAGATCGATGATCTCAACTACGAGGTGCCGCGCCCGACGGTCGAACGGTTGATCGCGAACCCCGATGCGTTCGCGCGCCAGGCGCGGATCGTCCCGGCGATCCGCAACGGCCAGCCCGAGGGCTTCAAGCTCTATGCGATCCGCCCGAACACGCTGTGGGCGACGATCGGCCTCAAGAACGGCGATACGATCCGAGCGATCAACGGCATGCCGCTGACCTCGCTGGACAAGGCGCTCGAGGTCTACACCAAGGTCAAGGACGCCACCCGGCTCGAGATCGAGCTGAACCGGCGCGGCAATGTCGACGAAGTCCTGACGATCACGGTCAAATAGCAGGATCGTTTCCGGAGTGGCTGGGTCCGCTCGCATTCGCTGACTCGCTCATCTCGGGCAGATGGACAGGTTGTCAGTCCCACCTGATACTGAACGAGTGTTCTGGTGCTGATGTCATGAGCGATGACCTTCGAGAGTTCCTCGCGAATGCCCGCGGCAACGTCGCGGCGGCGCGGCGGGTCGGCGGTTCACTCGGCGGTCAGAGCCTTGGCGTGATGTCGCTCGACGAGCTGCGTGCCCGGCACGGTGCGCCCGAGCCCGCGCTCGCGGAGCAGTGGGGGCTCGCGGCGTTGCGCGGCCGGCTTGTCGAGCTCTCGGCGCGCGGCGCGACGGCGACGCTGACCGCCGCGATCGATCTCGTGCTCGAGGCGCAGACGCTGAGCGAGCCGGTCGCGTGGCTCGTGCTCGGCAACGGCACGTTTTACCCGCCCGATGTCGCCGAGAGCGGAGTCGATCTGGCGGCGCTCGTGGTGATCCGCGCGGCCGATGCGACCGGTGCGGCGGGCGCTGCCGAACGCGTGCTGCGCTCCGGCGCATTCGGGTTGGTCGTGCTCGATCTTGGTGGTCATGTGCCGGGCACGCGCGGCACGAACGACATCTCGATGGTCCACCAGGGTCGGCTAGTCACGCTCGCGCAGGCGCACGATGCGGCGGTCGTCTGCATCACCGACAAGGCCGCAGACACGCCGTCACTCGGATCGCTGGTGTCGCTGCGGGCCGAGGCATTGCGCGTCCGAGCACCGGGCTCGCGCGGTGACTTCGAGCTGACGGTGCGCGCGCTGAAGGACAAGCGTCGTGGTCCGGGCTGGACGAAGAAGCTCGCGGTGCGCGGACCCGCAGGCTCGTGATGCCGCTGATCAGCCGATCAGTCGCGACGAAATTTGGCAACGCCCGCGGTCGGGATCGCGGACTTGGCCGTCTGGTACCCCACCGATCACGCTCACAGCTCGCGAGATCGAGTTCGATGACCTCATCGCGATGACGAGGATGCAGTGA
>JBKJUF010000418.1:0-3410 GCA_046590445.1 Kofleriaceae bacterium
GGTCGCTACCGGCTGGGGCCCCAGCTCGGGAAGGGATCGCAGGGCGAGATCTTCCTCGCGCGCGACGACAAGGCCCAGGGTGCTGACGAGCGCGAGGTCATCGTCAAGCGGCTGACCCCGCGCGGCACCTGGAAGTCATTCGAGCTGTTCGAGCGCGAGGCCAAGGTGCTCTCGCAGCTCCGCCACGCCGGCGTGCCGCGTCACCTCGCGACGATCGAGGAGCCACCAGGGACGTTCAACCTCGTGATGCAGCGGGTCCCTGGCGAGAACCTGCGCGACCTCACCGCGCGCCGGCGGCTCTCGCAGCTCGAGCTGCGCGACGTCATGATCCGCAGCCTCGAGGTCCTCGATTATCTGCACATGCGATCGCCGTCGGTCGTGCATCGCGACATCAAGCCGTCGAACATCGTCCGCGCGCCGGACGGCCGGATCGCGCTCGTCGATTTCGGTGGCGTGCTCGAAGCCGCGCGTGACAAGGGTGGCTCGACGATCGTCGGGACCTTCGGCTACATGGCGCCCGAGCAGCTCCACGGCCAGGCCACCCCGGCGACCGACATCTACGCGCTCGGTGCGACGATCGTCGCGCTCGCCGGCGGCATCGAGCCCGAGGACGTGCCGCGCAAGGGCCTGCGGATGAACCTCGACAGGCACCTGCCCTCGCTCGATCCCGCGCTCCGCCATGCGCTGACCGAGATGACCGATCCCGACCCCGACCGCCGGCCGCAGCGCGCCCGCGACGTGATCGCGCTGCTCGCGAAGTCACCCCCGCCGCCCGAGGCCGACGCCGACGATCGCCACGGCCGCGACGACCGCCGCGGCCGCGCGCTCGCGCGAACCTCGAGCGGCCCGCCGGCACGCCGGCTGTTCGTCGACGTCGGCGAGCCGCTCGGCACGCTGCTGCGGTTCGGCGTGCTTGGATTCGGGCTCGGCGGCTGGATCGGGATGGCGAGCGTGCGCGTCTCGATCACGATCACCCTCTTCATCGCGGCGGTGCTCGCGTTCCCCGCGCGCCGCAAGATCCTCCACGTCAGCCGCGAGCTCGACGCGATGCTCGCCGAGGGCCAGGGCGGATTTACCGACATGATGCGCGGCGCGATGGCCCGCCGCTGAGTGTCAGCTCCGCGTGGACCGCGCGACGGCCGCGCGCTTGACCACGTGATCGGCGCGTCCAACGATCAAGCTGATGTCGCCGCGCGCAGCGCGTCGCGAAAGTCGCGCATGGCCTCGGTCGCGCTGTTGCGATCGAGGAAGGTACACAGCAGCGCGAGATCGAGCCCGGGCATCAGCACGCTGCGCTCGGCAGGTTGATAGTGGCCGGCGGAGAGCACGTGGACGGTGAGGATGCCGTCCTTCCAGAACCAGACCTCGCCGACCTTCAGCCGGCGATAGATCTCGAGCTTGTCGATGCTGCCGCTGGTCCAGATCACCTCGATCGCGAGATCCGGGCGATCCTTGCCCTGGTCGGCGCCAAAGATGTAGCACTCGTCGGGCTCGACCCCGGCGAGCTCGGGCGCGCCCTTCAGCGTCCAGCCTCCGTACGGCGAGAGCACGACGTCGCGTTCGAGCGCGAACACCTCGACCAGGCGGCCGATGAACGACTTCGTCCGTTCGTGACCCTTCGATGGCGTCATCAGCTCCAGGGCTCCGTCGAGGTAGGCCATCCGCGGCGCCGAGGCATCGCCGCGAAGTGCGAGCTGCACCTCGAAGTGACTCCACGGCACGTTGTACATCACGATCCGCCTGTCGGCGGTCGGCACGTAATCGCCGGCGGAAACGGTGGCGGGCACGGCCATGTCGCGCTCAGCGTACCATGCGGTCACCTCGGGAGCTTCGCGGCAAGCTCGCGCGCAGGTCTCGTACGCGTTGGCTGGGCTCGCGGATCAGCGCGGACCGAATTGACCCGTTCGGCTCAGGCGCCGGCCGCCGGAATCGCGCGCCACGCCCGGGCCGCGTACCCGACGAGCACGAGCGCGAGCCCGAGCAGCACCGCCGACACCACGCCGTTGATCCACGGGGCCGTGCCGATCGTCGCGCTCGCCACGAACTTGATCTGGATGACGAGCGAGACGATCGTCACCGCGAACACGAACAGCATCGGCAGCAGCGTGAACCACATCGGCTTGCCGAGCTTCTTGAGCCACACCGTGACCGCGAGCAGCGAGAGCGCCGCGAGGAGCTGGTTCGAGGTCCCGAACAGCGTCCAGAACAGCTTGTAGCTGCCCTGCTCGGCGATCAGCAGGAACACGAGCGGCGTGCCGACGGTCGCCGCGGTCGCTGCGTGCGCCGCGAGCTTGTCGTCGCGACCGGAGAGCTCCTGGAGGATGTAGCGACCGAGGCGCGTCGCCGAGTCGAGCGTGTCGAAGATGAACGTCGAGAGGGCCATCGCGCCGAACGTCGTCGCGACGAGCGGATCGATACCGAGCAGCCCGTGGAGGAACGCGCCGAGGCCGTTCGCATAGATCGCCATGGGGCCCTGCGACTTCACGGACGGCGCGACGATCATGATCGTCGCGAGCGCGATCACGGCGACGAACGCCTCGAGCAGCATCACGCCGTAGCCGATCGGGTGACAGTGGCTCTCGCGATCGATCTGCTTCGACGTCGTGCCCGAGCACACGAGGCCATGGAAGCCGGAGCACGCACCGCACGCGATCGTCACGAACAGGAACGGGAACAACAGGCCGGTGGCACCGCCGGTGTCGAACGACGTGAACGCCGGCCGCTGGATCTCGAACCCGCCGAAGAAGATGCCGAGCGTGCCGACGGCGAGCGCGGCGTACAGCACGAAGCCGCCGAGGTAGCCGCGCGGCTGCAGCAGGAGCCACATCGGCGCGAGCGACGCGACGTAGCAGTACGCGAGGATCAGCAGCACCCAGCCGCGCCAGTCGAGGATCAGCAGCGTCGAGTACTGGGTGCCGAGCCAGACCACCGCGAACGTCGCGGGCACGAAGATCACGGTCGCGAGCCACAGCGGCGGCTTGAGGAACCGCTGCACGACGCCCATGACCAGCGCGAGCACGAGGTAGAGCGTGGCGGCGAGCGCGACCGCGCCACCCTGGTTGAACCTGAACGTGAGCCCCGCGGCGTCCGCATCTCCGGAGACGAAGGTCCCCGCCGTGACGTCGACGAACGCGACGATCACGTAGATCAGCGCGAGCCAGATGAACGCGAGGATCGCGAGCCACGCCCTCGGTCCGAGCGTCTGCTTGACGACCTCGGCGATCGACCGCGCATCGTGGCGAACCGAGGCGATGAGCGTCGTGAAGTCGTGGACCGCGCCGATGAAGATCACCCCGAACACGATCCACAGGAGCGCGGGTCCCCAGCCGAACTGCTGGCAAGCGAGGATCGGCCCGACGATCGGCCCGGCCGCTGCGATCGCGCTGAAGTGCTGACCGAACAGGTAGAAC
>JBKJUF010000185.1:0-6614 GCA_046590445.1 Kofleriaceae bacterium
TGGATGCCGTCTGACCGCCGGCTGCACCCCTCCGCGATCGTGTTCGGCGCTGGCCAGCACGTGAAGCGCCTCGCGCTGCCGCTCATCCTCGCGGTGATCGGCGCGGGCCGCGGCAGCGATCTATGGACGTACGTGCTCGCCGCCGTGCTTGGGCTGATCCTCCTCCACGGTCTTCTCCATTACGCGGCGTTTCGCTTCGAGCTTGGCGAGAGCGAGCTCGTGATCCGCAGTGGCATCGTGTTTCGTCGCGAACGCCACGTGCCGTATGCGCGCATCCACAACGTCGATGTCTCGCAGCACGTCGCCCATCGACTGTTCGGCGTCGTCGAGGTCGGTATCCAGACGGGAGGCGGCTCCGAGCCCGAGGTCGTGCTCGGCGCGATCGGTGCGCACGTTGTCGACGACCTGCGCACGCGCATCCGTGGTCATGCACCGGCCTCGGCACCGGCCTCGGCACCGGCCTCGGCACCGGCCGATCGCGATGTCCTCGCCGTGTCCGTGCGTGAGCTCGTGATCGCCGGGCTTGTCGAGCTCCGTGGCATCGCGCTGTTTGCCGCCGGTCTCGGTCTCGTGTGGGAGCTCGCGCTGTCGCGGGTGTCCGGCCGTCGCGAGCTCGTTCGCGACGTCGTCGCGTGGGTGCGCGACAGCGACTCGTTCGATCCAATCCGCCTCGCGGTCGCGATCGCCGTGTTGCTCGCCGTGATCGCGACGCTGTCGGTCGCCTGGGCGATCGTTCGCTTCTACGACTTCCGTCTGCGTTTCGAGGGCGACAGCGTGCAGACCTCGTACGGCCTGCTCACGCGCATCACCAAGGCGATCCCGCTCCGCCGCATCCAGAGTGTGACGATCGCAGAAGGGCCGTTCCATCGCATGTTCGGGCGCGTTGCCGTCGATGTCGCGTCCGCCGGCGGCAGCGGTGGTAAGGCCGAGACCGAGCGCTCGCGCCTCGCTCCGATCGTGTCCGCGACGGCGCTGCCGCAGCTCCTGCACGACGTCGTTCCGGACCTCAGGCTCGACGAGCTTGCGTGGCAGCCGCTCGCGCCACGTGCAGGTCGCCGTGTCTTCCAGCGGTCTCTGCTGCTCGCGCTCCCGGTCGTGGCGCTGGCCGCGCTCGCGCTCGCGTGGTGGTCGCTCGTCATCCTGGTCGCCCTCGTCGTACTCGCCGCAGTCCACGCGCGCGCGTATCTGCGGCACTCGCGGTGGGCGATCGACGACGACGCGGTTGCCGTTCGTCGCGGGTGGCTCTGGCGAAGCACGACGCTCGTGCGCCGCGCGAAGGTGCAAGTCGTTTCGCTCGCCGAGTCACCGTTCGACCGCCGCCACGCGATGGCGCGCCTCGGCGTCGACACGGCAGGCACGTCGATCGCGATCCCCTACCTGCCACTCGCGACCGCAGAGCAACTCCACGCGACCCTCGCGGCGGCGGTGGCACGCACCGCGTTCCGCTGGTAGCGACGAATACTGCGGATACCGAAGTGTCCCGTTCGAGCTGACACATTCTGCCCTCGCGATCTGCTTCGGCGTTTGCTCATCAATAGCACGTCCAGACTTCACCAGCGAACACGAGGCATACCTAGCACTTGCGCACGGCACTGAATGACAGCCGGCGTCGGCGTGGCAGCACCCTAGATCGCCGATCGGTTTTCATCCTGCCTGACCGTTCGGCGATCTAGGCGAGTGCACGCGTCGAGGGACGCAACCGCAGGTGCGGCAGCGGTGGAGCTCGATCGACCTGTCGTTCCCACGGCTGGGTCGCGCGCGGCGTCACCGCCGTCCTGACCGCCAGCGGGACACTCCTCTTGCCTGGCGACCCCAGTTCGACCCGCGCGTCGACGTCGAGCTGCCCCTGACCCGATGCTAGGGTGCGCGCGTGGCAAGTCGCCGGCTCTTTCTCGCGCGTCATGGCGAGACCGAATGGAATGCGATCGGGCGACTGCAGGGGCACACGGATGTGCGACTGAACGATCGCGGACGCGAGCAGGCGCGCGCGCTGGCTCGCAGCGTGCGCGAGCTCGGCGCGGCGCTCGTGATCACGAGTGACCTGGCACGGGCGCGCGAGACCGGCGAGATCGTCGCCGCGGAGCTCGGCCTGCCGGCACCGCACGTGATCGCCGAGCTACGCGAACGGCGGCTCGGCGTCTTCGAAGGACTGACGCGCGACGAATGCATGGCGCGTTACCCCGACGCGTGGGCGGCGTGGCATGCGCAGACGGATGTACCCGAGGGCGCGGAGGCCCTCGCCGGTGCCACCGCACGGATCCACGCGGCGCTCGGTGGCCTCGCAACCGAAGTGGGCGAGCCCGCGCTTGTCATCTCCCACGGTGGCGTGATGCGGTTGTGGCTCGGCGACGTGATCGGTGGCGATGCCGTCCCGGTGTTACACAACGGCATCGCGTTCGTCGTCGAGCGCGACGGCGCCGCATGGTCCGCTCGCATGCTGCCGCGATGACAGCCACCCGTTCAGCGATTCAGCAGCGCCGATGGTCGAGTCGCGGATCGAGGGTCAGCGCTGCGGCCCGAACCAGTCGTCGACGATCGCCTGCCGCCAGCGGGCGATCGCCGCGGGCTGGCCGGCCACAACCTCCGCTTCGCTGACGCCGTCCGGTCGCGGCAAGTGCCGGTCGAGGGCGCGGACCACCGCCACGCGATCGTCACCGCGGGTCCGGCCGACGAGGTTCCAGACCGTGATCACATCCGAGGGCCCGGCAACCTCGAGCAGGCCTGCGAGCGCCGACGGATCGTTCTCCGCGTCGAAGCGCGCGACCGCCGCACGCAGCGCAGGGGGGGCATCGCTGCGAACCGGCGTGCCCGGGCCGTACGCCCGCGTCGAGACGACCTCGACACCCGCGGGCACGTAGGCGACGCGGCCGTCCTTGGCCTCGAGCGAGACCTCACCCGACGTCACGCGCAGGTGCGTGCGTCCCTCCGCATCGACCTCGAGATCGTAGGCGCAGCCGAGGTCGACGGCCTCCGCGCTCGGCGTGTCGATCACGAACAGTCGCGGCGGTGCGACGACCTTCGCCGAGATGCGTCCACGCGCGAGCTCGAGCCGGTGCTCGCCGGCTCCCGTGTTGACGAGGCGCAGCCGCGAAGCACCGAACACCTTGAGCGCACCGATGTCCGCGACGGTCAGCGCCGCGACCGACGTATCGCGCGTCTCGAGCCACGCGCCGACGGGCAGCGTGCCCGCAGCCGCGACGGCACCCCCACACCGCGCCTCGCCCTGCTCCACCGTGAACGCGAAGCCCGGCCCCGTCGCCGCGCACGGCGCCACCCGCGCGACGGTCGACGCCTCACGCGGCCGGGTCACCACCAGCACGATCGCCGCAACCACCGCGAGCGCCGCGAGCGGGATCACGACGCGGCGCCACGTGCGACGTCGAGGCGGAGGCTCACGCAGCGGCGCGCGATGCGCGTACGGCGCGAGCAGCTGCTCGAGCTCGGCGACCTCGGGGTCGTGGCCGGTACGGTCGTGGAGGTAGTCGGTCATCACGTTCCTCCGTCGGAACCGCCGAGTCGGTCCCGCAAGAGCTTCATGCCTCGGTGCAAGTGTACGCGGACCGACTCGGGCGTCATCCCGGTGCGCTCGGCGATCTCGGGCCCGGTCAGCCCCTCGACGAGGCGCATGATCAGGGTCTCCCGATAGGTGTCGGGGAGCTCGCGTAGCGCCTGTAACGCCCGGGCCGCCTCGACCGTGGGCGGGGGAGCGACGCCCTCGTCCCTGGCCTCGAATACCGGCTGCCGGCGCCGCACGTGATCGACCGCGCGGTGACGCGCCATCGCGAGGAGCCAGCCCGGGAACGCCGCGGGCTCGCGCAGCGACCCGAGCTTGGTCCAGACATCCGCGAACACGTCCTGGACGATGTCACCGGCGTCCGCGGCGGACACCCGCGCGAGCACGACCGCGTGCACCACGCGGTGGAACCGATCGTAGAGCGTTCCAAACGCGGCCCGGCTGCCGCCCTGGACGGCGACCACGAGGTCGGTGATGGATGCTTCCGCGACCTCCATCGGTGCACGATACTCCAGGACATCAAACGTCACGCCGTCACGCCGTGGCGCCGATGGCGGTGAGGTCCTCGACGGGGACACCGATCCCGCGCGTGGCGAGTGGGCGCGCGACCCGACGGGTGGCGGCGTCGGCGAACGCGGGATCGTAGCGATCGCAGCCGACCACGCCGAGGCCACTGGTCGTGCACGTGCCGTCGAGGATCGGCGCGAACGCCCGTAACGCCGCGCCGGCGACGCGGCCGAGGTGTGCGCGCGCGGCATCATCGAGCTGCGGGACGGCCCAGTCGAGGAACCACCAGCCGAGCTGTGCATGACCACTCTCGTCGGCGACGATGCGCGCGAACGTCGCATCGATCAGCGGCGAGCCTGCGAGCGAGCGCGCGAGCTTGAGCATCGGCACGGTGAGTGACTCGCCGACGCACGACGTCCGCACGATCAGCTCCGCGGCGCGGCCGAGCGGATCCGAGCTCTGCGCCGGGCGCACGAGCCGCGCGAGATCCACCTCGAGCACGACCGCACCACCGAGCGCCGCAGCCACCCGGGCAGCGGCCTCGGTGTGCACGATCTCGTCGACGATCATGTCGCTCGCAGCGGCGACGAGATCGATCGGCGCCCCCGCCGCGAGCAGCGCCGACGTGATCTCCGCGAACGCGGCCGCACTCGCGTACTCGCTGAACGCGGTGCGCGTCCACACGACGCGCGCGTCGTTCCGCAGGCGCTCGTCGAGCTCGCCGAGCTCGGGCAGCTCGTCGAGCCATGCGCGCCGCGGCGCGAGGCGACGGCCCCACGGACCTCCGATCAGGGCGAGCTCGAACGGCGTGATCGTCACGGCGTCACGGCTTCGCCCGCCGCACGCTCGCGCAGAGCTCGCTGGGCTGGGTGACCCTGCCCTTGGTCGCGATGTTGCCGACGAGCGGATAACCGTCCTCGTCGCAGAGGGGGCGGAACCGCGGTTGCTGCAGCGCGACGTTCAACGCCGTGCTCGCGAGCGCGGCGCGCAGCTCGCGGATCGCCACCGGCACCTGCGCGTCGGGCGGCGGGCGGCGGGGTACCGTGCGCTTGCCCTCGGACTGGGGCTCCGCCTGCGCGGTGGACAGCGTCGGAGCGGCGTGAATAGCAGAGGTCGCGGATAACACGAGCAGACAGGTCAAAGCGCGGGTGGTCATCGGGGTCTCCAGCTGGGGTGTGCTGGAAGGACGGCGCTCCCCGCCGACCGTTAACAATCTTCGAACAGCCATACCGTGAGCGGGGATCCGCGACTGCTTCGGGGGGCCCGGACCCTCCGACGCTCCTGCGGGTCGTCACCGCGGTGACCTGGTCGCCGGATCCATCGCCGCGACGCCGTGCTATGCCCGGCGCGTGAAGCTCGACGCCATCCTCCCCGGTCTTCTGCTCGCCGCCGCGTGCAGTGGAGGCCAGGCGCCGCTGGCCGTGCCAGCACCACCGCCCGAACCGACGGGCGCCGTGACATCTCCCGCCCCGCCCATCGATCCGCACATCGAGGCGCGCCGCGCGTACCAGAATCCGGGAGGTATGTGGATGCCGCGGCAGATGACACTGCCCGGTCACGCCGCGGCGTTCGCCAAGCTCGGCGTGAAGATCGATCCGAAGACCCTCGCCGATCCGCTCGCTTCGCCACTCGCTGCGATCGTCCGGCTCGGCGGATGCTCGGCGTCGTTCGTGTCGCCCGCGGGTCTCGTCGTCACCAACCATCACTGCGTGCAGAATGCACTGCAGGTCAACTCGACGCCCGAGCGCAACCTCGTCGAAAACGGCTTCCTCGCGAACACGCGTGCCGACGAGCGTCCCGCCGGTCCGGCCGAGCGCGTGTTCGTGGCGAAGGCATTCACCGACGTGACTCAGCCTGTACGTGCGGGGCTGGACAAGATCGTCGATCCGGTCGCGCGCAAGAAGGAGTCGGAGAAGCGGATCAAGCAGCAGCTCGCCGCGTGCGAGAAGGATCGCCCCGGCATCCGCTGCAACGTCGCCAACTACTTCCGTGCCGGCATGTACATCCTGATCGAGGAGCTCGAGATCCGCGACGTGCGCCTCGTCTACGCGCCGGCGCGCTCGATCGGCAACTACGGCGGCGAGATCGACAACTGGCGATGGCCTCGTCACACCGGCGACTTCGCGTTCTACCGCGCGTACGTCGGCCCCGACGGCAAGCCCGCCGACTTCGCGCCGGGCAACGTGCCCTTCAAGCCCGATCACGTCCTCGCGGTCTCCGATCACGGCCTCGCGCCGAACGACTTCGTGATGATCGCGGGCTTCCCCGGCCGCACGACGCGCACCAAGACCGCCCTCGAGGTGAAGCACGACGTCGAGTGGTACTACCCGTACGCGATCGGCGTGTCGAAGCAACGCTACGAGATCGGCGCGGCGAACCTCGGGGCGCCCGGTGAGACGCGGATCAAGGCGGGCGTGCTCAAGCAGCGCGCGCAGAACTCGATGCAGAAGCTCACGGGGGTGCTCGCGGGGCTCACCGCGGGCGATCTACTCCAGCGCAAGGCCGCGCTGGACGCGAGGGTGCGCGAACGGGCGAAGCAGCCAGGACGCGAGAAACAGGCGGCGGCAATCGCGAGGCTCGAGGAGCTGATCGC
>JBKJUF010000620.1:0-4831 GCA_046590445.1 Kofleriaceae bacterium
TCGTGATGATGCTCGACGTCGCGATCCTGACCGGGCTGCTCTACCTGACCGGCGGACCGCACAACCCGTTCGGCCTGCTCTACGTCGTTCAGATCGCGCTGGCGACCGTGCTGCTGCACGCGCGCTGGCCGTGGATCCTGACCGGCCTGTCGTTCATCGGGTTCGGCATCCTGCTCGTCGCGCATCGCCCGCTCGAGATCCCGGCCGACAACCGCGCGATCGGCGTGTGGGCCGCGCTCGGCGTCGCGTCCGCGTTCGTCGTCCACTTCCTGCTCCGCATCACCGCGGCGCTCGGCGAGCGCGACGCCGAGCTCACGCAGGCGCGCGGGCTGTCGGCACGCCAGGAGCGCCTCGCCTCGCTCGCGACGATGGCGGCCGGTGCCGCGCACGAGCTATCGACGCCGCTCGGCACGGTTGCGCTCGCGGCGAAGGAGCTCGAGCGCGCACTGACCCGCGCCGATGGCGAGCCCGGGCGGGCCGGCGAGCCCGGCACCACATCGCTCAAGGAGCTCGCCGCCGACGCGCGCCTGATCCGCGAGCAGGTCGGGCGCTGTCGCGCGATCCTCGAGCAGATGGCGCAGGGCGCCGGTACCGTCGGCGAGAGCGTCGCGACGTGCACGGTCGGCGAGCTCCTCGACGAAGCGATGGTCGGGACGCGCAACGCACCCACGGTCCACCGCGATCTGCCGACCGTCCTCGCGAAGACCGCGCTCCGGTTGCCGCCGCGTGCGGTGAGCCAGGCGTTGCGCTCGCTCGTCACCAACGCGCAGGATGCCTCGCCGCCGAACGCGGCGGTCGTCGTCGCCGTGCGCGAGGAGATCGGACCCGAGGGCCCGATCCTGGCGATCTCGATCCGTGACCGTGGCGCCGGCATGCCGAACGACGTCCTCGCGCGCATCGGCGAACCCTTCTTCACGACCAAGGCGCCCGGCCGCGGCATGGGGCTCGGGCTGTTTCTGGCACGCGCGGTGATCGAAGGCGTCGGTGGAAGCCTGCAGATCGATTCACGGGTCGCGCAAGCCGGAAGCGGCACCGAGGTCAGGGTCTTGTTGCCCACGGACGTCTCGCCACGCGACGTCGCGGGTGCCAGACCGACAACTGATCGATCCACAGCTGATAGATCGAGCGAATCGATCGCCTCTGAAGTGGTATCCAAGCCCGCATGAGCAGTACCGAGCAGAGACCGTCGATCCTCATCGTCGACGACGACGAGGTATACCGGAACCGGCTCGCGCGCGCGTTCTCGGACCGCGGCTACGACGTCCGCACGGCGTCGGACTACGACACCGCGGTCGTCACCGCGACCGAGGACTCGCCGGAGCTCGCGGTGCTCGATCTCAAGATGCCGGGCAAGAGCGGGCTCGAGCTCGTCAAGGCGCTCGCCGAGATCGATCCGTCGACCAAGACGGTCGTCCTCACCGGCTATGGCAGCATCGCGACCGCGATCGACGCGGTCCGGCTCGGCGCGACCTACTACCTCTCGAAGCCGGCCGACGCCGACGACATCATCGGTGCGTTCGCACGCGGCGAGGCGCCGCCCCTCGATCCGCCGCCGCCCGATAGCGGCGACTACAAGGCGCCGTCGCTCGCGCGCGCCGAGTGGGAGCACATCAACCGCGTGCTCTCCGATGCGGGTGGCAACATCTCGGAGGCGGCCCGCCGGCTCGGGATCCATCGCCGCAGCCTGCAGCGCAAGCTCCAGAAATATCCGCCGAACAAGTGATGCGCGCGTCGATCGCGGCGGCCGGTCATGCTTTGATCTGATCGATGTCCGCGTGGTCCACGCGCAGCCCGCACGCGTGGAGCGTGATCGCGCATGCGCTCGCCGCCGCGCTGATCGGCTCCCTCGAGGCGGTGCGGCTCGGCTCGGGCACGCTGGCGATCGCGCTCGTGCCGCTGTTCGCCGCGATCGGGCTGTCCGCGGGTGGCGTGATCGCGGGCATCGAGTGGGCGACCGCGCGACGTGGCCGGTGGCCGCGGGCGTTCGCGGTGGCGGCGGCGAGCCTGCTCGTCACGGTGCCCGTCGCGTTCACGCTGTTCCGTGGCGCGTACGCCCAGACCTTGCCGCTCGCCGGCGCGATGCCGTACCTGACGCCGATCGTCGTCGCGCTCGCGATCGCGGTCGCGGTCGCGCTCGGCCGGCACTTGTCTGCTGGTGACCTGACGATGCGCGCGATCGCGATCGTCGGCAGCGCAGGCCTGCTCGGCGGGATCGTGTGGGCCAAGCGGCGCGTGCTCGGCACCGGGTATCCCGAGGCGCAGATCGGCGCGACCCTCGCGGTCCTCGTGCTCGCCGGCGTGATCGTGCGCCTCGCGCGGCGCATGCAGGTCCCGGCTTATGTCACGGCGGTCGTCGCGGCGCTCGTGGTCGGCACGGCGGCCGCGGCGGCGCTCCAGGGCTTCGAGCGGCCCGCGGATCGTCGCGTGCTCGCGAACCTCGCGGGTCACGCGCGCGACGTCGTGCGGATGTATCGCCTCCTCGCCGATCGCGACCGCGACGGCAGCTCGGCGCTGTTCGGCGGCGGCGATTGTGACGACGGTGATGCCACCCGCCATCCCGGCGCCGTCGATGTCCCCGGCGATGGCGTCGACCAGGACTGCGAGGGCGGGGATGCATCGCCGACCCTGACGGTCGTCCCGATCGCACCGAGCGCGGATGCCGGCGCATGGCTGGCGAGCACGGAGGTCCGCGGCGTCCTCGACCGCACGCGCGACATGAACGTCCTCCTGATCACGATCGATGCGCTGCGCTACGACATGCTCGCACCCGATGCACCGCATCGCGGCGACTTCCCGCGGCTCACGAAGCTGCTCGACAATTCGGTGGCGTTCACGCGCGCGTTCGCACCCGCGGCCGGCACCGACATCGCGCTGTCGACGCTGATGACCGGGCGTGCCGATCCGTTCCAGCGCGTCGACCTCACGCTCGCCGAGGCGATCCGTGCAACCGGGCGCCGCACGAGCTGCGCGATCCCGAACGAGGTCACCCGTCACGTCGGCGAGGTGCTGCTCGCGCGTGGCTTCGATTCGCTTCGCCCGGTCTACACCGACTGGGAGAAGGACAATATCGGCGATCATCTGAGCTCGGGCACGACGACCGCCGAGGGGCTGCGCTCGTTTGACAAGGCCGCGGGCAAGCCGTTCTTCACGTGGCTGCACTACTTCGATGTCCACGAGCACCACCAGCTCGCCGTCCCGAAGGACCAGCGCGATGCGGTGTGGGATGGGGGCTCGGACAAGGTCCACCGGTACCGCGCGCTGCTGTGGGGCGTCGACCGCTCGATCGGCCGCGTCCTCGATGAGCTCGCCGCGCGCGGCCTCGCCGACAAGACGATCATCGTGTTCGCGAGTGATCACGGCGAGTCGCTCGGCGACGACCACCGGCTCCCCGCGACGCACGGCCAGCTGGCCTACGCGCCGCTCGTGCGGATCCCGATCGCGTTTCAGGTCCCCGGGATCGCGCCGGGCGTGCGTACCGATCTGGTCACGCTGCTCGACATCGCGCCGACCGTGCTGCAGCTGCTCGGCGTGCCGTCCGCGATCGCGCCGCTCGATGGCCACGATCTCGTGCCGGCGCTGCTCGATGGCCCCGCCGAGCTCCGGCCGGCTGCGAACCGCGCGCTCGTGATCCACGAGGAGCTGCAGCGGAGCGTCGTCGAGTGGCCGTACCAGCTCGTGATGCGGCCCGCCGACGATCTCGTCGAGCTCTACGACCTGTCGACCGATCCGCGCGCGATGCGCGACCTCGCGGCTGCGCAGCCCGCGATCACCGCCCGGTTGCGGGCTCGCTACGCGGAGATGCCGGCCGTGCGCGTGGATCGGACGGCGGCCGGACGATCGTGGCGAGAGCAGCAAGCGCAACCGCCGCGGCGCCGTGTCCGACCATGAGCAGGAGCGGCGACATCCACGCGGTGTAGCGCGGGACGACCGGCGCGATGTGCTCGCCGAACACCGCAGGCCACGCACCGCACGCGGTGATCACCGCGGCGACGGCCGCGAGCGGAAGCGCCAGCTGCGAGACGAGGACGCGCCACAACGGATTCGTGCGGAGCCCGAACCAGGTCGTCACCCCCGCGAGCGCGACGGCTGGCAGCCACACGAGGTACATGTCGCGACCCTCGGGTGCGTAGATCATGCGCATCGACAGCGTTGGTTCGCCGCGAGTGAAGAAGACCGATGCGCACGCGGCGATGAACCACCACGGTGCGAGCCACCACCGGCGCACGCTCCAGGTCACGAGGCCGAGGCCGGCGACCAGCAGAAAGATCGCGGCGGCGCCGTTGCCGAGCGCGAGCGCCGGGATCGCCTGATCGCCCTCGAGCGGTGACGCCATCGCGGCGGACAGCGGCCGGCCGCGTGACTCGCGATCGAGCACGGTGCCCGTGGAGTCCGCGATCGCACGCGCGACGTCGACGATATGCACGAGCGAGCCCACGCCGCCGGCGGCGACGCCCGGGCCGGCGATACATGCCTGCACCTGACGGACATGCACCTCCTCTCCACCATGCCCGCCGGGCACGACGTGACCGTGATCGGACAACAGGAACCAACGCGCCGCGGGATCGGCGGCGACGAGCCGACCGAGCACCGCATCGGCCTCGGCTGCCACCTTGCGATACTCGGCGCGCTTGCCATGCTTGTGGCCGGCGCTGTCGACGCGCAGCACGTGGACGAATGCGAGCCGCGCTTTCCCGGTGACCGCGGCGAGCGCGCGGAGCTCCCACTGCGTCTTCCAGATCTCGGGCTCGAGGTCGCGGACGATGTTCGCGGGATCCGGAGGCGGCTCGGTCTGCGCGAAGCCGAGCGAGCGGATGATCCAGCCGTAGTACTC
>JBKJUF010000720.1:0-7057 GCA_046590445.1 Kofleriaceae bacterium
CGTCGCGTTGCCGAGCGTGAAGTACTGGCCGGGCGCGATCGTGACCGCATCCATGACGTGGGACTTGATGCGGCTGCCATCCGGACGGCTGTGATCGATGCGCATGCCCTCGAGCTCGATCGGCCGATCGCTCGCGTTGTAGATCTCGAACCACTCCTTGCCTTCGTCGGCTCCAGTGCCACCCGCGGGTGCCTTGAAGTCGGCGAACACCTCGGTGATCACCAGATCACCAACCCCCAGCGAATCCTTGCATTCGCCGTCCTTGCCTCCCGAGGGGCCACACGCAACCGTTGCTAGCCCGCTCGTTACTGCCAGGACGACGAGTCCACGCATCATGTGTCTACGATCGCACGATGGCCGGGTCAGATGCGTCGGGACTTGCGTCAACTCCCCTGAAAAATCAGGGCCGGGTGCCGTGGGTCACGGATTGTTCGTGACGGTGGGCACCGTGGGCGGCGTCAAGCCCGGAATCGGCGACAGCTTGATCTGACTCGCGCGCTCGACCTGGAGCTGCAGCGACTTCTTGCCGGTCTTCTTGCTCGTGTAGAACGTGGGCGTGCCGGTGACGACGATGTACTCGCCTTTCCACTCGTAGAGGCCCGAGGTGCCGAGGACGTCCTTGTCGAAGAAGATCAGCGGGAAGCCGCTGGTGCGGGAGCGGGCGAGCTCGGCGCGCGCGGGACCCTTGGTGCCGGTCGAGATATCCGACACGGTGCCGAGGATCTTCACCTCTTTGACGATGTTGTGCTCGATCTGCTTGAGCGCATCCCAGTGCGTGATGTCGATGTAGTTCGGCTTGCCCTCGGCTTCCTTGCGGAACGCCTCGACGAACGCACCGCGCGCGTTCCACCAGGCCTCGCGCTCGGCATAGTCTGGATACGACATCACGCCGGGCGCCCAGATCCCGCGCTTGTTGTTCTTCGCCTCGTCCTGCGCGGCGACGAACTCGTTGTGGAAGCGCCGCGAGTAGCCGTACTTCGGGAAGTACGGAGACATCCCCGCGCGCACGCCCTCGACGTTGAAGTTCAGCCACGTCCCGTTCTTCTCGGCAAACACGTACGCGAGGTAGCGGTTGTAGCGATCGCGGATCTCGGCGGGATGATCCCGCTCGATGCGGACAACCTTGACGCCCTCGAACCACTTCTTGGCCCACTCCTTCGCGACCTCGCCGAGCGGCGTCGCCGCCTTGATCGGGCGCGTCGAGGTGCCCTTCTTGTCCTTGAGGTACTGCGTCCAGCCCGCCTCGACGGCGCGGCGATCCTGCTCGTTCTTGAAGGTCTCCTCGGCGTCCATGCCGACGAGCCGCAGCGAGCTGTCGAGGCCGTCGACGTGGATCGTATCGCCGTCGACGATCTTGGTCAGCCGGAACTCGCCGAGCTCGAGCCCGGGAGCCTCGAGCTTCTTGAGCGATTTCTGGGCGACCTTGCGCGTGTAGCGTTCGCCACCGACCGGGGTGCACGAGGTCGCGACGGCCGCGGCGAGCAGCCAGGCGAGGACGGTTGAGGTCGACCGAATCATGGACATGCGAGGTTTGGCTTCTGGGGCGAGCCCGGGAAGGTGGCGGCGTTCATGGTGGCATCGGTGCACCACATCCGCAGGTCATCGTTGGCGGAGCCGCTCGGTGGCATCGCGCCGGTCAGCGAGAACGTGCCCTGCCGGGGCAAGGCGTCGTAAGTGGCGCGATCGACCTGCAGGCCACAGGTCTCGACGTCGACCGCCGCGGCCGCAAGCCACGCCTCGGTGAAGTCGCCGGCGAACCCGTAGTCGACATAGGTCGGCTTCATGGCGTTGTCGAACAGGCCGAGCACGACGTAGGCGCCGGCCGCGACGTCGAGGTTCTCGCGGACGAGGACCTGGACCTCCGAGCTGCCATCCTTGCGTCGGAACCGGACCTTGGTGCCGATCAGGTCGATCGTGCGTCCGCTCGCGTTGTAGAGCTCGACCCACGGGCCGAGGTCATCGCTCGGGGTCTGCGGGCCTCGGACCTCGGTGACGACGAGATCGCCCACGGCGATGTCGGGGCACAGCTCCTCGACCGGCTCACGGGCGCAGCCGATGGCGAGGGCGCCGATTGCGGTGGCAAGGATCGCGGCGACACGCACGGCGCTATCGTAGCCCAACTCCAGTGCGGCTGGCCCGCCCGACGGAGTGCGTGTTCGCACACACGACGGGTGACACTGATATGCTCGCGCGCGATGGCAGTTGGCGCTCCTCCCCATGGTTCCCCGTCCGGTCCGCCGCAAGGCGCGCCTCCCTCGCATGCGGGCGCAAAGCCGTTCGACCCCAAGCTCACTGCCTTCGTGCTGCTCGGCTGCGGCGTCGCGATCCTGATCGCGATCTTCACGAAGTCGTGGGCGACCGGTCGCGGCGGTGACGTCGGCGTCGGGCCGCTCGGCGTCGAGGCCTGCTTTCGCGGCATCTGTCGCGACGTCGGCTGGGGCAACGTCGACGGCGACATCAAGGCTTTCGGTTACCTCTCGATCATCACCGGCCTCGGAGCCGCCGCGATGTGTGGCGTCTACGGCGGCATGCTGCTCGCGAACAAGCGCAACAAGCTCCCGCCCTACAAGCTGGGCAACATCGCGCTCGGCGCTGGCGCGTTCGCGATGACGTTCTTCACGGTGCGCCTGCTCGGCGAGAGCGAGGCCTCGATCAGCTGGTCACCGCTGCTCGGCATCGGCGGCGTGATCACTGCCGGCGTGTTTCTCCGCAAGCTCAAGGCGGCGCTCGCGATCAGCGCAGGTACGGTGCCGATGAGCTGGGGCACCGCACCGCACCACGGCCCGCCCGGCGGTCAGCCATATGGCCAGCAGCCCGGCCAGCAGCCAAACCAGTACGGCCAGCAGCCCATGCACGGTCAGCCCGGCCAGTACGGCCAGCAGCCGATGCAGCAGCCCGGTCAGTACGGCCAGCAGCAGCAGCCAGCAGCACATGCGCCACCTCCGCAAGCCGGTCCCGGCGCCGCGTGCCCGCGCTGCGGCGCCGGCATGGTGTTCGTCGCGCAGTACCAGCGCTGGTTCTGCGAGCGCTGCCAGCAATACGCATGAAGCTCATCATGCACACGCATCGCATCTCGATCGACGGCGCTCTGCTGGCCGGCGTGCTCGGTGTCGGCGATCGCGCTTTGCGCGAGTGCGGCCTGGTGCCGCTGGCCTGATCGTGCTCGGCCTGCATCGCGGTGTCGATCGGTAGTCGTGGCGACCTCGAGCTCGGGACGCGTGCGAAGCCACGCTCGATGATTCCGCAATCGCTCTCCCCAAGTCCCGCATCGATTGTCCTATCCTCGAGAGGTGTCTGTCCCTCCGCCTTCACCAGTCGCGCCGACGCAGCGCGCCGAGGGCAACAGCACCATCGCCGAAGCACCCACCGAGACAGGCTCACCACGCGATTCCGCGGTCGCGCTCGTCCAGCACCAGCGGCTCGGCGGCCGCTACGAGATCCGCGGCTATCTTGGAGAGGGCGGCATGGGCGCGGTCTATCGTGCGTTCGACGAGGTGCTCGGCGAGGAGATCGCGCTCAAGGTCGTGCGTGGCGCCCTCGCAACCCAGGCAGCGCTGCACGAGGAAGTGCGGATGGCGCAGCGGGTCACTCATCGCAACGTGTGTCGCACGTACGATCTGCTGGACATCGAGGGTCGTCACTTCATCAAGATGGAGTACATCCCTGGAGAGACGCTCGGGGCACGCATCGCGAAGTCCGGGACGCTCCCGATCTCCGAGGCGATCCGGATCGCACGGGCAATCATCGAGGGCCTCGCGGCGGCGCATGCGCGCGGGATCGTCCATCGCGATCTGAAACCCGGCAACGTGATGCTCAGCGGCGAGCGCGTCGTGCTGATGGACTTCGGGCTCGCGCGGTCGGCCGGCGATGCCCAAGGGGATCGCTCCGGTACACCGAGCTATATGTCCCCCGAGCAACTCGAAGGCGGAGGGTTCGACGAGCGTTCGGATCTTTTCGCGCTCGGTTGCCTCGTGTTCGAGATGCTCGCCGGCAAGCGAGCATACGAGCTCGGGGGGGGCTCCTACTCCGAGATCGTCGCGGCGCGCGACGAATTGCAGATCCCAGCTCTGCGCGTGCTACGCCGCGAGACGCCACGCTGGCTCGCTCGTTGCGTGACCGCGCTCATGTCGCGCGATCCGGTCCATCGTCCGCGAGGTGCGATCAAGTTGCGACGCGGGCCAGGCCGGGCGAGGCTTGGATTCGCGGTCGCCGCGCTCGCGATCGTGGCTCTGGCCGGCTGGTGGTGGTTGCGACCACAGACCGCCTGGAGCTCGCAGATCGTGGATGTGATGGCGTACACGGGCAACGCTGACGAGGCGTCGCTCTCACCCGATGGCAAGACCGTGCTGTTCAACGCGGATCTGGGACATCGCGGAAAGTGGGCGGTCTACACGGTACCGATCGAGGGAGGCGAACCACGCCGGATCCCGTCTCCGCACCAGGCTTGCGGATATGGGCGGTGGATGCGCGACGGCCGTGCGGTGTTGCTGGTTTGCAAGACCACCGTCGGCCTATCGAGGCTGTACCGTCAGCCGCTCGATGGAAGCAGCGCGGTCGATCTCGGCCCCGGCCGAACCGGTGATGACTGCGGCGACGCGATCGCGGTCGTCACCAACGACCCGAACGGCGACCAACTCGCACTCCGCTCCCCCGATGGGCGCGAGATGTCGATCGCGCGGCACCCCGTGATCGTGTCCGTGCGGTGTGCCCGCGACGGCAAGCAGATCGCCTTCGTCGCCCAGCGGACCGAGCACGTCGGTGGTCCGCTGATGATCAGCGATCGGCAGGGGCACGTCCGTCAAGTCCTTGGCAGCGGCGTGCTCGGCGGATCGTTCACCCCCGATGGCCAGGCCATGGTGATCGCACAGCGGACCGGCACGACCACCAAGCTGGTCGAGCTCGATCTCCGCGGTGGCGAAATCCGGGAGCTGACGCCGCTCGAGAAGCATGCACGGTCGCCCGATGTCTCGCTCGACGGGCGGACCGTCATGTTTCACCGCGACATCACGTCGGCGCCCTTGCACGAGCTCGGCCTGTCGGGTGAGCCCGAGCAGCGGACGTTCCGGAACGAGGCGTTCAACGATCTCGCACCGGTGCCCGGCGCGGATCTCGTGATCGCCACGCGCACCGACCGCGAGCCATCGACGATCGTCGCGATCACGGTGTCGAGTGGGGCTGCGCGCACGCTCGTCGAGGGTGACACGCCGTTCGTCAGCACGGATGGCCGGCGTATCCTGTTCCGGCCGCTGCACGATCCAGCGGAGCTCCGATCGATCTCGATCGATGGCGGCACGGCGAGCGTCGTGGCGCGGTTCCCGGGGGCCATCATGGGCGGGGGCGACGGCCCCGACGGCCTGCACGTGGTGATCGCGCGTGGCGACGAGCGGGAGGCATGGTTGGTTCCGGCCGATGGTCGGCTGCCGTCGCCGGAGGGTACGACCGGGCTCGTGTTCGTGGCACCTTTGGGTGGGTGGCGCGTCGTCCTCGAGCGCTCGAAGTCGCGCAGGACGCTGCGGTTCGTCGCTCCAGGGCAACCGCTCTCGAGCTCGAGCTTCGAACGATCCAACCCGGTCGGTCGTCCGGTGTGGGTCGACGGCCAGCAGTTCAGCTACTGCGATGATCAAGAGTGTCACGTCCTCGATGTCGTGTCGCAAACGGACCGGGTTACGCGACCCAACTCGGTTCACTTCGACAAGCACCTTGCGGCAGCATCCGATGGATCACGCTGGTTCTTCACCTCACTCATTGCCCAGGTCACGCTGCACAAGATCACGAACTTCGATGAGCGACCCTGGAAATCGCGCTGACCGCACCCACCGGCTGCTTCCCGAAGCGAAGTCTATCGGCGTAGGGATGTCTGCTCGGGTTGGATCGAGATCCGCGACGCTCGACGATAGCGGCAGAATCAGCGCGCGAACATCGGATCGCGCCCGACGATCAGATGCGCGTAGTGGCCCGTTGCCACATCGGCCACGTAGACGCTGTCGCCGAGCGTGAACACGAAGTGGTCACACGATCGCGTGAACATCGGCCGGCCGAGCACGCCCGGTTCCGGGCCCGCGCGACGAACATGCGTCGTGTTGTGGTCGGAATGGTTCGTCGAGCTCATCAGCAGATGGGGTTGCAGAGCCGGCAACCGCTCGGGATCCTCGCGCCGGGCGAACGGTTCGAGCCAGATCTCCTGCCGGTTGCGCTTCGTCACGACTGCGAGTCGCCAGCCGCGGGACTCGCAGATCTCCGGATCGTGCCGGTTCGCGCGATCCTTATCGTCGGCTTCGCGGGCGTGCTCGACGAGCGCGCCGCTGGCGAGGTCGAGCCGGAACAACTTGCGCTGGTCCTCGATCCACAGCCCGTCGCTGCGCGACGTCCATCGCATCAGATCCGCGCTCGGTTTGATCGGAAATCGCTGCACCGCGAGATCCGCGAGTGCGATCACGACGACCGCCGCATGCTCGTTGCGGATGACGTCGTTCGGCTCGGTGACCGCGACCCGCGTCTCGTCGGGCGACAGCTCGATCCGTCCAGAGCCGGCGAGCACGCCATCGACCGTGCGAACGAGCCCTTTCTCCTCGACGACCCACCGGTCGTCCTTGCGATAGATCGCGATTCCCGATCGCGTGAGCGTCGCACCGATCGCATCGGTAACGAGCTCGCGCCCGCCAGTATCGAGGTAGACGCGGTACGCGCCGCGACCGGTCTCGACGAGGATCGACTCGTGCGGGGCGCGAATCGTCTCGAGCGCGTGCCCCCGGCCGATCACCGCGTTCGGCGTGTTCGAGCCGCACGCGACGAGCAGGACGACCGCACGTTGGAGGTGCCACGAAGATCGAAACACAGTCATCGAACGGTGACAGCGTACGCCCGAAGTGCTGGCCGGCGCCTCCAATCGCGCTGGGCGTAACCAGCGCAACCGGGCGCCCGCCGTGCACCAGTCGGTGGGCCTTAGTACAGCTCCCCGGAAGTTGGTGGCCATTAGGCCGCCGCCTTGAGGAACACATCGGTCCAATGCGGGCGCCGCCGATACGGATCGTCGACGCTGGCGAGCACTTTCTCGAAC
>JBKJUF010000415.1:0-10407 GCA_046590445.1 Kofleriaceae bacterium
CTCAGCTTCCAGAAGCTCGACGGCTATCAGCGTGCCCGCCAGTTCCTGGTCGTTGCACTCGAGGTCATCTCGAAGTTGCCCGAGGGCCAGGCCGAGTTGGCCGCCCAACTGCGCAGCGCGGCCCAGTCGACCGTGGCCAATATCGCGGAGGGAGCAGGGCGCCGCACCCGGGCCGATGCCGGCCATCCCTACTTCATGGCGCGGGGCTCAGCGATGGAGTGTGCGGCCCACCTCGACGTGATGACGGCGACGGCAGTCGTTGATGCGGATCGCTAGCCAACGTCTACGATCACGACTCTCTCCACAACGTGATCCTCGGTTGAGGAGACTCTGGCTAGCGTGGCCCAGCGCGCCGGCGCAGCCGCTCGATGACGTCGTGTGCGCCCTTGCTGATGACCACGAACAGCGCGGAACCCAGCAGGAACGGGATGACGCGGCCGACCGGATCGGAGCTCGGTGATCGCGAGGCGGCGGCGATGCCGAGCATGATCAGCGTCGTGATCGCGGCGCCGATCGTGGCCGCAAACGCAATCCGGCGCAGTCGCCCGCCGCGGTCGAGCAGGTCGTGCGGATCGTCGCGGCGCGCCATGTCCCAAGGACAGCACGCCCGGGCGCCAGTTGCACGCCGGTCAGGCCTGGGCAATCGTGTGGCGATGGCGCTCGAGATCCGGACCCTGCGTGACGACGAGATCGACCCGTTCCGCGAGGCGACGATGGAGACGTTCGGCGACGACACCGAGGGCGACCCGACCGGTCCTGCACGGTTTCGCGCCCTCGTGCCCACCACGCAGGCGTGGGCGGCGTTCGACAGCGGAACGATCGTGGCCACCGCCGCGACGCTCGACACCGCGATCGGCGTCCCCGGCGGCGGCTCGCTCGCGATGGCGGGGCTGACGATGGTGACCGTCCGGCCCACCCACCGGCGGCGCGGGCTGATGCGCGCGCTGGTCGGGGCGCACCTCGATGATGCGCGGACCCGCGGCCTCGCGACAAGCGGGCTGTGGGCGTCGGAGGCGGCGATCTACGGACGCTTCGGGTACGGCGTCGCCGCGTTCCACGACAAGATCGAGATCGCCGATGCGCACGCGCTCGTCGTCGCGGCCGGGCGCGAGCTCGACGAGGTCGCGTGGGCCGACGAAGCCCGAGCGCGCGAGCACGAACCCGTGATCTACGCGCGCGCCACCGCGAACCGTCCCGGGATCGTGCGGCGCTCCGAGGTGTGGTGGCGCGAGCGGCGCTTCGTCGAGAGCCGGTTTCATGCCGGCGGCGCGAGCCGGCGCCGGCACGTCCTCGCGCGCCGTGATGGCGAGCCCGTCGGGTACGTGACCTATCGCCAGCGGCCGAACACGACCGATGGCACGTTCGACGGCACGATCGAGATCATCGAGCTGGTCGGCATCGATCCGCGCGCCGAGGCGACGCTGTGGCGCTTCGTCTGCGCGATCGATCTGTTCCCGCACGTCGAATGGTGGGCGGCGCCGGTCGACGATACGCTGACGTGGATCGTCGACGATCGGCGGCGCGTCATCCGCAAGCGCATCGACAACCTGTGGTTACGCATCGACGATCCGGGCGTGGCGCTCGCGGCGCGGCGCTATCCCGCGGATGGCACGCTCAGCTTCGCGATCGAGGACGGGACCTGGGAGCTCGTGGTCCGCGACGGCCGTGGCCAGTGCGCGAAGACCTCGCGGGCTGCGGAGCTCCAGCTCGGCCGCGCCGCGCTTGGCTCGCTCCTGCTTGGCGCCGTGTCTGCGACCGAGCTCGCGCGGGCCGCGCTCGTGCACGGCGACGGGGCGGCGATCACGATGGCGGACCGGCTGTTCGCATCGGTCGTCGCACCGTGGTGCGCCGAGGGGTTCTGAGTCAGGCGCGGCGGCGCAGCAGCCCCAGGAGGGCGAGCACGAGCAGCGCTCCCGCCTGGGTCTCGCCACCGGTCGCACAGCCGGCGCAGCCGCCGCGCTTGCGCGAGACCTCCATCGACGTCGGCGCGTAGTCGCCGGCGCTGGCCGTCTCCTTGCGAGGCGAGTCGAGCTCTGGATCCTCCTCGTCATCCGCATCGCCGCCTGGCGCGCTGCTATCCGGCGCGGGCTGGTTCATCGGCCCCGTCGTCCCGAGCGACCTCGGCGCCGGCGGTGGCGGCGGTGCATGCCCGGACTTGTCGAGGCTCGCGACGTCGGGGTGATCCGCCATGATCTGGCGCTTGCGCTCGCGTGCCGCCTCGACGGTGCCGCGCTGGTCACCGAGCTCGCTCTCGGGGATCGCGAGGAACGCGGTGTACGGGGTCACGAAGTTGTAGGCGAGCGCGAGCTCGAGGACCTCTTCCTGGAGCTCGGGAGCCTTCGCGCCGAGCGCGAGCTCCTCGAGCAGGTGCGCGACGCGAGCCTGTGCCCACAGCCGCCCGACCCATGGCCGGCCGGGTGCCTTCGCGAGCTCCACCGTGCGCGTGAACGAGACCGGCTTGCCGGCGAGCGTGCCCTTGATGATGAACCGCGCGGTGCCAGCCCCGCGCAGCCGGCCGGTCACGAGCAGCTCGTCCTGCGCGAACAGATCGGGCAGCGACCGCGGGTAGAGCCGCACGGCATGCGCGCCCTCGACCTCGACCGAGACGTCGACGAGCAGCGGCTTGGAGATGCTCGCCGCGAGCCGGCTGACCTCGGGCCCGATCGCGCTGGCGCTGTCGATGTAGACGAAGCGGCCGCGCTTGACGGCGGCGAGCCGCTGCAGCAGCGGGCGATTGACCGCCTTGCCGAGCCCGAGCGTGAACAGCCGGACGTCGCCGGTGTCGGCCTTCGCGGCCTCGAGCGCCTTGTCGGCCTCGGACTGGCCATCGGTCATGAACACGATCACGCGCGGCCGGCCCGGCTTGCGATCCTGCGAGGCGATCGCGGTCTTGAGCGCGAGCGCGATGTCGGTGCCGCCGCCGTCCTTGAGGCGCTCGACGAAGCCGATCGCGTTCGCCCGGGTGCTCGCGTCGAGGAGCTGAGGCGCGCCGAACAGCGGGTCGACCTCGTCGGAGAACGCGATCACGTTGACGCGATCGTGCTTGTCGAGGCGGCGGATCATGTCGGCCGCGGCGGCGCGGGCATTCTCCATCGGCTCGCCGATCATGCTGCCCGATCGATCGATCACGATCGTGACGTCCTTCGCGGTCACCGCGCTCGCCGGCAGCTCGGGCGCCGCGAGCGCCAGCGCGAACCAGCCGTCATGCTTGCCGCCGGTCTGGACGTACACCGACGGTGTCCACTCCGGCTCGGCGACCTGCCACTCGAGCGCAAGCTCGCCGGGGCGCGCGTTGTGATCGCCCTCGGATCGCAGCCGCACGCCGCCCGGGATGGTCTCGACGCGCAGCCGGTGGGTCGCCGACTTGAGATGCTTCACGTTGCCGGTGAGCGACACCACGATCTCGGCATCCATCCGCGTGATCGGCGCACGATAGCGCACCGTCGAGCCGCGCCGATCGAGCCACTTCGTCCACCGGAGCTCGACGCGCTTGTTCTCGCGCGGGCTGATCGGGAACACCTTGAACGCGAACGCGCCCTCGCCGGCTTCCTCGAGCAGACCCGGGTCGCGCCGTCGCGAGGTGACGTTGTCGTAGACCCGCTTGGCGGTACCGCGCTCGAACACCTCGCCGACGATCTTCTGCTCGCCGTTCCAGTACGCGAAGCCCTCGACCTTGCTGCCCGAGCCCGGGCGCAGGTGGTACTGGCCCTCGATCGGGCCGGCGTTGTCGTGCTGGTAGGCCTGCACCAGCGTCGTGGTCGCGTGCTGGCCATCGATCGTGACGTGGAGGCGTTCCTCGACGAGCGGGATCGCCTCGCGCTTGCCGCTGACCATGATCATCGAGGCTTCGAGGCGGTCGCTCGCGATCGGCTGGGCGGCAGCCAGCGGTGCGAGGGCGACCGTGAACATGGCGGTGGCGCAGATCAGGCGCGTGGTCATCAACGCCCAAACGCGCCAGCCCAAGGAACGATCCAAATCAGGTGTCGCCGCAGGTCGGCACGGACGCTGCTACGGGTTCGCGTCGAGCAGTGCGAGTCCCCGGAACACGGCCTCGCGGGTCCGCGCGAAGCCGCCGGTGCGAGCGCCCTCGAGCTTCTTGCGACCCTGGGTGCCGGCGCGCTTCGCGCCGAGCATGCCGATGCCGATCGCCGCGTTGACCTGGACGTTCTCGGCGGGGCTATCGAACGCATCGCACAGGATCTCGCAGGCATCCGGCAGCGTGGTGATCAGCTCGAGGATGCGGCGCGCGTGGGTCTCGTCATCGGCCTCGAGGCCCTTGACGAGCGCGGTCTGCACGCGCGTCTTGCGCGCCCCGAGGACCCGCGCACACACCGCCGCGACCCGGGCATCACCGCGCAGCCCGCCGACGAGGAAGCCGGCCACATCCCGGACGGCCTCGTCGCCGATCTTGTCGACTGCGTGGGCTGCCTGGATGCGGACCGTCATGTCGTCGTCGCGCAGCAGCACGCCGAGGCCCTGCGCCGCACCGAGCGCCGGCTGGCCGATCGCGCCGAGCGCGGTCGCGGCATTCGCACGCACGATCGCGCGACCGTCCTGGAGAAACCCGACGAGATCTCCGACGTTCAGCTTCGCCGGATCCGTGAACGCGGCGTCGTCGAGCAGCTGGGTCTCGAAGCCGTCGACCGCGATCACCCGCGACCCGCTCGCGCGCGGACCATCGAGCATGTCGAGCGCCTTGCGGACGGCCTCGCGCGTGCGCTCCCAGCCGCGGGTGCGCGCGCCCTCGAGCGCCTTGCGACCCTTGCCGACGCGCTCGGCGCCGAGCACGCCGAGCCCGATGGCCGCGTTGACCTGGACGTTGACGGCGGGGCTCTCGAACGCGTCCGCCAGGATGTCCGCCGCGTCGGGCAGCGAGCTCAGCACGTCGACGATGCGCCGGCCATGGCGCGCATCGTCGGTCTCGAGGCCGCGGACGAGCGGGCCGATCACGCGGGCCTTGCGCGTCCGCAGCACGCTCGCGCAGACCTCGGCGACCGCCTCGTCGGCATCGCGCAGCGCGCCGACCAGATCATCTGCGGTCTCGAGCACGGCGGCATCGCCGATCCGGTCGAGCGCCTGGGCGGCCGCGACCCGCACGCGCGGCGAGTCGTCGCGTAGCCGCACCCCGATCGAGCGCGCTGCGGGTGCTGCGGTCGGGCCGATCGCCGCGAGGCCGAGAGCCGCGTTCGCGCGCACGTGATCGCGGCCGTCCTGGAGGTGCGTGACGAGATCATCGATCGCGACCGAGCCCATCGCCGACTTGTGCTTCTCGAAGTCGGCGGCGGTCAGGAACCGCTCCTCGAAGCCATCGATGCCGATGTGGCGCGGGCCGGTCTCGCCGCGTGGCTCGATCATCTCGAGCGCGCGCCGCACCGCATCGCGCGTCCGGGCATCGCCGCCGGTGCGCGCGCCATGGAGCGACGGGACGCCAGACGCCGCGCGGTCGCGGCCGAGGAGCCCCAGCCCGAGCGCCGCGTTGACCTGGACGTTGACGGCCGGGCTCTTGAACGCCGCGGTCAGCGCCTCGGCCGCGTGCGGCAGCTTCGCGATCAGCGCGCCGACGCGCAGCCCGTGCACTTCGCTGCCGGTCTCGAGGCCGCGCAGCAGGGCATCGCGAACCTGATCGCCGAGCGCCTCGAGCGTCTCCGACGCGGCCTCCGCAACATCGGCCTCGTGATCGCCGAGCGCGGCGACCAGCTCGGGCGCGGCCTCGATCGCGCCCCCACCGAGCTTGCCGAGCGCGCGCGCGGCCTCGCGGCGGACCGGCTCGACGCTATCGCGCAGGAGGAGCGCGATCGCCTTCGCCCCGCGCGCCGCCGTGTCACCCTTGATCGCGAGCGCTCGCGCCGCGTTGACCCGGACGTGCGCGCGGCCATCGCGGAGCGCCTGGATCATTTCGTCGACGTCGATCACGCTGTCGTACTCGTGAAGCTCCGACGCGCCGAGCTTGCGCACCTCGAAGTCGGGGATGTGCTTGGGCAGCGAGTCGACGGCCGCGACCTTGCCGCGCGCGACGACCGCGAGCATCGCCTGCTTCGCCGCGGTGCGGACGTCGGGTACCGGATCGTTGGCCTCGACGCTCGCGAGGAAGCGCAGCGTCCTGTCGGCATCCACCTTGCCGAGGCGCTCGAGCCCGCCGATCGCGTTGATCCGCACGCGGCTCCGCTCGTGCCCGGCCGCGGCGATCAGAAAGCCGATGCCTTGCAGGCCGACCTTGCGGCACGCGTCGACGATCGACTTCATCGCGAGCTCGTGCGGGACGTCGAGGGACGCCGTCAGCTCGTCGTCGGCGATCCCGATCAGCGCGGCGAGCGCGTCGACCACGACCTTGGTGACCTCGGGCTTCGTGCCGTCGACCGCGAGCGTGATCTGCGGGATGAACGGCCGGATCGCCGCGCCGAGCCGACCGATCGCCTCGGCGGCCGCGAGCGCCGCGGCTGGCTCGCTGTCGCGCAGCATCGTCACGAGCTCGAGCACCGGGTGCCCGGCGGCCGCGAGCCCGAGGGCCGCATTCGCCCGGACGATCGCGCGGCCATCGCGAGCGAGCACGACGAGATGATCGATCTCGAGCAGCTTACCGAACGGCGCGAGCTCCTCGAACTTCAGCTTGCGCTCGTCGAACGGCGGCGGGTTGCCGGCCGGCTTCGCATCTGCCCTCGCGCCTGGCTTCGCCTCGACCTTTGCGCCCGGCTTCGGATCGGCCGCGGCGTCGCGCGTGACCTCGATGGGCGCTGTCGCCTGCCCTGCCTCGTCAGCCGGCGCGGGCGACGGCGGCTTCGCGGGGGCTGCAGGTGTCTTGCCGTCCTTGGTCATCGCGGCATCCTACCCGGTGGCGCGCTAATCGCCTTCGAGCTCGCGCGCCAGCTCGTTCCAGAAGTCGTCGCCCATCAGGTAGAACGCCCACATGCGCTCGACGGGTTTGATGCCACGCTGCTCCTGCCACAGCACGAGATCGTCGAACTCGCCGTCGTACCAGCCCCACAGGAAGCGCGCGCGCATCGGATCGAGCCGGCGCTTGCGCAGCTCCTCGACCACCTCGGGCATCTCGTCCTCATCGAACTCGTCGATGAGGTCGGTCGCCTCGTCGATCACCCGGCCGAGGTACGCGAGCCCCGGCTTGGTGATGTCGTAGCGATCCTTCTTCGTGTTCATCTCGACGTGGCCCTCGATCGCGAGGTGGTGCAACACCTCCTCGAGCGCGCCGAGCTCCGAGGACAGCACGATCGGGAACGTCATCCCGCCGTCGGCCGGCTTCAGGTCGAGCTTCTTCAATAGATATAGGCCCACGTAGGCCAGGCGCTGCTCGTCGGTGATCGCGGTATTCGGGCGGTGGACTTCGAGCTCGGTACTCACGGGCTTTAGCGTACGCCAAGCCTCGGCGACGAGCCGGATCCGACCGCCATGTTCGGCACCATCCTCGGCATCCGGATCGAACCACGCGTAGACATCGCCGAGGCCGTGGTGCAGCGGACGGTCGAGACTTGGCGGCGTGACCAGCCGCGCCGCGTGCGGGTTGCACATCACGAGGACGATCGTCTTGGTGTCCTGCGGCAGGCGCGGCAACCACACCGCGAGGAACGTCGACGCCAGCACCGAGGCCACCACCTCGTCATCGACCTCGAAGTCGAGGTCGACGTCATCGGCGATCGCCTCGGCGTCGTCGGACGCGTGGACCGCGATCACGAGCGCATCGTCGACACACTGCGGCTCGCGCTCGTCATCGCTCGCCAGCCACAGCCGATCGACCCGAGCCCAGCCAAAGCCGGCGTACTCGGGATCGGCTTCACGATCGAGGGCGAGCAACTCGTGCACGGGCCGCTCGCGAAACGGCAACCCGGCGATCGAGAGAATCATCTCAACGCAACGATGACGTCAGGCTACGCGGCAAGCCGCACGCGAATCACACCCGGGAGCGCCACGCCGAACCGGCTGCCACCGCGCGACCGCGACGTGCCACCGGTCGACTTGCCGCCACCGTAGTTGCGGCCGGTCTTCGAGGCGCGCTGGAACCGCGACGGGTTCGCCGCACGGTAGCCGGCACGCTGGCTGGAGAGCCCGCCGAGCCGCGAGCTCGAGGTCGTGTAGCGCATCGCCGCGTAGCCCGGCATGAACATGCTCGACATCATCGAGCCCATCAGCATGCCGGTCGCGATGCCCATGAACGGCGAGTAGTAACCACCGTAGTGGCCGTGGCCGGAGGTCTGATACTGGGCCTGGCCCTCGCCGGTGGGCGTCCGCTTGATCGTGAAGATCTTCTCGGCTTCCTCGACGGTGCCGCTCGAGTCCTTGTCGAAGAACCCGGTGACGACCTGGGTCTTGTCGTCCTCATCCTTCACCGACACGGAGATGATCTCGTCGCCTTCATAGATCTCGTTGATGCGCTTCTCGAGGTCCTCGGGGCCGTCGGCGGCCTTGTAGGCCTCGTTCACCTTGTCCCAGTCGATCTTGACGTTGGTGTTCTCGGTGGTCGCCCAGCGATCAGTCGACTCCGACTCGCTGCTGCAGCCAATAGGGCCGGCCGCGAGCGAGAGGCCGAGCACGGCAGCAAGCAGCTTCGTCTTGGTAATCATGGGGGAAACGTAGTGGTGAGATACCCCAGCGTCAAGCACGGCGGCTGATTGCTCGACGAGATCGACCACTTCCCCGTTGCCGGGGGTCTCCGGCCCGCCCGAACTGCGTGGTGGTAGCAGCCGCGCGGTGTGCTACGGGGCGGTCATGGGCGGGCGGAGGGCGCGTCACCTGACGTCGAGGACCGGGTTGACCGGCCGTACGTTCAGCGATCGTTGGATGGCAGCGCGAGCTGGCCCAGCTTCGCCGGGTGCGGGCCGGCGTAGTCGCCCTTCATCTCGATCAGGCGCTCGGGCGGGTCGGGCAGCTCGGGCGGCGCCTCGTCGGGCATCGCCTGCATCTCGCCCATCGTGTGCTCGACGGGCTCGGGCATCGCCATCGCGCCCCCCATCATCACGTCACCGTCGCCGGTCAGCGCGCGATAGGCGTAGGCGGCGCCGCTCGCGACCATCGCGGCCGCGCCGATCGCGACGATCCGGCGGCGCCGCTTGCGGCTGACCCCCACCGCGCAATCCTTGAGCAGGATCGTGCCGTCGATACGCTGGAAGTAACGCACGCAGAGCCGACCCTCCTTCTCGATGATCAGCGCCTCGGCCTCGTCACGCGTCATGTCGGAGAGGTTGTAGACGTGCTTCTTGCAGTCGCCGCAGTGCCGGCTGCGATCGTCGCCCGTCATCTGCGCCCAGTCGGCGCTGCACGGCGACGCGACCCGGATGTTCGCGAGCACCGGAAACCGCGCGCGCGCCGTCGCCTCCTCGAGGAGCCGGCTCGCCTGGTCGAGCTCGCGGGTCTTCTGGGCGACCTCGTGCTCGAGCGCGGTATGGCGGGCGGACAGCGCGGTGAGGTCGTCGCGGTAGGTCATCGCGCTCTACAAACGTGTGGCGGGCGTGCTCGATCTACCGACCGGCCAGCCCCGCTAACCAATTCTTCGAGTGGTGCGTGTGGTTGGGGTACGCCGTGTATGGCTTGGCGTTTGCGCCGTGCGGCTGATCGCGCTCGTCCCGCAAGCGTTGCTGCTGTGCTCGATCCTGTTCGTCACGGGCATACCGCCGACGGAGATGCAGTCGATCAGGAGTCGCGGCGACGCGTATCGCGCGTATCAGAAGCGAGTCAGCAAGTTCATTCCGTGGCCCCCGAAGCGCTCCTGATCGAACGCGAGGAGATCGCGCGCTTTCTCGTTTCTACACTACTCTATCGGACCCATGCCGTAGCCTCCTGCCATGATCACGGTGCGGAAGTTGGAGGATGGGACGAAGCGCTTCCAGGTCTACGCGCGCCCTCGCATCCGCGACCAACGCACCCGGGTCTACGTCGGCACGTTCGCCACGCGACGGGATGTCGAAGACGCGGACGCCCAGCACCGCGTCACGCAGCGTCAGATCAAGTCGGGCGACCTGCCTTCCGCGGTCGACTCGAAGCGCACGCTGGGCGACGCGCTCGATGCGTGGCTGCGCGCGATCGCCGACCAGCGCTCGCACGACGAGTACGCGGATCGCATGCGGCTCTACGTTCGCCCGACGTTCGACAGCACGCCGGTCGTGAAGATCACGAAGGCCAAGCTGATCGATCTACGCACCTCGCTCAAGCACCGCGAGAAACCAATCGGCAACGCCACAATCAACACGTTGTTCGCCGCGCTGTCCGCGGCCTACAGCTATTTCATCGAGCAAGGGTGGTGCGCCGAAAATGCGGTGAAGTTCATTCGCGACCTCGAGGTCGCGGAGCGACCGTTCGTGTGGCTCCAGTCCGCCGGCGAGGTGCAGAAGCTGCTCGGCGAGTGCAACGACAACATTCGGACGCTCGTGGCCGTGCTGGTCGGCACCGGCATGCGGCTGCAGG
>JBKJUF010000670.1:0-9761 GCA_046590445.1 Kofleriaceae bacterium
CAACAATATGCCGGCCAAGGAACGGGACCTGGCCATGGTGTTCCAGAATTATGCGCTCTATCCGCATATGACGGTCGCCGAGAATATGTCGTTCGGCCTACGTCTCAAGCGCTTTCCAAAGCCCGAGATCAAAGCGCGTGTGGATGAAGCTGCCCGTATTCTCGATATTACCGAGTTGCTGGAGCGCAAGCCAAAGGCTCTCTCTGGTGGTCAGCGTCAGCGGGTCGCGATGGGTCGTGCCATCGTGCGCAATCCGAAGGTCTTCCTGTTCGACGAGCCCCTGTCGAATCTCGACGCCAAGTTGCGCGGCGACATGCGGCGCGAGATCGCGCGCATCCATCAGATGTCGAAGGCGACCGCGATGTACGTCACGCACGATCAGATCGAGGCGATGACGCTCGCCGATCAGATCGTCGTGCTCAAGGACGGCGTCGTCCAGCAGATCGGCACGCCGGTCGACATCTACGAGCGCCCCGCGAACCGCTTCGTCGCCGGCTTCTTCGGGACGCCGTCGATGAACTTCCTCGCCGCCAACATGACGCAGACCGGTGAGAGCCGCGCCGCCCGCGGGCCCGGGTTCGAGATCCCGCTCGCCGACCGTGGCTCGGCGCTACGCCCCGCGAACGGCAGCGACAAGCTCGTCGTCGGCATCCGCCCCGAGCGGCTCTCGCTCGCGAACCACGATGGCTCGATCGGCCTGCGCGGCGAGGTCGCGATGCGCGAGGTCCTCGGCGCCGAGGTCGTGCTGCACGTCGACTCCGCCGCCGGTCCACTCACCGTGCGCACCGAGGCCGGCTCCGCGCCGCGCGCCGGCGACACCGTCGAGGTCTGGTTCGATCCGCGCACCGTGCACCTGTTCGACGGCACCACCGAGGTCCGGCTGTGACCCGGCGCGACGAGCAGATCCGCAACGCACTCGGCTGGCAACCTGTCCGGACGCCGGACATCTCACGCGAGCCGGCACCGCGCGCGGTCGGGACCACGCCGCCGCCGGTCGCCGCCCATGCCACCATGCGGGAGCCCTCCGACGGCGTGGTCGTCAACGACGAGAGTGGGCACGCCGTCCTCGTCGATCGTCTGCTGCTGCTACCGATCGTGATCCTGGTCGCCCTGCTCGGCGCCTGCGATCGCGCGCAAGGCATCGTGCTCTGGCACGCCTACAATGGCACGGAGCGCGAGGCCCTCGAGGTCACCGCCGCCCGCTGGAACGCGGAGCATCGCGATCAGCCGCTCGAGATCGTCGCGGTCCCGTACGGCGCGTTCGCCGACAAGATCACGTCTGCGATTCCCGGCGGCAACGGGCCCGACCTGTTCATCTATCCGCAGGATCGCATCGGCGACTGGGCGGAGTCCGGCGTGATCGAGCCGATCGAGTTCTGGGTCGACGACGCGCGCGCCAGCCGGTTCACCCCCGAGAGCGTCGAGTCGATGGCGTACCGCGGCTCGCTGTGGGGCCTGCCGATGACCGTGAAGTCACTCGCGCTGTTCTACCGCACCGACCTCGTCGCCAAGCCGCCAGCCACGACCGACGAGCTGATCGCGCTCGCCCCGACGATGCGCGCGAAGAACGGCTACGCGATCGCCTACGCGAACGTCGATCTCTACGGCCATGCAGCGTGGCTGTTCGGCCACGGCGGCAAGATCATGGACGACGACGGCAAGCTCGCGATCGCGACGCCAGAGGCCGCGGCCGCGATGACGTTCGCCCGCGCGCTCGTCGTTGCGGGCGTGACCCCGCCCCACGCCGAGGGCCCGCTCGTCGCGACGCTGTTCAACGAGGGCAAGGCCGCGACCGTGATCTCCGGTCCGTGGTTCGTCGCCGACATCGCCGCCGGCGTGCCGTGGCACGTCGCGACGCTGCCGCTCGTCAGCGCGACCGGCAAGCACGCCGCACCGTTCCTCGGCGCCGAGGGCGTGCTGATGTCGGCCCGCGCGCGCGACAAGCAGACCGCGTTCGCGGTGATGGATGCGCTGACCTCCGACGTCGCCGCGATCGAGCGCGCGAAGCTCGCCCGCCAGGTCGTGCCCAACCCGCGCGCGTACGATGACCCCGAGGTTGCCAAGGACGCGGCGCTCGTCGCGTTCCGTGCGCAGCTCGAGCACACCGTCGCGATGCCCAAGGGCTCGGCGATGCGCATGCTGTGGACGCCCTACAAGACGGCGCTTGGCGAGGTGATCGCCGGCCGCGCCGAACCCTCCAGCCAGCTGCTCTCCGTCGAGCGCGAGGTCGCGCGCTACCTCGCCGGTCCGCAGTAGCCCGGCCCCTCGATGTCGCATCCCGTCGTCCGGCAGCTCCGCGACTTCGCCTTCGGCGCGGCGATCGCGATCGTGATCGCGACGGTCGCGTTCGTCGCGGTCCGCAACCACGAGCTCGCGGATCGCCAGCTCGCCCACGCGAACCACGCCGTCGCCGCGCTCGCCGATGGTCGCGCGCCGCTGCCCGATGTCCATGCCGTCGTCGTCGGTACCGCCGTGCCGTCGAAGACGCATCCCTACCTGCGCCACCGTCAGGTCCGCGACGCCAGCGGCTGGCGTCTGCTGGTCGCCGGCGGCAGCCCCGACGACAAACGATTCTACGACGCCGCGTCGCGCTTCGATCGCACCGTCGCCGCCGCGCGCGCGGCGATCGATCGCGAGGCGGCGACGATCGCCGCGCGCGGTGATGATCCGGTGCGCGCGCGCGAGCTCGCCGGCGCGTTCTCCGAGCTCCTCCCCGATGGCAGCGGCCGTGCGATCGCCGTCTTGCCCGTGCGCGACGGCCTCGCGATCGCGGTGACCCCACCGGCGCATCCCGCGCCCTACCCGCTGCTCGTGATGATCGGCGTGCTCGGGCTCGGTGCCGCGCTGTCCGCGGCCGGTGGCTTGCTTGGCGGTCGCGCCGCGCGCGCGGGCACGCTCGCCGGCATCTCGGCGCTCGCGATCCCGTGCGTGCTGTGGCGCTCGCCGGTCGCATCGAGCGCGATCGTGCTGGTGGCCGCGGCGTTCGCGCTCGCGCAGCGCGCCCAGCTCACCGATCGCGTCGCCAGCGGTCTCCGGTTGCATCGCACCGCGCTGTCGTTCCTCGCGCCCGCCGCGATCTCGATGCTCGTGCTGGTCGCGACGCCGTTCGTGATCGGGCTCGTGCTCGGCTTCTACGACCACCACCACGGCCAGTGGTCGTTCGTCGGCATCCGCAACTTCGGCGAGATCCTGTCCGGCGGCGGTCGCCCGCTCGATGATCCGTTGAACTTCTGGTTCATCCTCGGGGTCACCGTCCTGTGGACCGCCGCGAACGTCGCGCTCCACGTCACGATCGGCGTCGCGCTCGCGCTCGTGCTGTCGCGCTCGTGGCTGCGCGGCCGCGGCATCTTCCGGATGCTGCTGATCCTGCCGTGGGCGGTGCCGAACTACATCACCGCGCTGATCTGGAAGGGCATGTTCACCGGCGAGTACGGCGCGATCAACTCGCTGCTCGGCGCCGCCGGCCTCGATGGCGTCTCGTGGTTCAGCTCGTGGGCGACCGCGTTCTCGGCGAACGTCATCACCAATACCTGGCTCGGATTCCCGTTCATGATGGTCGTCGCGCTCGGCGCGCTCGAGTCGATCCCGCGCGAGCTCTACGAGGCCGCGGCCGTCGACGGCGCCAGCGCATGGCAGCGCTTCCGTCACATCACGCTACCGCACCTCCGCCCGTCCTTGGGTCCTGCCGTCGCGCTCGGCGCGATCTGGACGTTCAACATGTTCAACGTGATCTTCCTGGTGTCGGCCGGCCAGCCGGGCGGCTCGACGAACACGCTCGTCGTCGACGCGTACCGCTGGGCGTTCGAGCGCGGCGAGCGCTACGGCATGGCCGCCGCCTACGCGACGATCATATTTTTGATATTGCTGCTGTGGACCGTGTTCGGCACCCGCATCGTGCGGACGAAGGGAGACGACTCGTGAGGTCGCGCCGCCCGAACATGGTCCTCACGTTGCTCGTCTACGCGGGCCTGATCGTGCTGTGCGCGCTCGTCCTCTACCCGGTGATGATCATCCTCAAGAAGGCGATCGAGCCGGGCCGCCAGTTCGCGCTCTCGGCGTCACCGATCCCGAGCGAGGTCACCGGCGATCACTTCCGCGAGCTGTTCAGTACGCGCGGCTCGAACGGTCAGCTGCTGTTCCTGCGCGGCGCCATCAACTCGATCGTCGCCGCCGTGCTGACCTCGGTCGTCGGCGTCGCGGTGTCGTGCACCGCGGCGTACGCGCTGTCGCGGTTCCGGTTTCGCGGTCGCAAGATGGGCCTGACCATGTTCCTCGTGGTCCAGATGTTCCCCGCGACGCTGCTCCTCTTGCCGCTCTACGTGATCCTCAACAAGCTCGGCCTGCTCAACTCGATCCTCGGCCTCGTGCTCGTCTACTCGACCACCGCGATTCCGTTCTGCGTGTGGACGCTCAAGGGCTACTTCGACTCGCTGCCTCGCGAGCTCGAGGAGGCGGCACGGATCGACGGCGCCACGCCGTGGATGATCTTCCGCAAGATCATCTTGCCGCTGTCACGACCGGCGCTCTCGGTCACCGCGCTGTTCTCGTTCATGACCGCGTGGAACGAGTTCATCATGGCGTCGACATTCATGACCGATCAGACGAAGTACACGCTGCCAGTCCTGATCCAGTCGAGCGTCACCGAGCACAGCGCCGACTGGGGGCTGTTCGCGGCCGGCGCGGTGCTGACCTCGATCCCGGTGATGATCCTGTTCTACGTGCTGCAGAAGTATCTCGTCGGCGGCCTCACCGCTGGCGCCGTGAAGGGCTGAGCGCGACCGCGACCACGCGGCCCATGGGTGGAGTGCCGTCGGTCCAACCCGCGACCGCGCTCGAGGAGCCTGCAAAGCAGTCCGCGCCACGCAACAAGGCAACGACCGATCCGAGCATCGACCCGATGCGCCGCTGAGAACCGCGGGAGCGAAATGATGGTCTCGCGACAAGCTGATCGCGAACCGCGATCGCTCAGATATCGATCAGGCCGCCACCGGGCTTCTTGCCTGGCTTCTTGCCGCCTGGCTTGCCACTGCCACCCGGCGGATCGGGGCGCTTGAGGCCACCGCCGCTGCTGCGCTTGACGAGCTCGACCTTGAGCGTGGTGTCGCCCTCGACCTCGACCTTCTGCTCGACGTCCTTGTAGCCACTCGCCTTGACGAGGACCCTGACCTCTTTCTTGGCCGCCTCACCGAGCGTGATCTCGAACTCGCGCGTCGTGATCTCGGAGCCGTCGATCACGATCTTCGCGGTGCTCGCGATCGCCTCCGGCTTGATCTCGACGGTGAGCTTCGCGGTCTTCATGGTCGGCACCGCGCTACCCGCGCCCGAGCCATCGGCCACCGTCGTCGCGGAGCCGCTGCCGGCGCCACTGCCTGCGGCCGCGGCGGTCGCCGAGCCGGTCATCGGCGTCGCGGCCTTGCCGTCGGTCACTGACTTCGGCGGCGTGACGTTGGGCGTCGTCGACGCGGTGTCCTCGGTCCCTTCGATCTTGGTGCCGACGAACTTCTTCTCGCTCGCGTTACCGGCGGCCTTGACCTCGGTGCCGGTTCCCAGCCCGAACAGCAGGCCGCAGAACACGCCCACCGCGAGCCCGGCGGACACGATCACGGGCACGGCCTTCGGGGTGCCACGCTTCGGCGTGCTGACCATCGCGGTGCGCGCGCCCTGCGGCGGCCCGCCGTGCCCCATCGGGTTCCCCATCGGCTGCATCGGATATCCACCGGGATTCGCCATGTGACTCCTTAGAACTGACCGGCGAGCACGAAGCCACCGGCATCGGGTTTGACCCACGGCACGACGTCGACCTTGGCATTGATCTGCGGGCCCGACACGCGCCGTGCCTCGCGGCGCTCGGTAGCCTGCTGCTTGGCTGGCTTGTACTTCGCAAAGTACCAGTAGGCCGCGATGCCACCTGCGACGACAGCCCCGCCGATGCAGAGGTCCGTGATCAGCGCGTAGCGCTTGCCGGCATCCCGGGCGTCCGCCCGCTCGGCCGGCGACGCATCCGCAGAATCGAACGTGCCGTGCTCGCCGACCGCAAGGATCCCGGTGATCGCGCCAATCGCGATCAGACCGACCGCGGTGCCACCAGCGACGAACATCGGCGTCCGCGACGGCCTCGTCGGTGCGGCCACGTCGCCCGGTTGTTCCGGGGTCGGGTCCGGGGACTTCGGCGTGACCCGACCCTTGGCGACCTCGAGCTCGATCGTACGCTCGCTCTCGGAGCCCGGCTCGACGACGAGCTCGCTCTCCTTGGCGACGTGCCCCTCCGCCTCGAGCGTGAACGTGTACGTGCCGGGCATCAGCACGATCGGCTCGGCGAGCGGTGTGGTGCCGACCTGCTTGCCGGTGATCGAGATCGTCGCGCCGTCCGGTTTGACGATGAGCATCACGAGCCCGATCTTCGTGGTCACGTCGTCGAAACGCGCCGTCGCCTTCTTCACGACGTCGGGCCTGACGCCCTCGGCCTTGATCACGCGCCGGTATCGCATCGCCCCGCGCGCGAGCTGACCCAGCTTCTCCTCGATGAGGCCGACGTCGTAGTGGAGGTTCGCGTCGCCCCCTGCCTCGATCGCCTGCTCGTACGCGACCACGGCGCTCTCGTAGCTCGCCTTCGCGTCGTCGGGCTTCTTCGCGCGCGCGGCGGCGTCGCCCTTCTGCACGAGCTGCTTCGCGGTCGCGACGTGCTTCTTCGCGGCAGCGGGATCCTTGGCTGGCTTGGAGGACGGCTCGGCGGCCGGCTCCTCCATTTCGATCTCGTCGTCGGCGTGCGCAGCCGGCAAGCCGACGAATAGCCCGAAGCCGAGCCCGATCACGAGCCTCGCGACGCGGATCCGCGTGCCTCCCATGCCTCGAGTGTACTACGAGGTCAGGGCGTACCGCTGCGGCCTGAGGCGGCGCCGAGCTTGGCGATGTACTCGAGCGAGCGCAGCGGCTTGCCGACGAGGCTCGACACCATCGCGACCATCGCGTCGCGCGCCGCGGCGCGGTCTCCCGGTGCGAACGCAGGATCGGCATCGACGGCACGGGCGGATGCCGGGTTATCGAGCGCGAGAACGCGCTGCAGGTACGCTTGGGTCGCAGGCTCGAAGGTCCGGACCCCGGCGCCTCGGCTGATCGCTGCACACCTCCGGCAGATCGCGCCGCCACGTGCCGGATCGAAGATCGCCCCGACCTCGAGATCGGTGTTGCCGCACGCCGCGCAGCTGTGGATCGCCGGTCGGTGCCCCGCAACCTCGAGCAACGCGAGCTCGGCGGCACGCAGCGCACCGGGTGACGGCCCGGCATCCGCGAGGCTGTCCCAGACCGCGACGATCACCTCGAGGGCGTGTGGCTCGGGAACCTCGGATGGCAACAACGCACCGACCAGCTCGGCGATGTAACTCGCGTGCGCCACCGCGACGACATCACTCGACAGCCGCGTCCACTCGCGCACGACCTCGGCGCCGTCGAGCCCCCACAGCTCGCCGCGCGGCCGGCGTCCGAGCATGTAGCGCCCGAGCACGAGCAGCGAGAGCGCGCCTGCAAACCGGCGCTGCGAGCGCCGCGCGCCGCGCGCGACCGCAGAGATCTTGCCGTGCGTCTCGGTGTAGAGCACGACAAGCAGATCCGACTCGCGAAGTGGCGTGGTTCGGAGGACGACGCCGAGGTTGCCGTCGGCCACCGGGTTCGTCCGCGATCAGCCGATCGAGAGATCGACCGCGTCGCTGTGTGTGACGCCGTCGCCGCTCGAGCTCGGGCGCCGCATCAAGTACGAGAGCGTCAACGTCGCCGCGATCAGCAGGATGATGACCGCGAGGGTCAGCCCACTTTGGCGCGCCGTGCGGTCCTCTCGATCGAGGAGGATCGGCGGAAGAAACGACCGGCGCGTCGACGACCGCACGGCAGCCCGCTCCTCGAGCTCCTGCTCGGCGCTCTCGGGATCGGCGTCATCGATTACGAGGCTCGGGATCACGCGCGACGTCGCGGTCGACGCACCGAGCGGTCGGCGCCACGGCACGCTCGCGGTGGTCGTCGGCTGCGTCGCGAGCGGTGGCATCCTGGGCTGCCACGTCACGGTCGCGATCGGCTCGTCGTCGACGACCGGCACGACCAGCGGATCGAGCGCGTCGATTGGCGCCGGCGGCATCAGCTCGGATGCGTCGATCGCCGTCGCTACGGTGGTGGCCGTCGCATCGAGTGCCGCGGCCTCGGTCGCCGCCGCGGTCTCGGTCGCCGCCGCGGTCTCGGTCTCGGTCGCGGCAGTAGCGGTCGTCGCCGTGACCGCCGTGGTCGCTGGCACCGTGGCGGGGACAACAGGCAGCGCCTCGAACGGCGTGCCGCTTGCGAGCGCCGACACCTGACGCTTGCCACGACCCTTGCCGCCACGACCCTTGCGCTTCTTCGTGGCCTGCGGCTGCGTCTCGATGACGAGCGCGGCATCGGCGGTGATGGTGTTGGTCGGGGTCGGGGTCGGTGCGGCGAGCTCGGCGGCTGCGACGAGCACCTCGACGGGCGCGATGACCGACCCGACCGACCCGACCGATGCGACCGACCCGACCGACCCGACCGACCCGACCGACCCGACCGACCCGACCGACGCGACCGACGCGACGACCGGCGCGATCGCGTGGGCGACCAATGGCGCGATCGCCTCGGCGACGACTGGCGCGCTTGGCTCGGGTGCGACCGCGACAATCTCGACAGCACGCGCGCGCATCGCGTCGTTCGCGCGAGGCGCGAGATCTCCCATCGCCTCGACGATCGCACGCGCGCGTGCGGTGACCGGGGGTGGCGTCGTGCCCTGCGCAGGCGCGGTCGATTGCCCGGCGAGCGCGCCCGGGTGCGCGCCCGGATTCGCGCACGCCTCGTAGCGCCGCAGCGTCTCGGCCTCGTCGAGCCCGCAGCACTTCGCGAAGCTGCGCACGAAGCCACGAACGAACACGTCGGCCGGAAGCCCATCGCTCGGCTTCACGAAGCCCGCCTCGAGACGCTCGAGGATCCGGACCTGGATCTTGGTGATCCTCGCGACGTCCTCCAACACCAGGCCGCGTTCGGCACGTCCACCGCGCAACCACAGCGCGAGGCTCATCCGCGTGTCGACAACCGTTCCGGACGCGGACGCGCGTGACGAGACGTGCTGCGCATCAGTCTTGCCGTGTTCCGGTCCCCGCTCCATGAATCTCGGTTGCTCCCCGTTCTATGGCCGCGCACCGCTCATGGCAGTTGGCCCCAGCCCACCACCATCCGCGCGACACTGGTTCGCGACGCAGCTCGAGCGAGAGATCTTGAGACACGTGTCGCGGGCGCGACGAGCATCTTCGACCAACCCTTGCTGCATCCGCGTCTTCATCAAAAAGAGGCTAGCTTCCTGAGACCCGCAGGACGGGTCATCGGACGCCGTCTGGAAAAGTTCCGCCGCTTTTTCCCACTCTTCGCGCGCGAAGTAAACCCTCGCAAGCCGATATGTGGCCACGCACATGTTGGGTTGGAACTGCACTGCTTGCCGCAGCTCCTTCGCCGCCTCGACGTACTTCTTCTCGTGGAACAGCGCCCACCCGAGATGGGCTCGCGTCAGCCCAGGGCTCTCGAGCCGCATCGGGTTCTCGAGCGCCTTGGTCAGGTAGTGGGCCGCGGCGCCGTAGTCCTCGAGCAGCGTCGCGACAACGCCCCGGTTTGACCATGCCTCGCCGTACGTCGGGCTCAGCTTGGTCGCCGTGGCGAAATCCTCCTCGGCTTTCCGGAGGAAGCCGTCGAGGTCCTTCTGGGTCGCCTCGGCGTCGACG
>JBKJUF010000295.1:0-3108 GCA_046590445.1 Kofleriaceae bacterium
ACACCGCACGCGCCTGGCTCGCGATCGAGATTGGCGCTGCCGCCGTGCCGGTGTCGGCCGCGAACACGCCGACGCGATCGTGGTGAGCGACGTAAAGGCGTCCACCTGCGCTTGCGAAGTACGGATCGTAGGGGCCACTGGAGCCGAGCGCCGTCCTCCATACCTCTGCACCGGTGGCTGGATCGAATGCCACGACGTCATCCTGACCACCGCGTGCGCCGAAGTCCGTCGTCACGACGCGGCCGTTGGCGAGACCGGCGCCGCGGAACATGCTCTTGGAAGAGACCTCACCGAGCAGCTTGCCGGTCGGGTCGACGAACCGAGTGGTCCACTGTCCCGCGTCACCGCCGCGCGCGACTATCACAGGCTTTAGAGCCTCGATCGTCGGTCCCCACGCGCCGGCCAGACCCTTCTCGCTGACGACACTGCCGTCGGGCCGATAGAAGCGCACGGGACGGCTGTGGCCTTGCTTGGCCGGCTCCTTGATGATGTCGGAGTCTACGACCGCGATGACCTCGTCGGCGAGAGCGATACGGCTGCCGGTGCGGAGCTTGATCGTTCCGATCGCCTTGCCGGTCGCGCCCGCGAGGCAGTGGATCGTGATCGTGCCGCTCTTCTCCGAGATCGCGCAGAACGCGCCACCGACGGCTCGCGCATTCATCCGGTACCGGCTCACGAGAAAGCCGAGATCGGAACGCGTCCACCGAACCGAGAGATCGTCGATCGACAGTCCGCGTACAACCTTGTTCGTCGCGACGACGACGGTGCCGTCGACGATCGCGAGCCCAGACGCAAAGTTGTCTGCCTCGCATTTCTTCGGGACGCGCGGCGTGCCCGTGTCGAGCTCGAGGAGCTCGATGCATGCATCCTGTGTCGCGATCGCGACGCGCCCCGAGCCGACCGCGACGGTCGAGGGCCCGGTCGGTAGCGTCGTGTTGGGTTCGGGCATGCGCGGTCCGCCGATCGACGTCGTCGGAGGTGTGCCATGCGACCACGCATGGACGAGTTTCGGGCCACCCGCCGCGGTCGGCCCCGTCGGTGCAGCAGGCGTACCCGGTGTACCGGGCGCCCCGGGCGGTCCGCCTGCCGGCTCGGCCAGCGTTGCCGGCGGCTCCTTCGTCGAGCTACCGCACGCAGCCGCAACGACCGTCCCAAGGAGCCACGCAGTTCGCATGCGGGAACAGTAGCGCGGTCGCGATACGCGCTCGTCCTCAGTCGGTCCGGATCTCCATGCGCACTGCCGACCTCGATCGAGGGCCGCCGGTCGCCCGCCACGTACGTCTTGCCGAGGCGATACGACGCGCTCTTCGCGCGCAGCGCGAGCCCACCACGCAACGTCGCTGCAGCCTCGGCCTGGACCTGCGCGAACACATCGGGGGCCGCGAGCGTCCGCGCGCGCTGTGAAAGTGTTGCGCCACGCTCCGCTTGTCAGGCAGATCGACGTCGGCACCGACACGATCCGCGAGCTCCGGTTGGCGGACTTCATCGATGACTCTGGCCACAAACTGCCCACAGCGGCGTCGCGCCGAGCTAGAAGATGGCGTCGTGGTTCCCGCTCGGACAGTTCGGCGCCTCTCCGGCAGTACCGCCGACGAGCGGGTCCGATCGCGATTCGGCCCGTGGGAGCTTCGCCTTGCCCCCTGGTCGGGACCCGGACTTGTCATCCTCGGTCTCGACGGTGACCGCAGTGTGCCGCCGGACTACGTCAACGCGATCCTGCTCGCCCCTGATCATCGCGAGGCGTTCTTCTCCCTCGTCGATCACGTGGGCTTGGTCGTGTGCAAGTCGGTCGGAGGCGACGACGCGCTTCATCGCGAGGTCCGCGGTCGGTCGAGCCGCGGGCGATTGAGCCAGGGAGAATTCTTCCATCACGACGGCTGCACGGGGCCCGTCCAGCCCCGCATCGTCGAGATCCGATGTCCGTATCAGGAAGTCGAGCGGCACACGTTCACCGCGATCGCACCCTTTCCTCAGGTCATCGAGGCCATGCTGCTCGAGCTGCCCGAGCACCTTCAGACGGACGAGCTCGCCACCGCACGTGCCGCGATCCGAGCGGACGAGCCGCTGTCGACCGACTGGGACGACGTCCAGGGCAAGATCAATCGTGCGATCCGGCGATCGTTGCTGGCCGAGGAGCAGCGAGCCTATCTCCGCCGTGTCGACGCTCACGTGGGTGCGTACCGCGAGCCGTGGGAGATGGGTGAGACTCGCTTCATCGCGAACTCGAACGCCGGGCACACGATGCAGCATCGCCGGGCGTACGTCGAGGTCCACCAGGGCAAGCGTCCCAACGGCAGGCTTCTCAAGCGGTGGCCAGCCGAGGCCGAGGCTGTCGACCCCGACACCTGCCCGCGGTGAGCGGGCCAAGCCGCAGACGAGATAGATGCGTGACCGCGCAGGACGGGTCTGGCCGTGCAGCAGCGCAGCCACGCGGGCACGTAAACCAGAGTGACGGCGACATCGCGAGCGCACCGGCGAACACGTCGGGATTTGTCAGGTGCCCGTACAGCGCGGCGAGCCCACCCAGAGAACCGCCGCCAACGAAGCGCTGAGCGGCAATCTCGAACCGTGCCTCGACGCGCGGGAGCAGGTCACCGACAACGGCATCGAGGAGCGCGACCGCTCATCGTCGCAGCGAGCGCGCGATCGCCCGCGGCGTGATGCCCTCGAACCACGCCAGCAACCCGAGCCCGAGCACGAGCACCATCGCCGCGGTCACCGCGAGCCGCACACCGGCGCCGGCACCGTCGAGTTGACTGCGCACGCACGCGGCCGTGATTGCCGCGAGCGCGATCAGCGCCGGGATGCGCACGACCTGGCGCAGGTACGCGCCAAGGCCGACTCCGAGTTGACCGAGGACGGTCGCCCAGAGCACCGCGAACGCGAGCGGATATCCGATCGCCCACGCGATCGCGATCGCCGTGAAGGTCGTGCCGACCTGCGCCGCGACGAGGAACCCGGTCGACATGACCACCGCCGCGACCACCTGATAGCGCAGCGACAGCCCGGGGCGGCCGATGTCGTCGAGCAGCGGCGGTCCGAGGTGACCGAGTGCACGCAGCACGCCGACGACGGCGACGATGCGGGCGGCCGGCGTCGCGATCACGT
>JBKJUF010000344.1:0-8740 GCA_046590445.1 Kofleriaceae bacterium
CGCGCGTGGGGCAAGGTCGACGGCTTCGTCGGCCAGCGTGATTTCTACGGTTTGATCTCCGAGCCCGAGACTGCTCAGAACGCCGTGTACTACGCGATCCTGACCGGCCGCGCGGACTCGTCGAGCCCCGAGGAGGAGCTGATCCGCGGGACCAACGATCGCCGGTTCACGTCGCAGGGGATCCAGACCACGCTCGCGAGCGAGCGAACGTTCGGTCCCTGGACCCATCACATCGATGCCGGCGTGCGCGTCCACTTCGATCGCGCGGACCGCCGTCGCTTCGAGGACGGTTACGAGATGACCGGCGGCGCGCTCGTTCGCTCGCAGCGCCAGCGCGCGACGGTGCTCGACTCCCGCGCCGAGACGATCGCGCTCGCGACGTTTGCCGAGGATCGCTTGCACTACAAGCGTCTCGAGGTCTCGGCGGGCGCGCGGCTCGAGCTGATCGACTACCGGTTCATCGACCACCGGACGCTGGCGCAGCGCGAGGGTGACTACGCGGTGATCATCCCCGGCGTCGGCGTCGAGTACCACCTCACCGATGAGGCGAGCGTGCTCGCGGGCGTCCACCGCGGCTTCGTCCCGGTCGCGCCCTCGGCGAGTGCCGACGTGCGGCCCGAGTCGAGCGTCAACTACGAGGCCGGTGCGCGCTGGCGCGGCGCCGCGATCAACGCCGATCTGATCGGCTTTTACAGCGACTACTCGAACCTCAAGGGCTCGTGCACGCTCGCGGCCGGCTGCACCGAGGTCCAGGAGGGCGAGGAGTACAACGGCGGGCAGGTCAGGGTGTGGGGCGTCGAGGCGCAGGTCGGCGGCGAGCTCACGCTCGACAGGCGCCGCGAGCTCGCGCTGCCGATCGCGGCCGCGTACACGCTGACGCGCTCGAGCTTCCAGCACGCCTTCGCCTCCGAGTTCGGCGGCTGGGGCATGGTCGAGCACGGCGACGAGCTGCCGTACCTGCCGCGCCATCAGCTCTCGCTGTCCTCGGCGTTCAAGACGCCGCGCTACGAGCTCGGTGCAGCCGCGCGCTACCAGAGCGCGGGCCGCGACGTGGCCGGGCAGGGCGCGATCATCGCGACCGAGCGCACGGCGGCCATCTTCACCATCGATCTCTCGGCGCACGCACGTCTGCACGCGCTCGCCGAGCTCTACGCGACCTGCAGCAACCTGCTCGACGAGCAGGTCATCATCTCGCGCCGCCCCTATGGCGCGCGCCCGAATCCGCCGCGGATGTTTGCCGTCGGCTACAAGGCGCGCTTCTGAGCGCGGCCATCGCACGAACGACGAAGGAAACGATCATGAAGAACCTCGCCTCCCTCGCACTGATCTTGCTCGCCGGCTGCGGCGATAACCTCACCGGCGGTACGGCCGCTCCCGACGCGCCCCCGACCGCCGATGCCGCGCCCGACGCCATCGCGGAGTTCGTGCCACCCGCCTTCACGCCGCTCGCGCTGTCGGCCGGTGGTACCGATCAGCTCCTCGGCGCCACGCCCGGCCCGAACGGCAGCTTCTACGCCGTCGGGTTTCGCGCGGCGAGCTTCGAAGCGACCTCGGATCGCGAGCTCGTGCTCGTCAAGCTGACCACCCAGGGCGCGCTCGACACCACGTTCGGCGGCGGTGACGGCATCGCGAGCCTCAATGTCCAGACCGGTGGCAGCGGCGAGCTGTGGCGCGGGATCGCGACGCAGAGCGATGGCAAGATCGTCGTGCTCGGCACCGTCGAGGACGAGGTCAACGCGGTCGATCGCGACGCCGCCGTCGTGCGATTCAACGCGGACGGCACGCTCGACACCACGTTCGGCGTGACCGGCGTCGACAACGGGATCGTGCGGCTCGATCTCAACCAGGCAGACATCAACGGCGCCACGGTCAAGGGCGTGGACACGCCGTGGGGCCTCGCGGTCGATGCTTCCAGCCGGCTCTACATCCATGCCGCGCAGCGCAACGCCGGCGTGGGCCGCCTCGACACCGACTTCGCGGTGGTCCGGTTGACCGCCGGCGGACTCGCCGACGCCACGTTCGCCGCGACCGGCGGCACGCCCGGCAAGTTCACGCTCGATGTCCAGAACACCGATGCGGCCGGCTCCTGTCAGGACTGCGTGCGCGGCATCTACGTGCTCGCGGACGGCACGATCCTCGCCGCGGGGTACGCGAACTCGACGGGCGTCGGCTCGGTGCAGCCCGTGCTCTACAAGCTGACCTCGGCGGGCGCCCTCGACACCAGCTTCGGCACCGGCGGCGTGTTCCACGAGGTCCTGATGCAGGGCTTCACCGAGGTCTACGGCGTCGCGCTGGTGTCCGGCAAGCTGGTGACCGCCAGTTACGGTCGCAACACGGCGACCGGCAACAACGACTGGGTATCGGCGCGGTTCAACGCGAACGGCACGCTCGACACGACGTGGGGCACCGCGGGCAAGGTCGTGTTCGACGGCTCGATGGGCGACAACCCCGATAACAACCGCAACGTCGTGGCGCTCCCAGGTGGCCGGGTCGCGCTGCTCGGCTCGACGGGCAGCCCGGCGACGAGCTCGGACGCGGTGTTCGCGATCCTCGGCGGCAACGGCGCGTTCGACACCGCGTTCGGCACCGGCGTCGTGAAGCACGATCTCGGCGGCGCCGAGCAGCTGTGGGGCGGCGCGGTCGCCTCGACCGGCAACGCGGCGCTGTTCGTCGGCTACAAGGGTGCCGGCGCGACGCCAACCGCGACGAGCAACGACAACGCATACATCGTCGTGCTGCCGCTGCCCTGAAACAACACCGGCGGTGGCGCCTCGCCGCCGGCCAGACCACGCGCACGCCTTGATCTCTGCTGCTACTCGCACAGCTCTGGCGTCGTCGTCGGCGCGCGGCCTCGCCGCCTCGCTTCAGCGCGGCTCCACGACCGGTCCCCTGACCCACTCACCGGAAAAGTTGCCGGGTCGCCGCGGTTCGATGCCTCGCCTCATCTCACGCAGCGGCGGTCCCGGCAGAAGTCACATCATCAGCGGTGCCGCCTCCGCGGTCTCCGCCGGAACGCGCTTGCGCGGCTCGCGTTCGATCAGGATCTCGAACAGCGCGAGCATCTCGTTGCCGAGCGCCGCGAGCTCGTCCTTGCTCATCATGCGCCGCACCTTCGGGAAGAGCTGGTCCTCCTCTTCGTCGTGCGCGTGATGCCGGACCTGCTCCTTGAGGACCGTCAGCTTCGCATCGAAATGCTCGTCGTCGACGGCGAGCTCCATCATGTCCGCGAGTAGCCGCTTCACCGAGAGATGCTCCTCGGTCGCCTCGATCAGGCTCTCACGCGTCTTGTCGATCATCACCGATGGATAGAAGATCTTCTCCTCGATGGTCGAGTGAGCCGCGAGCTTGTCGGCCATCTCGGCGAACAGCGCTGCCTTCTCGGCGGGATCGTCAGCCGCCTCGATTTCCTCGATCAACGACTCGACTTCTTCGTGCTGGGAGCGCAGTAGCTCCAGCGCATCGGTGGTGTCGTCCTTCATGCCACATGATGGTGCAGTGCTCGTGCCACGCTTCACGTGTCACCAAGGACGAGCCTTGCTGATCTCGTGAACGTCATGCGGAAACCCACCGCGATGGGCGGCGAACGTCCCTTCAAGCTCGGCGTGAACCACCGCCGCCTCGAACCGATCGCCGTGGAGGCCGATCGCAGGCACCACAAGGCCACAGGCAAACAGGCACAGAATCCGCGGGTTTCGTGGGGTCGCTCACGACAGGATGACTAGGAAGCACGTGCGGGACTGCCGTTCTGGCAAGCGCACCGTGTTTCTTGCGCACGGAGGCGAAACGCGCCAACACTCGAGGCCATGCGCTCGATCGTGCCCGCCATACTCACTGTGACGAGCCTGCTCGGTAGCGCGCGGGCAGAGACCGATTCTCTCGATGACATGCTCGGTCCGCGCGAGATTGCCGTAGGTGATGCGATGCGCGGCGGCGCGACCGGTGCCTCGGCGATCGGCCTCAACCCGGCCGGTCTCCCGCTCAACCGCGAGCTCGTGTTCGAAGGCGGCTATGGCTACCGCGAGGCCGACGACGCGTCGCTGATCAACGTCTCCGCGTGCGACTCGACGAACGCGCTTCCGGGCTGCTTCTTCTACGACTACGCCGGCTCGAACCCCGAGCTCGAGGGGATGACGGGATCGCGGCGTACGCACGTGGCCGGAATGGCGCTAGCCAAGCAGATCCTGCCGCGCGTCATGCTCGGCACGACGACGAAGTACTACGACTTCGAGTCCGACATGACCGGCGAGACGTCGCACAGCGGGTTCGTGTTCGATCTCGGCGGCACGGTCCGGCTCACCGAGATGATCAACTTCGGCGTCGCCGCGCAAAATCTATTCGCGAGCGAGAAGTCGCCGCACTTCCCACGCGCCGTCGGTGGTGGCGTTCACGCCCGGCCGATGGACCTGCTCGCCGTCAGCTTCGACGCCCGCTGGCGCCTCGACGGTGACCAGCAGCAGGTCCGCTACGGCGGTGGCGCCGAGCTGTTCCTCCGCGGATCGCGCGGCCAGACCGGCTACCCCATACGGATCGGCGGCCTTCGCGACAACGGCCTCGGCACGAGCTACGTCACCGGCGGCATCGGCATGGCGAACCTCAAGTGGAGCATCGACATCGGCGCTCGCCGCGAGGTCAAGGGCGGCGACAGCACGTTGATCCTCGCGAGCATGCGGTTCTACGGTCCGCGGATGGCGGCGCCGATGATCAACGGCGCGAGCGGCGGCGGCGACGAGTTCTGAGTCCCCACTCGTAGGCTACGTTCCGACCTTCGCGACGACCTTGATGCAGCCGTCCTGCTTGTCGTTGAACATCTTGTAGGCGGCGGGAATCTCGGCGGTTCACACCGACGAGCCGGCCGATGCCCGGATAGGGCTGCATGCCGGCTCGGGTTGCATCGGGCATGCCGCGAGCGCGCACTGCGCAACCTCCGATTTGCTCTGACGTCGAGGAGGCGATTCACGATCTGCGCGAAGCACTGACGAATGCCGGCGCGATCCTCGCAATCTCGTGGCCCCAAACCATGCACGCGAACCATCCACAACGCATCGCGCGTGAGTGTGTGCGCGTCGTTCGCAGCGTGACGCGAGCGGCGTGCGTCGACGCGCGCCGCAAGAGCTCGTCACGTTCCTATCGACGGGAGCAGGAGAGTCACATGCCACGCCATCACCACGATCGCGACGACGACATGCGCTGTGTCGGTCCGCGCGACGGCAGCCGCGACGACGAGACCGATCGCGATCGCACGCGCGCGCCCGAGTCCGATCGCGAGATCGACGACGACAATCGATTCTCGCAGGACCACGACGATCACGCCGGCCGCAACTGGCACGGCCTCGTGAGCCGCTACGAGATCGACGACGAGCGGGGTCGGGTGGACATCGAGGATCGTGCCGGCGACCGCGACCCCCGCGAGGATCCCGACGGTCGATACCGCACGAGCGCGCCTGCTGACCCACCGACGTGGCGTCACGCACGAGGTCGAACCACCGCGATCGAGAGCTTCTGACACGTTCCAGTGCCTGGTTGCAGTCGCGCGGACCGCATGTGGCTCGTGCTCCAGCGCATCTTCGCGGGAGCGCGTGGTGGCTCTCCGAGGCGCTACGCATGCTCGGCCACGACGTGCGCGTCAGTCACGAAGGTCATGGCGCCCTCGCGCTCGTGCGCGAATGGACTCCCGAGATCGCGTTCCTCGATATCGGCCTGGCCGGACGCGGTGGTACGCGCGCTGCAAGCCCAGGCGTCCGTGAAGACGCTCGACCTGATCTCGCGGTACCGCACCGTGCGACAGCGCTCGGTGAGCATCTCCGCGCCTCTCTCCGTCGAGGATCACGCGATTCAGTCGATGCCGGATGCGAGCCCGGCGAAGTGGCACCTCGCGCACACGACGTGGTTCTTCGAGACGTTCGTGCTCGTCCCGCTTGGCCAGCCGCCGCACGACGACCGCTTCGGCACGCTGTTCAACAGCTACTACGATGCCGTCGGACCGCAAGTCGACAGGGCGCGTCGCGGCATGATGAGCCGGCCGCCGCTCGAGGATGTCCTCGCCTATCGCGCGGCCATCGACGATCGGATGGCGCGCGCGCTCGCCGACGGTGCGCTCGCCGCTGTGGTGCAGGCGACGATCGAGCTCGGCTTGCACCACGAGCAGCAGCACCAGGAGCTGATGCTGACCGACCTCAAGCACGCGCTCGGCACCCAACCGCTCGAGCCCGCGTATCGCGACGACCTCGCACGCGATGCCAGCGGTGCGATCGCACCGCTCGGCTGGGTGGAGCTCGAGGGCGGGATCGTCGAGATCGGCGCGGCTGAGAGCGGCTTCGCGTTCGACTGCGAGCGACCTCGTCATCGCGCGATCGTCGAGCCGTACGCGCTCGCGACGCGACCGATCGCGAACGCCGAGGTCCTCGCGTTCATCGGCGACCAGGGCTACGACGAGCCGCGGTTCTGGCTCGCCGACGGGTTCGCGGCCGCCCGGCGGGAGGGCTGGCGCGCGCCGCTCTACTGGCATCATCGAGACGGCGAGTGGCAGCACTACGACCTCACCGGGCTGCGCGAGATCGATCCGTCGGAGACCGCCGGTCACCTGTCGTACTTCGAGGCCGACGCGATCGCGCGCTGGGCCGGTGCGCGACTGCCGACCGAGGTCGAGTGGGAGCACGCCGCGACCGGGTTCCGCGCGCGCGATGGTCACTGGGCCGATGACGATCGCCTGCATCCGCGTGCCGCGTCGCAGCCTGGGCTCGCGCAGCTGTTCGGTGATGTCTGGGAGTGGACGGCGAGTGCGTATGTTGCGTACCCCGGGTTCCGGCCGTTGCCCGGCGCACTCGGCGAGTACAACGCCAAGTTCATGGCGAGCCAGATGGTGCTGCGCGGCGGCTCCTGTCTGACGCCGCGTGGTCACGTCCGCGCGAGCTACCGCAATTTCTTCGCGCCCACCGCGCGCTGGCAGATGACCGGCGTGCGGCTCGCGAATGACCGAGGGAAGTCGCCATGGTGATGAGTCAGCAGTCTCCAGCCACGCGCACGGTTCACCAGGATGATGTCCTGGACGGGCTGCGTGCTCCTCGCAAGCACTTGCCGTGTCGACTGCTCTACGACGCGATCGGCGCGGCGCTGTTCGAGCGGATCACCACGCTCGACGACTACTACCCGACTCGCACCGAGCTCGCGCTCCTCGAGCGCCACCTGCCGCAGATCGCGCAGCAGGTCGGGCCCGAGGCGCGCGTGGTCGAGCCCGGCAGCGGCGAGGGCAAGAAGACGCGCTTGCTGCTGCGCGGCCTCGAGCGCCCGTCGAGCTACATGCCGATCGACGTCGCGCACGATCAACTCCAGCGGTTCGCCAGCACGTTGCGGGCCGAGCTGCCGCGCCTCGACGTCCAGCCGGTGACCGCGGACTACACGCAACCGTTCACGCTGCCGACTCCGCAGCACGAGTGGCGACGCACGCTCGCGTTCTTCCCGGGCTCGACGATCGGTAACTTCGAGCCGGGCGACGCGCGATCGTTCCTCGCGATGCTCGCGCGGATTGCCGGCGACGATCGCATGCTGCTGCTCGGCGCCGACGCGACCCGCGATCCCGTCGCGCTGCAGCGGGCGTACGACGACGAGCAGGGCGTCACCGCGGCGTTCAACAAGAACCTCCTCGTCAACCTCAACCACACACGCGGTGCGACCTTCGATGTCGATCGCTTCGAGCACCGCGCGGTGTGGCAGGCGGCGGCCTCGCGCATGGAGATGCAGCTCGTCAGCACGTGCCGGCAGATCGTACGGATCGACGGCCAGGTGATCACGTTCTCGCCGGGCGAGGTGATCGTGACCGAGCATTGCTACAAGCACACGCCGGAGGCCATGGGAGCCATCCTGTCGGCTTCCGGCTGGCGGACCCGTCAGGTGTTCACGTCGTCGCAGTGCCCGTACCGGCTCTGGCTCTGCGAACCACTGGTCTGGCAACGCTGACAGCCGTTTAGTAGAGTCGCGAACCATGGCCAAGCAGGATTCGCCGCTCTCCGAGGCGGCCGCCGCATTCGATACCGAGCTCGCTGCATATGCGCGGCTCGGCAAGCTGTTCCTCGAGACGCCGATGTCGAGCGTCAAGCATCTCGAGCGGGCGAACACCACGCTCGCCGAGATCGCGGGTTGCGAGGAGCGGCTGCAGTCGGCAGGTCAGACACTCGTCAAGGCGCTGTCGGCCGCGCGCGATCAGCAGGAGCAGCTCGCCGCCCTCGTCGTCGCGCACGTGCCCGCGCTTCAGACCCGCAACCAGCGGCTCCAGGAGCTGATGACGGAGCTCGGCTCGGTTGCCGGCGAGGTCGCCGGGCTCAACGAGGTGATCGGCCAGCACCAGGGGAACGGCGACGCGACGCACGGCCCGACCCAGGCCGACGCGATCAACGTCTCGGCGCCCGTGCTTGCACTCTCGGAGCGCGCCGAGAAGCTCGCCGCGGTCGCGCGCGAGGCCGAGTTCGAGGAGCTCGCGACCCAGGCGCACTCGCTGCACCAGCGCCTGCAGACGATCGGCAAGAAGCTGCAGAAGGCCGGCGGCGGCTAAGGGTTGTCCCGTAATGTGACCTGGAGGTTGTGTAGGAAGGCGACTGCGTGGAGCGTCGTCTGCAGATGGTGTCCCCGGCGTCGGTGATCGCGAAGCACACGCCAGTTCTTGAGCCTGGCGATCGCGTGCTCGACCCGGGCACGGCGGCGTCTGTGCCGCCGCCACCGATGATCACGCACGATGCGATGACGTCGG
>JBKJUF010000581.1:0-6771 GCA_046590445.1 Kofleriaceae bacterium
CCGCTCGGCCCGCTGACCTCGTTCCGCTGCACGCGGTTCGGCGTGACCTGCGCGCAGGGCGGCACGACGTCGGACGAGATGAACCAGGTCGGCACCAAGACGGGCTGCACGGCGAGCACGACGTCGACCTCCGTCGAGAGCGTCACGGTGTTCCGCGACTTCCTGCGCGGCCTCAAGGCCGATCCCCGCAAGGTCGTCGTCGGCGGCATCATGGGCAACACGACACCGTTCGCGGTCGAGACGCGACAGATCAACAACCAGTCGCAGATCGCGCTCGCGCATTCGTGCACCTATCAGGGCGGCGCGTCCAACCTCGAGGTCGCCGATCCCGGGACGCGGCTGAAGGCGTTCTTCGATGGGTTCCCGGATCGCTCGACCTCGACGACGATCTGCCAGCCCGACCTGTCCGACGGGCTCACCCAGATCGCGACGCTGCTCAACCGCGTGAACGGATCGGCCTGCGTCGACAGCTCGACGCTCGCCGATGTCGATGCCAGCACGGCGGGGCTCCAGCCCGACTGTCTCGTCGACGATACGGTGGGCACCACGGCGACCCGGATCGCGGCCTGCGGCTCGCCCGAGACCGCGCCGTGCTGGAAGCTCGTGACCGATCCCGTGAAGTGCCCGACAGCAGGGAGCCTGCGGCTCGAGATCGTGCGCAGCGCGGCACCGAACCCGAACACGGTGACGACGATGCGCTGCATCCTGCAATGACCGCAGCACGGCGTGGTAGACGGTGGCATGGCCACGTTGACCGACGTCACGACGCCCGCCCCGCACGGTGACCAGTACCGGCTCGACGTGCCGGCAGGCTGGGAGCAGGGACGCGGCGCGTTTGGCGGCTTCACGATCGGCGCGCTGATCCGCGCGATCGAGCTGCGCGTCGCCGATCCGCTGCGCAAGGTGCGATCGGTGACGGCCACGCTTCCCTCGCCCGTCGAGGTCGGAGCCGCCGACATCACCGTCGAGCTGTTGCGCACCGGCAACAACCTCTCGGCCGCGCGCGCCGCGCTCGTCCAGGGCGGCGAGGTCCGCGCGCACGCGGTCGCGGTGCTCGCGACGACGCGGCCGGGGAGCGGACCGCTCGCGTGGCGAGACCTCGAGCCGCCCGAGGTCACGTCGTGGCGCACGCTGCCGGCTCCAGACCTCGCTGCCGATCCGCGGATAACGTGGCCCGCATTCGCGCGGCACTTCGAGTACCGCCCGATCGAGGGGCTGCCACTCGCCGATGGTGGCGTCGCCCGCACGGTCGGCTGGATCCGTCCTTGCGAGCCCTGCGGCGTGCGTGACACGGCGTACATCGCGTCGCTGATCGACGTGTGGTGGCCCGCGGCGTTCACGAAGTTCCCGGCGAGCCGGCCGTGCGCGACGATCGCGTACACGCTCGAGGTCGTCACCGATCTCGACGGCCTCGATCCGGAGGCGCCGCTGCTCTATCGCGGCACCGTGCCGGTCTGCGCGGATGGTTTCTTCCTCGAGACCCGCGAGCTGTGGGGCGAGGATGGCCGGCTGGTGGCGCTGAACCACCAGACGTTCGCGGTCATCGAGTAGCGGCGTCAGACGTCGGGTATGGTCGGGACGTGATCGAGATCCTTTTGGGGCCATACCAGGAGCTCCACATCGTGGCTCGAGGAGCGAATCGCCCGACTCGAGGATTGACCCCGTCGCGCTGCGCTCGCGGCCGGACATCGTCGGCATCGTCGGCATCGTCGGCATCGTCGGCATCGTCGGCATCGCCGGCGTCGAAATCGACCTCCGCCAGTCATGCCCACATCGGTGATCGGCCAGATCGGCGGGTGCCCCAGCGCTACTTCTTCTCGGCGACGAACCGCACGAGCTTGGTCTTGCGCAGCGACCAGTCCGCGATGTCCTCGACGACCTGATCCTTGAGGATCTTCCAGCCGTCGGCGAACAGCGCCGCGAGCTCGCCGGTCGCGAACCCGCCGATGCCGGTGCCCTGCGTCGCGTCCTCGTGGAAGTACTCGACGACGAACAGCCCGCCTTTGCGGATGCTCGGCTTGATGCGCTCGATGAGCTTGGGGTCATCGCCGGCGTAGATCAGCGTGACGAGATCCCAGCGTGCGGTGCCGAAGTCGTACTTGGTGATGTCGGCCTGCACGGTCACGAGCTTCAGCCTGTCCTTGGCTGCCGCCTCCTTGGCCATGCGAATGCCCTCGTCGGAGATGTCGACGCCGGTGACGCGCCACTTCTGCGCGGCGAGGTAGAGCGCGTTGCGGCCCTGCCCCATCGCGACGTCGAGCGCGAGGCCGGGCTTCCTACCTCTGACCGAGTCGATCAGGTGCTGGTTCGCGGTGGTCTTGAAGCTCGTCGACTTGCGAAACGCTTCGTTCCAGTCCTCACGCTCGGCCTCGATGCCGCCCTTCTGCCCCTGCCAGTGCGCGACCTTCCATGCGCCGCCCTCGGGCACCCACGCGATCGTTTCCCAGCCCTCATAGCTGGTCGCCGGCATGTCCGCGTTCGCCGGAATCTGCTCGCTGCACGACCCGACATAGATCGCCACGCCGGGGCCGCGGAACACCCGCTCGTCCTTGCACGTCCGCGACCGGACCGGCAGCTTGCGGTCGATGCGGCCCTGCAGCGCCTTGCCGACGTATGCACCGTCGTAGAACCGCGCGCGCTGGAAGTTGACGAACGACGCACCGAGCATCGACCGAACGGTGGCAATGTCGGCCTTGTCGAAGGCGGCGAGGAACGCTTGGCTCTGCGAGATCACGCCGGGATCGTCGAGGTCGGGGGCGCGCGGCGGCGGGGGCTGCGGCTCGCCACTTCCCGGCACGGCCGCGACTGGCTGCACGGGTTCCGGACACTTGACGGGCGCCGCGTGCGTGCATGCCGCCGCCGCGATGCACCAGACCCACGAGACCCACAGAAGACTCCGCATGGAGCGAGCGTAACCGAGGCTGTTGGGCAAGCGCCGGGAGACGCCGCCCGAAACTCGCCGTTCAGCGCACGGCCGACGCGCGCGCGGTTGCCTGCTGGTTCGCGTTCGCCTTGCCGACCGCATCCTCGACCATGCGGTCTCGTTCGGCCGGCTCCTTCCAGCGGGCCTGGATCTCGGGCGCCAGCGTGTCGATCGGATCGAAGTAGAGGAAGAAGCCGGGCTTCACCGACGGCGCGGCGAACACCGAGATGCCGGTGTCGCGGTCGTAGTGCTCGAAGCTGTGCGCGACCCGCTTGCCGCCGCCGCCGGGAGCATCGACGACGAACGTCGGGGTGTGGAAGCCCGCGGTCGTGCCGCGGACCGCCTTCTCGATGTCGAGCGCGGTCTGCAGCGTGGTGCGCAGATCCTCGACGCCCTTCACGAGGTCGTGGACGTAGACGTAGTACGGCTGCACCTGGCAGTGCCCGAGCCGCTTGACCAGCAGCTGCATCGTCGCGATCGAGTCGTTGACGCCGCGCTGCAGCACGCACTGGTTGCGCGTGATGATGCCGCGCTCGAACACGTTGTCCATCGCGCGCTTCGTGATCGCGGTGATCTCGTTCGGGTGGTTGAAGTGGGTGTGGAGGACGACCTCCTTGTGGAGCTTGCGGCCGCGCTCGACGACCGCGGTCAGCGCGTCGAGCCACTCGTGATCGGTGATGAGCTTCATCGGCATCACGGCCGGACCCTTGGTCGCGAACCGGATGCGGCGGATGTTCGGCAGCTCGAGGAGGCGGTTGCCGATCAGCGTGATCTGGCGAGCCTTGAGCTGGTAGCTATCGCCGCCCGACACCACGATGTCCTCGAGCTCGGGGCGCTCGGAGATGTAGCGGAACGCACGCTCCCAGCGATCCTCGGTCGCCTTCAGCGAGACCTTCTCGACCTCGTCGGTGTCGACGCCGACCGCGTACGACCTCGTGCAGAACCGGCAGTACACCGGGCAGGTGTCGAGCGCGAGAAACAGCGCCTTGTCCGGATAGCGATGGGTCAGCCCAGCCACCGGCGCATCCGCCTGCTCGTGGAGCGAGTCCATCGTCAGCTTCGGGTGGTCGGGGAGGAGCTTCGACGCGACCGGCACGAACTGGCGGCGCAGCGGATCGGTGTACGCGTTCGACCAGTCGATCAGGGACAGCAGATACGGCGAGACCCGGATCGACATCGGCGCGTGGCGGAAGCCCTCGGCGACGTCCTCGTAGAAGCTCTGCGGCACCAGGTGCTGCACGGCGGACAAGAGCTTCGCCGGATTGGTGATCGTGTTCTTGGCCTGCCACGTGTGATCGAGAAACGTCGTCTCGTCGATCAGGCGATAGGCCGGGATCCGCTGCCAGAACGCTCCGTCGAGGAGCTGGCGGTGGAACAGCGTCGACGGATCGACGTTGGCCTTGAGATGCTTGATGGGCTCGAGCGCGGTCGGAGCGTCCGAGCGGCCGAGGAGCTTCAGCTGGGTATCCATGGGAGCCTCACAGTCGTCACACAGGCGGAAGAGCAGTCGGAACGAGAAACAAGCTCAGGCGTTCGACTCCACGTCAGGCTGGTGAGGGACGGAACCCAGGTACCACATCGTGATCGATCGATATCATGGCGACGGGCGCGGGCCAACCACCGATCAGCGGCGGGCGTGATCGGTCAACCATGTCCACAGCTCGGGCGTGAAGCTGGGGCCCCAGATCGGGACGTGGCTGGCGCCGTCGACCCGCCAGAGCTCGACCCCGACGCCATCGGGGCACGCCGCGGTCAGCCGCGTGGTCTCGGCGCCTGCGATGGCGTTCTCGAGGTCGAGCGTGCCCTGGGTGACGAGCGCGCTGCCGCAGCCGCCGTGACCGACCCACTGCTGGAGGCTCGCGACCGCACCGCCGCCGCCGATCCCGCCTCCGTTATAGGGCACGACCGCGTCCGCGGTCCCGTGGATGTGCAGCACGTTGACGCTGCGGCTCGGCGTGCAGCTCGCGGCGACCGACGAGGCGGCACCGGCGAGCCCGGCGATGGCGGTGATCACGTCGGCACGCTCGCAGGCCATCCGGTATGCCATGAACGAGCCGTTCGAGTGCCCGATCACGAACACGCGCGCGGGGTCGACCGGCCAGCTCGCGCTGACGTCGTCGATCAGCTTGCCGAGGTAGGCGACATCGTCGGGGTTCTTGTTGTTGAAGTCGCAGCACGCCGGATCGGCGTTCCAGAACTGCTTGCCACTATTGTCGGTGGTCCCGTCGGGTGCGAGCAGCAGCGCCTCGCCATTGGCGACGAGGTTCGGCAGCCCGAAGTACGTGCCGTGGACGAAGCCATTCGAGCTGTAGCCGTGGAGCGCGAGGATCAGCGGATAGCGCCGCGCGGCGTCGAAGCTCGGCGGCACCTTGAGGTCGACCGGCCGGTCGCCGCCGAACGTCATCGGGCGCGGCCCGCCGTCACCTGGTCCGTCGTCGCCACCACAACCCGCGCTGAAGATGACGCCGAAGCTGACGGACAAGCCGAGGAGCACGGTGCATCGCATACGGGGAGCGTCTCACATCACCGTGTGGGCATCACGGCGTGGACGGCGGCGGCGCGGCATTCATGCGCGTGACGATGCCCATCAGCCGGGACGACACGTCCTCGGTCTGCTCGCGGGACATCAGCTGCCAGCACTCCCCCAGATCGTTGACGACGGTGACCTTCGCGTAGCAAGCGAGCACCTCGTCCGACCACACCGTCAGCTCGCAGCTCTCGATCGCGACCGTCTGCATCTCGTCGAGGATCGGCTCGGCGGTGCCGAGCCGGGCGAGCTCGGCACGGATCCGATCACCGGTGCCGGCGAGCACGCGCGCGCAGTCCGAGCGGGTCTTCGCGCGAAACCGGATCGTGCCGGGTTGATCGGGCTTCATTGCGGGTGCCGATGCGACGGGCGAGGACCCGGTGGTGCCCCAGCAGCCAACCCAGCATGCGACGAGCAGCACCCGAGCCACGACGATCGCCAGCCGCAGCATGCGTTCAGGGTAGCGCGCCGACCGGGGTTTCACGAACCCCCGAAATCCGCACCCGAGTCAGCCGGGCTTGCGGCCGAGCTTGATCCGGGCGGCGGGATTCGGCGCCGGAGCCTCGGGCGGAGTCCCCGCCGAGGTGTCCTTGCACTCCGAGCCCTTGTCGCGCGTGATCTGGTCGCGAAGTGCGAGGGTGTGCTCGATCCACACCCGCGTGACCTCAAGATCGACGTCGTGATCGGCGATGGTCTCGCGCAGGATCTGCAAGCGGCGCTCGAAGTGGCCGCCGAAGATCGTGTGGCCACCGTGGGCGGCGCGCATCGTCCGCCCCGTGTAGGTCACGCCCGGCGCACCGAGGAACTTCGCGGTCATCTCGTACTCGCGATCGATCAGGTGTTGCTTGTTCTTGCCTGCGAACATGAAGCCGATCATCACGTCGGGGAACACGCGGTCGTAGAAGTCGGCGATCACCGCGCGCAGCCTGGCCTCACCGATCTTCGCGAACAGCTCGGCGCCGCGCTCGGTCATGCGCGTGCGACCTCGACCCGCTGCCCGGTCAGCGCGCTCGTGCCGGACAGCTCGTCGATCACCGCGGGATCGACGATGTCGTTGACGCTCGCGCCGGCGTGCGCGCTCGCGACCCGCAGCCGGGTACCCGCGCGGCCGTGGCCCCAGCCGTGCGGCACGCTGACGACGCCCGGCATCATCGTATCCGAGACCTCGACGACGAGCTCGATCGCGCCCTTCGTCGTCGACACCCGCGCGCGATCGCCTGCCGCGAGGCCACGCGCCGTGGCGTCCTCGGGATGGATCAGCAGCGTGCAGCGCGGCGGCCCCTTCACGAGCCGCTCGGTGTTGTGCATCCACGAGTTGTTG
>JBKJUF010000166.1:0-5569 GCA_046590445.1 Kofleriaceae bacterium
GTCTGCACGGCGTCGCTGCGCCACAGCCCCGCCGATGTCGGACTGCACGCCGCCCGCGCGGCCGTGCTGATCCGCGCGAAGCGGCATGCCGAGGCGCTCGGCGATCTCGATGTCGTCGTCGCCGCCGATCCGGCACCGAAGTGGCGGCGCGCCCGTGCTGCCTCGCGGTCCGTTTTGGGTGATGCCGCCGCGGCGAAGCAGAAGCTCGAGCACGCCTGTGAGCTCGGCGACGCCGTGGCCTGCCAGATGAAGCCTTGAGGCGGCGCGCGTTGCGCTGACGCGCGTGCCAGCGTAAGCCCCGTGCATGCCGAATCGCCTCGCGACCGAGAGCTCGCCGTACCTCCGGCAGCACGCCGATAATCCGGTGGACTGGTGGCCGTGGACGGCAGAAGCGTTCGCGGAGGCGAAGCGTCGGAACGTGCCGGTGTTCGTCTCGATCGGTTACGCGGCCTGTCACTGGTGTCACGTGATGGCGCACGAGAGCTTCGAGGACACGGCGACGGCGAAGCTGATGAACGAGCAGTTCCTCAACATCAAGGTCGACCGCGAGGAGCGTCCCGATGTTGACGCGATCTACATGAATGCGATCCAGGTCCAGGGCGAGGGGGGCGGCTGGCCGCTCTCGGCGTTCTGCCTCCCCGACGGCCGGCCGTTCTTCCTAGGCACGTACTTCCCGCTCGTGCCGAAGTTCGGTCGGCCTACGTTCCAGGACTTGCTGCGCGCGATGGCCGATGCCTTCAAGAATCGGCGTGCTGACGCCGAGGACAATGCGCTCGCGCTCGTCGATGGCTTGCAGCGCGTCGACGCGCACTACCGTCGCGGCGCGCAGGGTGCGGATCCCAAGGGCCTGACTGCATCGCTGCTGATCACGGCGGGCCGCCAGCTCGCCGAGCGCTGCGACCCCGAACATGGCGGGCTCGGCGGCGCACCGAAGTTTCCGTCGAGCTCGACCCACGAACTCCTCGCGCGTGCGAGTCGGTTCTCGTTCGGCGAGCCCGCACGCGAGGCCTTCGACAAGTGGGCGCGCGGTATGGCCGAGGGCGGCATCTACGATCACCTCGGTGGCGGCTTCGCGCGGTACTCGGTCGACGCGAAGTGGCTCGTTCCGCACTTCGAGAAGATGCTCTACGACAACGCGCAGCTCCTCGGCATCTACGCGAGCGTCTGCGCGATGGGCGGACCGTTCGCAACGCGCGCAGGCGAGGTGATCGCCGAGACCGTCGGCTTCCTCGAGCGCGAGCTGTCCGACGCGGGTGGTGGCCTGTGGTCCTCGCTCGATGCCGACAGCGAGGGCGAGGAGGGCAAGTTCTACGTGTGGACGCCCGCGCAGCTGCGCGCGGTGCTCGGCCCCACGAACGCGCTCGTGTTCGCGCAGGCCTACGGAGTCACCGAGGGCGGGAACTTCGAGCACCGAACGAGCGTGCTCTCGCGGATCACTCCGCGCACGTCGCCGTTCGAAGAAGAGCAGCTCGCGGAGCTTCGCGCGAAGCTGCTCGCGGCGCGTGGGGCACGCATCCGTCCGGGCACCGATGACAAGGTCCTCTCCGGCTGGAACGGACTCGCGATCGGCGGCCTCGTCGCCGGCTGGCGCGCGATCGGCCATCCGCCGGCCCTCGCCCTCGCGCTTCGCGTCGCGAGCTTCCTTCGCGACCGCATGATCTCCGGCGATCGGATCGCGCGCGTCTACCACGAAGGCCAGACCAAGCTCGACGGCACCCTCGACGATTACGCCTTCTGCGCGCTCGCGTTCCTCGAGCTCGCGGAGGCCACCGGTGACCGCACCTGGTGGGATCTCGGAGAACGCCTGCTCGGCGCCGTGCGCGAGCGCTTCGTCGCCGAAGAGGACGGCACTGTCGTGTTCTACCTCGCGCCTGCCGGTGACCCCCTCCTCATCCATCGGCCCGAATCACACCACGACGGCGCCATCCCATCGGGTGCCGCCATCGCGGTCACCGGCCTCGTGCGGCTCGGCCTGGTCGCCGGCGATGACGCCGCGCTCGCCCTCGCCGAGAAGTACCTCGTGCAGCGGCTGACCGGCACCGTCGCCGTCAACGCATGGGCGACCTCCGCGCTCCTCGCTGCACTCGATCTCTACCTCCACGAGAAGACCCTCGTCGTCAGCGACGGCCCGAACCGCGACGCGCTGATCGCCGCCGCACGCCAAAGCTACGCGCCAACCCTGATGCTTGCAGGTCGATGGGCCGCGCCATCGATCCTCGAGGGCAAGGTCGCCGCACCCGACGGCGCCGCGCGCGCCTACGTCTGTAGCGGCCAGACCTGCTCCGCGCCCGTCACCACCCCCAGCGCGCTGCTGCCCCTCCTCAAATAGGGGACAGACGCAACTTGCGCAACTTGCGATCCGTAAACGTGCGACATGTGATGGCCGTCGGGCCCAAATAGGGACAGACGCAACTTGCGCAACCACAGCGCGCGCCCTCGACAAAGCTCGCGCAGGTGACGCCGGGGAGCAGCGGCAACACAAGGTACGGGCCCAGCTCGGCGTCGCCACCGTGATCGAGCAGCCCCACGAGGTTCGGGTGCGAGAGCTTGGCGAGCGTCGCGTTCTCGCGGCGAAACCGTGCGAGTGCGGCGTCATCGAGCGCGTGCGCGCTGCCGATCAGCTTCACTGCCACCGTGCTGGACCGGTCACTCGATAGACCTGACCGTTGCCGCCCTCGCCGATGCGCTCGAGCAGCTGATACGGTCCGATCTGGAGCGATGGCAACGCCACGGCGCACGAACCCTAGCATCGCGGTCGTCGGGGCGATCATCCTGTTTGCAGCGTGCAAGCGCTCGAGCTTGGCGACGGAGGACGCCGCAGTGCCGATCCGATCGGACGAGAGCGTGGTCGAGCCGACCCGCGACCCCGGTGGCTCCGATGCCACGGCCGCGAATCGCATCACGATCGAGGTCGTACCGCCGACCACGCCTGGCACAGGCTTCGCGAAGCGGTGCTCGATTGGCGGCCCGCCGCTCGGCGGCGCGTGTAGTGGCGGCAGCCTCGCAGTCGACGCGGCCGGTGTGCTCCACGTCGTTCACGGCGCGACCGTGCTGCGGCTCCGCGCCCCCCGCGGCGATTGCGCGCTCGAGCCCGCCGGCGACCCGGTCGCCTTGCCCCCCGAGACCCCGCGGCCACAGCGCATCGACGGTGGCCCGCTGTACATGCGATCGGGCGGACCCGCGTGGGAGCTCTATGCCGCGGGCGATGCCGTCCATGCGTTCGACTTCCTGGGCGGCCTCTACCGGATCGATCGCGGCAAACCCGAGCCCGCCTGCACGAGCGAGTTCGGGTTCCGCTCCTTCGCGCTCGTCGGCAAGCGCTGGCTCGCGGCCCGCAACGGAATCGAGGAAATCGACTTCGGGCGCGCGGGCAAGTGCAAGGCGCGCCCGGCGGGCATCGACGACAAGGCGCGTGGCACCATCCATGCGATCGGCGGTGCGCTTTACGTCGCGAATCACGACAAGCTGCACCGCTACGCCGGCAAGACGCCGACGGCGCTCGGCGACGGCACACGGATGTGCGCGCTCACGGCAATGACTGCCTGTGGCGATGGCGCCTGTGCGCTCGACCACAACTGCCCGCAGTTGATCCAGCTCGCCGCCGACGGTGCCGTCATCAGGACCGTCGAGGCCAGCAAGCTGTTCGACGTGCGCCCCTATTCGCTCGACGACCTTGCCAGTGCCCCCGACGGCACCGTCTACCTGCTTGCCCACCACCGCGACAAGATCGACGGGCGCGAGGTCTGCGAAGCCGCGGTCTACGCGATTTCCCCGGCCGTGTTCGCACGCTGACCTCGCGCTACAATCGTCGAGATGAGCGAGCAGTTGTGTCGCGCGGTGGTCGAGCGCTACCCCGGCGCGCGCACCGTCTTCACCGACAGTCGCGTCCAGGCCGACATTCCTGTCGATGACACCATCTATCGCGCTCGCCTCGACATGGGACCCGCCGCCTGTGTCGCGGTCAGCCTGCCGTGCACCGACGGCTTCGAGCTCACCCTCAAGTGGAACGATCGCCACGCAAACGACGGTGCCCCGCGCGCCTCGTCGTTCGATGACAGCTTCCTCATCGAGACCAACGACTTCGCCCTGGCGAGCGCGTGGCTCGACCACGAAGCTCGCTCCGCCCTCCTCGCCTCGCGCTACGTCTCGGGACAGCACGCCGACCGTCAGACCGCATTGATGCTCCGCGACGGCGCCTGGGTTCACGAGGTCACAAACGACGAGGTCATCGCGCGCCGCCGCGACGCCGAGCCCTCCGCCGATCGCATGGCTGACATGCTCATGGCCTCGCTCAGCGTCGCGGGCCGCCCGCAGCGCTGGGCACGTGCCTTCGCCATCCTGGGCCGTGAGCTCGGCGGTGAGCCCGCTCGCCGTATCGAGGTCGGTGGCAAGCCCGCCCTCCGCGTCCGCCGCGGCAACGTCGACGTCCTCGTCCACCTCGTCCGCCGCCTCGGCCCTGGCGACCCCGGCCGGCTGCGCACCATCGTGAACGCCCACCGCCACGGCAGCGGTGGCGAGACCCTCTCCCTGATCTCCGATGGCCTCCCGCGCGCCGCATGGCCACCCCCATCCACCGTGAGCGGCGGAACTCTCTCGATCGACGCCCGCGCCGCGCAGCTTCTCGACGCAGGCCGCCCGAGCGCAACCACCGTTCGCCCGCACGACGTCGAGATCGCCTTCGATGGCGCCATCGCCGACCGCGAGCGCCTCGGAGCCGCCATCGAGCTCGCCGCCTGGTGGGCATCCGATGCGTTCCGCACCGGCCCCTACCGCTAGGGACAGACGCAACTTGCGCAACTTATGGTCGGTAATTGAGCGTAATCACTCGCCGGAAGGGGTCAGACGCAATTTACGCAACTTCCTGCGCTGACGTCGATAGAGACGGCATGCCACGCATCGCCCGCTTGAACGTTCCCGGTGTCCTCCATCACGTCATCGCGCGCTTCGTCGATCGCGACTGGTTCTTCCGTTGCCACGAGGAGCGCGAGCTCTATCTGCGGCTCTTCGCATCCGCGATGGAAGACACCGATTGGAGGTGTCTGAGCTATGCGCTCATGAGCAATCACATCCACCTCGGCATGGTTGCTGGCGAGCAACCCCTCGCCGACTGGTCCAGAGCGGTGCACTCGCCGTTCGCGATCGCGATGAACGAACGCTACGACCGTATCGGGTCGCTCTTCACGCGCGGCCCGAAGGACTACGCGATCCCCCCTGCCAAGGCGGGCGCGCTATTCGCGTACATCCACAACAATCCCGTTCGCGCCGGTGTCGTAAGCCGCGCATCGGATAGCGATTGGTCCAGTCACCGTGCATACATCGGACAGGCGCGTGCACCCCGCTGGTTGCACGTGCCAGAGGGGCTTGCACGTGCCGACGTCGCAGACGGAACCCTCTTTGACGAGTTCGTCCGCGCTGCCCCGGGAGAATCGGGCGAAGTCGAAGCACGGAAGATCCGCGCCGCGGCGAGAAAACGAGGAGCCATCGAAATCGCGACGCCAACGGCTGGAGAAATTCCCATCATCCCGCTCGTGGCACGCCCAATGGCCCGTGTTCGGGTCGATGTGCCAGC
>JBKJUF010000230.1:0-8122 GCA_046590445.1 Kofleriaceae bacterium
CGTCGCGGTGCTGTTCCTGCTCCTCGCGGTCGGTGGCTACCTCGTGTGGAAGAACCTCGGCCAGGATCCCGCGGGCGACGACAACTACGTGCTGTTCGCGCGGTTCCGCGACGCCTCCGGCCTGCCCAAGGGCAGCAAGGTCGTCGTCGCCGGTCTCCCGAAGGGCGAGGTCATCAGCCTCAAGGTCGAGGGCCGCACGGCGCGCGTGACGTTCAAGCTCGACGACGAGATCAAGGTCTGGTCGAGCAGCGTCGTGATCAAGAAGGCCACCTCGCTGCTCGGCGATAACTACCTCGAGATCGATCCCGGCGAGGAGCTCAAGCAGCTCCCCGACGGCACGACGCGCAAGTACACGCTGCTCGGCCCGACGTGCGCGACGTACAACAACGACGATCCGCGCAAGTCAGAGCCGTGCCGGCTCGTGCCGAACGTGGTCGAGGCAACGACGCCCGATCAGCTGATGCACCGCATCGAGCAGACGTTGCCGAACGTCGACCGCGTGCTCGAGAGCGTGCGCGATCTCTCCGAGGACGTCCGCCGCATCGTCAACGGGCCGCTGCAGTCGGTCGCGATGCGCATCGACGGGCTCGTGCAGCGCGAGGCGGACACCGTCGCGAACATCATCCAGCGCGCCGATCGCGTGATGATCAACATCGAGGGGCTGACGAACGATCTGCGCGGCATCACCAAGGACGCCGATCCCAAGGTCGCCGCGATCCTCGAGAACCTCGATGCGGCCTCGGCCGAGGCCAAGGATCTCGTCACGACCGCGAAGCGCGAGCTCGAACAGACCGGCCAGTCGCTGCGCGGCAAGCTCGACAAGCTCGACGGCGTGATCGCGAACACCGAGTCGATCACCGACAAGATCGACGACGACAAGGGCACGCTCGGCCGCCTCGTCAACGATCCGGCGATCGCCGAGAACGTCGAGCAGATCACCGACGACGCGAAGGGCTTCCTCGGAACGCTGTTCGGCCTCAAGGCCTATGTCGGGCTGCGCAGCGAGTACAACGTGTTCTCGAAGCTCGCGCGCAACTACATCACCGTCGAGCTGCACACGCGGCCGGACAAGTACTATCTGATCGAGCTCGAAAAGGGCCCGCGCGGCAACTACCCCGACGTCACGCTGACCTTCGATCCGACCGTCGATCCGAACAACTGGGTCCGGCGCTCGGTCATCGAGGACAAGCTGCGGTTCACGTTCCAGTTCGCGAAGCGATTCGGCTGGGCGACGCTGCGCTACGGCCTCAAGGAATCGACCGGCGGCATCGGTATGGACGCGGACTTCACGCAGCTCGGCCACAAGCTCAAGCTGTCGGCCGATCTGTTCGACGCGACCTGGGACGACCTGCCGCGCGTCAAGCTCGCGATCGCGATCGAGATGTTCCGCCACCTCTACATCCTCGGCGGGGTCGACGAGCTGCTGAACGATCCGGAGACCTTGCCGATCGTGAAGGGCGGCTCCGGCGTGCCGATCCAGTTCGACGAGTTCCGCTACGGGCGTGACTACTTCGCCGGCGCGATGCTCCGCTTCAACGACGAAGATCTAGCGGCGCTGCTCACCGTCGGCGGCGCGGCGGTCAGCGGCGCGGCCCAGTAGTCCAGTCGTCCGGCCGGACTCCGCGAGCGGATGCGGTACCGGGCCCGGGTCACACCGCGTGACCGCGTGGCCTCGCGCGCGAAGCTCGAGCGCGGCGGTCAGCCCGAACACGCCACTGCCGACGACGATGACCCGCACGCCGCGCTCACCTGCCGTGGCTCACTTGTCGTGCGTGATGCGGACGCGTGCGATCAGCTCGCGCAGCTCGTCGTCATCGACGGCCGAGGCCTCGCGCACGATCGACTCGCGCGCCGCACCGGTCGCCGGCATCTGGAACGGACGTGGTGGGGCGGGGCGTTGCCGCGCACGCGGCGCAGTGATGACCTGCTGACGGCCACGGCCGGCGAGCTTGAACTTGACGTCGTCGAACAGCCGGGGCTCACCGAGCCGCTCGATCAGGCCGCTGACGAGCTGAGGCCGCAGCATGTTGAGCTCGTGCAGCCACGCCGACGTCGCGACCTCGATCCACAGGATCCGGCCGCTGATGCCATCGGGCCGCGTGCGCGACGCGATCTTCGCGCCGACGAGCTCGGTCCACTCGGTGGTCAGCCGCTCGCCGCGGACTTGATCGGAGAGCCCGCGCATCGCGAGCACCGTCGCGATGGCCTGGCCGGCCTGGGTCGTGGTGTACGTGCGGCGCGGACGGGATGAATCCCGGTCCCGAGGCGCCTTTGGCTTCACGACGCTCGCAGCCGCCGGATCAGCTCGCGGAGGCGGCGCTCGCCATCGCCATCGCGACTGACGAACCGGAGCCCCGACCCGCCGGTCGGCACGTGATACGAGACCCGACCCGCGATCGCGATCGGGGCCGCACCACCCGGCGGCACGACCTCGAGCGTCAGCTCGGTGTCGATCGGAAGCGGCTCGGCGGTGGTCAGCAGCGCGCCGCCGACCCCGATCTCCGAGATCGCGGACTCGATGTAGCTCGAGCTGTTGGTCAGCCGGTAGCGGCAGGTGACCGACACCGGGAGGCGGTGATGGCGACGCCGCGGGATATCCGTGCGCTTGCCCGAGAACGCCTCGTGGAGGAACGTCAGCTTCGCCTGCTCTTCGGCGGCGAGCTCGATCGTCGCGCCGGCCCGCACGCGCATCCGGGGCAGCGCCGGGCGCCAGGTCTGAACGTTGCCGCGGATCAGCACCTTGTTGGGCAGCAGCTGCGATGCGACCTCGATGATCACGTCCTGGCCGGCTTCGAGCTCGTCCGTCGTCGGCACGAACACCGTCTCGTTGACGAGGTCGCCGGGCACGATCTCGCGCCATTCCTCGGCCGAACGGATGCGGAGCTTGAGGATCACCATCGACGCCGTCGGACCGTAGCAGAGCGGTGCGGGCCGGCGCCATGGGGATCGGGCCAACCTGACGGCCGCTGAAAGTGCTTCGTACCGCTCTCAGCGCGGGCGAAACCGCAGGCCCCAGACCTTCACGAGGGCCTCCAGGAAGATCGCGCGCGACATCTTCGACTGCCCGACGCGGCGATCGACGAACACGATCGGGGTCTCGACGACGCGAAGCCCGCGCTTGAGCGCGCGGTACTTCATCTCGATCTGGAAGCTGTAGCCGTTCGAGCTGATCGACGACAGATCGATCGCCTCGAGCGCCGCGCGCCGCCAGCAGATGAAGCCGGCCGTCAGATCGCGGACGTCGACGCCGAGGATCGTGCGCGCGTAGAGGCCGCCGCCGCGCGAGATGATCTTGCGGCCAACGCCCCAGTTCTCGGTGCCACCACCGGGCACGTAGCGCGAGCCGACGACGACATCGGCGCCGTCCTCGGCGAGCGCGAGCATCTGCGGCAGGTACTTCGGGTCGTGGCTGCCATCCGCATCCATCTCGAAGAGGTATTCGTAGCTGCGCGCGAGGCCCCAGCCGAAGCCCTCGACGTAGGCCGTGCCGAGGCCGAGCTTGCCGGCCCGGTGCATCACGTGAATCCGCGGCTCGGCCGCGGCGAGCTCGTCGATCAGGGCCCCGGTCCCGTCCGGGGAGTTGTCGTCGACAAACAGGATCTCGGCGCCGGGCAGGGCGGCGAGAAATCGCTCCGCGATGCCGCGCACGTTGTCGTGCTCGTTGTACGTCGGCACCACGATCAGAGACTGCGCCATCCGCGCGGGACGATAGCGATCCGACGGCTGCGCCGCAACGCGCTATGCTCGAGATGGTGCCGGCCACGCGAGTGTGGATCTACGTGCTCTCGGTCGCAGCGTTGCTCGTGCCCGCGGGTGGCATCGCGTACCTCGGCGCCGTGTCGTATCGCGATGATCGCGGTGCCGTGCGCGCGCTGCAGGAGCGCCAGCAGCAGACGGCGCAGGCGGTCGCGGCACGGATCGGCACCGCGCTCGAGGAGGCGCTCGACGAGGTCGACCGCGCGACCACCATCGATGCGAGCACGACGATCGGCGCGCCGCTCGGCAAGCACTGGTTCTGGATCGATGCGGACCAGCGGCTGCGCGTGCCCCGGGCGTCGCCCGCGTCGGTCGAGCTCGGCAGCGGCCTCGATCGCGTGGTCGGCTGTGCGTCGCCCCGGCTCGAGGACTGCGTGCGCGAGCTGTCGACCCGCCAGGCACGGATCGGCAAGCTGCACGCCGCGCTGCGGGCGGAGGTCAACGGCAACGCCGCCGAGGCGCGGCGGCTCTACACCGCGCTCGCGGCGTTCGACGACACCGGTCCGGCCGCCCTGATCGGCCTCGCCCGCGCGCACCGGGCGCTCGGCGATCCGGAACGCGCCGGCCACGCCCTCGCGGAGCTCGAGCGGCGGTTCGCCGAGCGGACGATCGAGAGCATGCCGGTGCGGCTGGTGGTCGCGACCCTGCGTGCCGAGGCAGCGGGCCCGGAGGCAGTGCTCGCGGTCGCCGAGGATGTGCTCGGTGGCCGCTACGCGCTCGACTCGATCTTTCGCGTCGGCGTGCTGTCGCGGCTACGCGAGCGGCTCGATCGATCTGCTCGTTCGCTGACGCCGGAGCAAGCGCGCCGCCGTGCCGAGCTCGACGAGAACGTCGCGGCGCTGCGCAACGAGGCCCGCGCCGCCGCCGGGCTACTCGACGACGTCGCCGAGGTCGCGCGGACCGCCGCCGCGAGCTCGCGCGGTCGCGCCGCGTTTCGCGAGCCCGCCCGCACGCTGGTCTATCGCCGGCGTCCCGACGGCGGCGTGATCGGCATCGCCGTCGACGCGCCGATGCTCGAGGCGGCGGCGGCGTGGACGCCCGAGGATGCCGTCGCCCGCGGCGCGCGTCCGCTCGTGTTGCCCGCTGGCGCCTCGCCGCGGCCCGAGCTGCGGACGATCTCGCAGGTCCCGCTCGGGACCGCGCTGCCGCACCTGTCGCTCGCGATCGTGAACCCCAAGGCCGATCCGGATCCGCTCGACGAGGTGATCCGGAAGCGATCGCGGCGGCACGTGATCTACACCTCGACGCTCGCGCTCGCGCTCTGCCTCGGTATCCTAGCGACGATCCGCGCCGCGGTCCGCGCCCGCGAGCTCGCACAGCTCAAGAGCGACTTCGTGTCCACCGTGTCACACGAGCTCAAGACCCCACTGACCTCGATCCGGATGTTCGCCGAGATGCTCGAGCAGGGCGTCGCGCAGGGCGATCCGGCGAAGATGGCGCGCTATCAGGGGGTGATCGTCCAGGAGAGCCATCGGCTGGGGCTGTTGGTCGCAAACCTCCTCGACTACGCCCAGATCGAACGTGGGACCCGCCGCTACATCCCGAGCCGGCACCCGATCGCCCAGGTCACCCGCCACGCGATCGCGACCTTCGAGATCCTGCGCGACTCCGAGACCGGCGGGCGCAATCCCGTCGAGATCGAGGTGTCTCCCGAGGCCATGCGCGCGGACGTCGAGGTCGACCGGGACGTGATCGTTCAGGCCGTGCTGAACCTCGTGACGAACGCGGCCAAGTATGGCGGCGTCGACAAGCCGATCGAGGTCAGCGTCGGTGCCGATGCGGCGACCGCGTGGATCCGGGTCCGCGATCACGGGCCGGGCATCCCGGCCGCCGAGCAGGCGCGCATCTTCCGCGAGTTCTATCGCACGCCCGAGGCGTACCGCTCGAACATCGAAGGTACCGGGCTCGGGCTCGCGCTCGTCAAGCGTCACGTCGAGGCGCTCGGCGGCACGGTCGACGTCGCGTCGGTGGTCGGCGAGGGCGCGACGTTCACGATCCGGCTGCCGCGGGTCCAGGAGGTCGCGTGACGCGTATCCTGGTCATCGAGGACGATCCGTCGATCCGCATGGGGCTCGAGGATACATTGGCGGCCAAGGGCTACGAGGTCGAGGTTGTCGGGCGCGGTGCCGAGGGTGCGGAGCGCGCGATCAGCGGCCGCTTCGATCTCGTCGTGCTCGACGTCATGCTGCCCGATATCGACGGCTTCGAGGTCTGCCGGCGGATTCGCAGCACGCGCGGACCCTCGCGCCGCGTCCCGGTGATCATCCTGTCGGCGCGCGGTGCGGAGCTCGATCGCGTGCGCGGCCTCGAGCTCGGCGCCGACGATTACGTCACCAAACCGTTCTCGCTGATGGAGCTGCTCGCGCGTGTCGCGTCGGTGCTGCGCCGCGCCCAGGGCGACACGACCGAGCCGATCGGTGTCGTGTTCGGCGAGATCGAGATCGATCTCGTCGGCCAGGTGGTCCGCCGTGCCGGCAAGCGCGTCGATCTGCCGAGTCGCGCCTTCTCGATCCTCAAGGTGTTCGCGCGGCGGCCGGGCGAGGTCGTGAGCCGCGATGTCCTGCTCGACGAGGCGTGGGGGTATGAGGACTATCCGAACACGCGCACCGTCGATAACCACCTCGTCAAGCTGCGTCGCGCGCTCGAGGACGAGCCCGAGCGTCCGCGCTGGCTCGTGACCATCCACGGCGCCGGTTACAAGCTCGACGTGCCACGCGAGGCCGTTCGCTGGGTGAAGCCGGGCTGACCATGCCCGGCGTGCGTGACAGGATGGTGACGCAGAATTGCAGTACGGTGACCGCGCGTGCTGCGATCGCGACAACCGGTGTGCGGCAGCCGGCTATCACCGACGAGGTGACGCCGGTGCCCGGCCCAACATTCGGCGGGCACGGTCCGGGTGCCGGCGTCACGCTCGTCGCGCGCTGTGCGGCGCTCGTCCTGCTCGCACTCCTCGCGCCGGGCTGCACGGACGAGGAGCATCCCCGGGTGCTGACGACCGCGCTCCCCGAGCCTGGCCGCAGCGCCGCCGATCCCGCGCGCGGCGTGACGACCGAGCTCGATGGCACCGCCCCGGCCTTCGTCGCGGGCGTGATCGCCGAGCTTGCGGGCGATCCGGGCGCAGCGCGCGCCGCGTTCGAGAGCGTGCTCGCGTCGTCGGATTCGCCGGCGCCGCTCGCTGCCCGCGCGGCGCTTCACCTCGCGCAGATGAACTCGCGTGCGGGCAAGAATCGCGACGCGCTCGATCTCGTCGCGCGCGCCACCGCGCTCGCACCCGCGGACGTCGTGATCGCGGAGGGTGTCGAGCAGCTGCGTGCGGATGTCGTCGCCGCCGCGGGGGCCGGGGATATCCGTGGCCCGCGAATCGGCACGCCGTTGCCTGGGGTCCATGCGCCGGTGGCAGCCGCGTTCGCCGATGCCGAGCGTGCGCTCGCCGCGGTGCACAAGCTTCGGCCACGTCCGGTGATCGAGGCGCTGTCGCGATCGATCCGGGTCAAGGAGGACGCGACCGAGAACGTCGTCGCGAAGTATCGGGCCGTCGCCGAGCACGGCGGGCTCGCGCTGGTCGCGGCGTACTACCGCGCCGGCAGCCTGTATCACGACCTCGCGATCGGTCTTCTGTTCGAGCTGCCGCCCGAGCTCGATCCCACGGTCGCCGCCGGCCTTCGCAGGACGCTCCGCGGGCGCGCGCTCGCGTACCTCAAGAAGGCGGCGACCGAGTATCGCGCGTGCCTCGCGGCGCCCACCACACCTGACGGCGAGCTGTGGCGGCTCGCGGCGGAGACCGATCTCCGGCGCGCGATGGACGTCCTCGGCGAGGCGGAAGCGCCTCGCCGCTGACGGCCGAGCACCGTGACCTCGGCGGGTGGGCTATGGTGAGGGCGTGGTGGCCGTATCGCTCGATGGCGTGCTCGTGGAGCCCGACGCTGCGCGCATCTCCGTCTTCGATCGCGGCCTCCTGCATGGCGATGGTTGCTTCGAGGTGCTGCGGACCTGGGGCGGCGTCGCCCGCGAGCTCGAGGCGCACCTCGATCGGCTCTACGAGACAGCACGCTTCCTCGTGCTGCGGACGATAGAGCGCGCGAAGCTGAACGAGGCCGTGTACCGCACGATCGCGGCGGCCGGCGCGACCGGCGATGCTGGCGAGCAGCGGATCCGGATCGTGCTGACGCGCGGGGTCGGACCGTTCACCGCGCGGCTCGCCGAGGTTGGCCCCGGCACCGCGATCGTGATGGTCGAGCCGCTGCCGCCTCAACCGACCGAGATGACGCTCGCGGTGGTCGACTGGCCGCTGCCGCGCCGCGAAGGTCGTGGGCACAAGGTGCTGTCGTACGTCGATCACCTGCTCGCGCGCGAGCTGGCGCGGGCC
>JBKJUF010000182.1:0-27506 GCA_046590445.1 Kofleriaceae bacterium
AGCAACCTGGCGTGGCTACGCAGCCGGCAGTCGGATGCGTTCCGCCCGAGCGCGAGCGGTGCCACGGACACCCTGCTGTTCTTCCACACCTGGCCGCGCGCCCGAAAGTTGATCGTCGGTGCCGCGGCGTTCGCGATCGCGATCCTGCTGCTCGTGCCGTGGTCAGGACGGCGACGGCGCCGGATCGCCGCCATCGCGGTACTGCCGCTCGCGGTGTGGATCGCGATGGTCGTCTCGGTCATCGCCGAGGATCGCGATCGCGACGACGCCGTTGTCATGGACGGGGTCGTGATGCGTGCCGCCGACAGCGCGGGTGCACCGGCCACGCTCGGCCAGCCGCTGCCGCGCGGAGCCGAGGTCACGATCCTCGAGTGGCGCGATGCGTGGGCGCGGATCCGGATCGCGAGTGGCGCCGCGGGCTGGGTCCCGGCGGGCGCCGTCGAGCCCGTGCTGCGCTGACGGAACCGACGGGAGCGTCATCGGTCCCAGCGGTCCCCGATCTCGTGAGATCGTGTGCCGTGCGACCGACCATCGGGCTCATCGGCTGGCTTTTCGGCCTCGTGCTCGCAGCCGGCTGCCCACCCGCGCGCCCTGCCCCGCAGGCTCCGATCCAGCCCGGCACGCCTGTGCGGCCCGGCGGCCCGACCGTCGTGTGGACTCGGGTGTCGACCGCGGCCGATCTGCCGCCGCCGCCGAACCCCGGCAGCTACCAGATCCACATGATCGATGTCGGCACCGGCCTCGCGATCCTCGTTCGCGGCGCGGACTTCGCGATGCTCTACGACGCCGGCACCAACGATCGCGACGAGCGACCGATGCGGGTCGCCGCGTACCTCGCCGCGGTCCTCGGGCCATCAGGCGATGACCTGTGCGTCCCCGAGGGCAGCCCGCCGCCGACGACCCGCACGCGCATCGATCACGTCGTGCTCAGCCACCCGCACCTCGATCACGCCTCCGCGCTCGATCTCGTCGTCCACTGCTACGACGTCGTGCGGTTCTGGGACTCCGGCCGCGTCAACGACACCGTGTTCTATCGCGAGCTGCTCTCTGGCATCGCGGCCTCGACCGTGACCAGCTACTACACGGCGGCGTCGGTGCCTGATGACCACGCAGTACAGGTCAAGGGACTCGCCGTCACGCTGCCACGCTGGGAGCGATTCAGCGAGGGTGACACCGTCGAGCTCGGCGCCGGTGCTCGGTTCCGCATCCTGCACGCCGAGGCGAAGGCCCACCCCGATCCGAACCAGAACTCGGTCGTCCTCGCAGTCGACCTCGCGGGCATCAAGCTGCTGCTCGTCGGCGACGCGGAGTCCGGCGATCGCAAGGACCCGAGCTATCCGCCGGGCGACGTCGAGGAATTTCTGATCGAGTCGCACCCCGAGCAGATCCGCGCCGACATCCTGCAGGTCGGCCACCACGGGTCGATGACGTCGAGCCGGCGCGGGTTCATCGAGATGGTGCGCCCACGGCTCGCGTTGATCTCGAGCGGCCCGAAGCGCTACGGCAAGATCACGCTGCCCGATCGCGAGGTGCTCGAGGAGCTCGGCCGCGTCGGTGCGACGATCTTGCGCACCGACGAGCACGACGACGGATGCCCGGCGACGGGCCGGATCGGCGGCGATCGCGGACCCGGCGGTTGCGACAGCTGGGTCATCACGATAGAAAAAGCCGCACGATGACCCGCCGCCTCTATCATGACGACGCGTACCTCCGTCGCTTCGAGGCAGAGGTCATCGCGCATGCGACCTGGAAGGGCAAGCCCGCGGTCGTCCTCGATCGCACGGCGTTCTATCCCGAGGCCGGCGGCCAGCTCGGCGATCGCGGCACGCTGGCGACCACAACGGTCGTCGACACCCAGGAGCTCGATGGCACGATCGTCCACGTGCTCGACGGCGAGGCGCCCTCGATCGGAACCGTGGTGACCGGCGAGCTCGACTGGGCGCGCCGCCGCCAGCACATGGCGCAGCACACCGCGCAGCACCTGCTGTCAGGCACGCTACTCGATCGGGCGACCGCCCCGACGGTGTCCGCGCGCCTCGGCGAGTCGTCGTTGACGATCGACGTGACGCGCGATCGGATTCCGGACGCCGAGGTTGCCGCAGCCGAGGACCTCGCCAACGATCTGATCGACGACGACCTCGCAATCCGCGCGTGGTTTCCAAGCCCCGACGAGCTCGCGCAGCTCGCGCTCCGACGCGATCCCAAGGTCGACGCGAATATCCGGGTTGTCGCGATCGGCGACTACGACTTCTCGCCGTGCGGCGGCACGCACTGCGCGCGGACCTCGCAGCTCGCCGCGATCCGGATCACGCACACCGAGCGCTACAAGGGGATGACGCGCGTGACGTTCACGACCGCGCGACGTGGCCGCGGCGAACTGTTCACGCGCGACCAGGTGCTGCGCGGGCTCGCGAGCACGTTCTCGTGCGGTCCTGCCGAGGTCCCCGCCGCGGTCGACAAGCTGCGGCGCGACGCCGAGGCTGCCGGCACCGAGATCGCAAATCTCCGTAGCCGGCTCGCGACCGCGATCGTCGCCCAGCTCACCGGCACCGGCGCCGCGATCGCGGCCGTCCCCGCCGATGCCGAGCTGCTGCGCAGCGTCGCCACGAAGCTCGTCGCCAGCGGCCGCGACGCGATCCTGTGCGCACCCGAGCCCGAAGGCGGGCATGTCGTGCTGTTCCGCGCAGCGGGCTCGCAGCTCGATTGCGGTGCGCTGTGGAAGCAGATCGCGGCGCGCGCCGGTGGCCGCGGCGGTGGCAAGCCCGATCGCGCGGAAGGCCGGCTCACGATGACGGTTGCGGACTGGCCGGCGCTGATCGACGAGCTCCTGCCGTCGCTGCAGCCGTCGCCCCGGCCGTCGCGTTAGCGGTCGAGCCAGCGCAGCAGCGCGTCGCTTCGGTCGGCCGGGAAATCGACGCCCGGCTGGGCCATCGCCTCCTCGGGACCGTGCCAGTCCGAGCCGCCGGTGCACACCAGGCCAAGCTCGTCGGCGACCTTGATCCAGCGCGCACGCTCGCGCGCGTCGTAGCCGCCGTAGAACGCCTCGACGCCGGTCAGTCCGGCATCCTTGAGTCGCCGCAACATCGGCGCGCTGCGCTCGTCGTAGAGGTGCGGGTGCGCGAGCGACATCACGGCGCCGGCCTCCCGACCGACCGCGATGGCATCGACGAGTGGCAAAGCGCTGTGCGGCACGTCGACCGGACCACGGTCGAACAGGTGGCGCGAGAACGCATCCTTCATCGAGCTCGCGGCGCCGCTGGCGACCATCGCGCGCGCCAGATCGGGACGGCCGACCGAGCGGCGGTCCGCGTCGGCGAGGAGGGTCCCGATGTCGACGTGAATCCCGCGTTGCGCGAGCCGCGCCGCCATCGTCCGGAGCCGGTTCTTGCGCGCGACCCGCACCGCGGCGAGCCGGTCGTCGAGCCGCGCCCAGTCGCCGCCGCGATCGAACGCGAGCACGTGGACGGTGCGGCCGTCGTCATCGCACGACATCTCGACGGCGCGGATCGCGCGCATCGAACCGGCATTTGCACCGGCGATCGCGCTGCCCGCGCAGGTGTCGTGATCGGTCAACGCGAACACCTCGATGCCACGCTCGCCGGCACGTGCGACGACCCGCTCGGGCGGCTCGGTGCCATCGGAGCACGTCGAATGGCAGTGCAGCTCGAATCGCATCGGCGCTGTATAGCAGCCGCGTCGTCGCGCATGTTGCGAGTAAGGAACTGTAGGCAGGTCGCGATGATGCAGCTCTGCTAGAATCGCAGCCGGATGGGAACTCAGGGGGCCCACACGCCGACGCGGCTCGGTCGTTACGAGCTGCTCGCGCGGCTCGCGACCGGCGGTATGGGCGAGATCTTCCTCGCGCGCCTCGAGGGTGCGGCCGGGTTCGAGAAGCTGTTCGTGGTCAAGCGGATCTTGCCGCACCTCGCAGATGACGCGCGGTTCCGCGGGATGCTGATCGCCGAGGCGCAGATCGCGTCGAAGATGTCGCACGCGAACATCTGCCAGGTCTACGAGCTCGGCGAGACAGCCGGTCAGCTGTTCATCGTCATGGAGTACCTGGAGGGCATCTCGATCCTCCCGCTGCTCCGGCGCTTGTCGAAGGAGAACCGCCCGCTCGACCTCGGCTTCGTCGCCGGCATCATCCAGCAGACGACGGACGCGCTGCACTACGCGCACGAGCTCAAGGATCGCAACGGCGAGCTCATGGGCGTCGTCCATCGCGATGTCACACCGGCAAACATCTTCCTGACCGAATCGGGCGTCGCGAAGGTGCTCGACTTCGGCATCGCGAAGGTCAAGGACGCTTCCGCGCATACCCAGACCGGCGCCGTGAAGGGCAAGTACGCGTACATGGCTCCCGAGCAGCTACGCGGGGCCTCGGTCGATCGCCGCGCCGACGTGTTCGCCCTCGGTGTCGTGGCCTACGAGATGCTCGCGCTGCGCCGGCTGTTCCAGCGCAAGACCGACTACCTGACGTTTCGCGCGGTGATGGAGCAGCCGATCCCGGATGTCCGGCGATATCGCGCCGACGTCCCCGAGGCGCTTGCCGAGGCAATCGCGCGTGCGCTCGATCGCGATCCCGATCAACGCTTCGCGACCGCCCGCCAGCTCGGCACCGCGCTGCTCGACGCGATCGGCAAGCGACCGTGGAGCCAGGGCGAGCTCAGCGACTTCGTGCGGACGGAGTTCGCCGAGGAGATCGCGAAGCGCAGCAGTGACGTCGCAAACGCGATCGGGCGCACGAAGCCGGGCGCACTGTCGGGCCGCGCGACGACGATGCCGATGTTAGCGCCCGAGGAGCCGCCGGAGCCGGGCGACGCGGACTACGACGAGGACGAGTTCCCGTCGGTCGAGTCCACGGTGAGCGACTCGCCCCCGCTCGAGGCGATGCGCGCCTTGCGCGACCCGAACCCGAACGCCGAGTTCCAGGGCCAGACGCCTCCCCCGTTCGGCGGCGAGTCGAACCCGAGCGGATCGGAGCTGAGCCCGCTGACCGGGGCCCAGCCACACCTCGGAACCATGGCCGTCGCGAAGCGCAGCCTGGTGTGGCCGCTGCTCGCGATCGCGATGGTCGGGATCGCCGGCGCCGCGCTGTTCCTGGTGTGGCGGCAGATGCAGAACCAGCAGCCGCCGCCGATCGTCAACATCACGACCACGCCGGTGAACCTAGCGGCGGTCGTCACGCCCGAGCCAACCACCCAGCCAGTCGGTGACACCGCCGAGCCCGCGATCGAAGTGGCCCCCGCGACCGACCCGGTGAGCGAGCCCACCATCGACGCGACGACCGACAAGCCGGCGAAGACTGGCACGACGAAGCCAGTCATGCGGGCGAAGAAGCAGGCGTCGCCCTACGACGTCGCGATCCAGGCGAACAAGCCGAAGATCAGTCGCTGCGCGCAGGAGCATGGTGTGCCGCCGGGCAAAGCGCGTGTCGTGATCGTCGTGCTGCCGAGTGGCAAGCCCAAGACGGTGTCGCTCGAGCCGGCGGCGCTCAACGGGACGCCGCTCGGCACCTGCATCCGCAACGTGCTCTCGGTCGCGACGTTCCCGACCGCGAAGGACGAGATGCAGGTCGCGGTCGCGCTGAAGTCGAGCTGACGCTTTCAGACCGCGAACAGCTTCGGCACGCGCAGGACCGCCGCGCAGCATCGGTTGCGCCCCTCGGCCTTGGCGCGGAACAACGCGCTGTCCGCCGCCTCGATCAGCGTCTCCGGATCGTCGATGAGCCGGGGCGTCGTGGCCGTCGCGAAACCTGCGCTGATCGTGACGACGTCGCTGCAGCGCGAGGTCGCGTGCGGCAGGCGCAGATTCTCGACGCACGCACGCAGCCGCTCGGCGACGGCAGCGCCGCCTTCCGCGCTCGTGTCGGGGAGCAACGCGACGAACTCCTCGCCGCCGTAGCGCGCGATCACGTCCGAGGGACGCTGCAAGCCGTTGGTCAGCGCCTTGGCGACGTTCTTCAGCCGCAGGTCGCCGCCGAGGTGGCCGTACAGCTCGTTCAGCGCATGAAAATCGTCGAGGTCGAGCATCACGAGCGAGAGCTGGGTGCGACTGCGCGCGGCACGCTTCCACTCGATCTGGAGGAGCGTGTCGAAGTGCCGCCGGTTCGCGATGCCGGTGAGCTGGTCGATGCACGCGAGGCGCTCGAGATCGGTCTTTGACTTCTCGAGCCGACGCGCGCGCGTGGTGAGACGCTGTTCCTGCGAGAAGTGGCGTAGCCGCTCGCCGCGCAGTCGCATCGCGACGCGCACGCGCGCAAGGAACTCGATCGACTGCAGCGGCTTGGACATGAAGTCGTGCGCGCCGCTGTCGAGTGCATCGCGGATGGCGACGGCGTCGGTGCGACCGGTCACGACGATGATCGGTACGCTGGGCCGCAGCGCGACGAGGCGGCGGCAGATCTCGATGCCGTGCACGTCGGGGAGCTCGAGCTCGAGCAGGATCAGATCGAGATCGGTCGTGACCTCGGCGACGCGCAGCGCCTCGGCGCCGCAATCGACAAACCGAGGGTCGGTGCACCCGAGCTCGCGCAGCAGGTGACAGCAGAGCCCCCGGCTGCCCAGATCGTTATCGACGACGAGTACGTTCACCTCCTGCTCCTCTGGCTCACGGTGCGAAATCCCATGCATCGGATACTTTCAGCTAACGTGCCAAGCTTCGAGTGGCCTGCATGGCGCAGCCACCTCCTGTCGGTCGGGATAACCGCACGGCATGACGCCGACGCACAGCGGATCCGAGCGCATCCAAGGAGTTGCCCGAGTTAGTGGGCGAGCTCGCCCGACCGTACGAGGAAATCGCAGCTCAGAGCTCGCGATCGAGGAGCTCGCGATCGAGGAGCCCGCGATGGTACTCGCCGAGCGCACGCTCGTAGCCGTCGAACGCGTTCGGCCGAGCGGCGTCGATCGCGCAGCCGAGCATCGCGGCGAGCGCGGCGCGTGGATGACCAGCATCGGCGAGCGCGAGCGCGAGAAACGCTGCGAACGCCGGGTAGCCCGGATCATCCGCGATCGCGCCGGCGAGGATCGCGACGGCCTCGTCCGCGCGGCCGACGTTGCGCAGCGTCGAGGCATAGCCGACGAGGAACCGCCGGCGCAGGGCAGTCGGCACGCCGAGCTGATACGCGAGATCGTAGTGCCGGATCGCGACCCGCTCGGCGCCTGCGCGGTCGTGGCCGTACGCAGCCTCGATCTGCGCGAGCACATCGTCCGGCGTCTCGACCACCAGCACCCGGGCCGCCGCGAGGTGCTCGTCGTGGCGGGCCGCCTCGCGGAGCGCGCGAACCTGCTCCGCCGTCATCGCGGGCTCCGCGTGCGACGTGGCTTCGCGCTCGACTTCGGCTTGGGCTTCGGCTTTGCGGTGGTCCGCTTCGCCTTCACCGCGGACTTGCGCGGCGTCACGTGCGGCTTCGGCTTCGGGGCGTTGGCCGGCTCGGGAGGCGGCTCGGGAGGCGGCTCGTGCCCGAGCGCGACGATCCGCGCGTACTCCGCCGCGGTCGCCGGCTGCACGGACAGCCGCATGCCGCGCTTGAGCACCACCATGTTCTCGAGCGATGGATCGGCGCGCATTCGCTCGAGCGAGACGAAGTGCGGAAACGTGTCGACGTACTCGACGTCGACGCAGTCCCAGATCGGCTTCTCGTGAGTCGCCTTCTCCGCGAAGTAGGGGCTGCGCGGATCGAACTGGGTCTCGTCGACAACGCCCGTGCGGACGACGCGCGCGAGCCCGGCGACGCCCGGCGGATCGACGCTCGAGTGGTGAAACAGCACCTGGTCGCCGACCTGCATCGCACGCATGTTCGCGCGCGCCATGTAGTTGCGCACGCCGCTCCACGGCTCGATGCCGACCCGTTCGAGGTCCGCGATCCCGAACTGGTCGGGCTCGGACTTCATCAGCCAGAACTGCTTGCCCATCGGCGCGAAGCTACACCCGTTTGCCGACCTCGAGCGTGTGGACCGGCACGTCGCGTGCGGCGCGATGCGCCTCGTCGGCGAAGCCCGTGAGGTTCACGTTGAACGAGAACTGCGAGGGCTCGGCGAGGGGGCGAAAGAAGTCGTCGAAGTGGGTCGCCACGATCAGCTTCGGATCGAGCGCGCGGACGACCCGCTCGACATAGCGCGGCGTGAAGCGGCGACCCGAGATCCCGCAGAGGAACACGTCGACGCCGCGATCGATGATCTCGGCCTCGAGCAGATCTGCCGAGCCCTGGTGGTAGAGCGTGCAGCCGGCAACCTCGATTGCGATGCCCCAGACCTGGCCGCACTTGTAGGCCTGCGGGATCAATCCGTCGACGTGATCGCAGGTGAGCTCACCGGAGTACGGGACGCCAAGCCCGAGCTGAAGCTTCGAGTGAATGCTCGGCACGAAATGAAACCGGAACGGCCCGACCTCGTATTTCTGGCGCGGCTCGACGACCACCGCGCGCTCGGCGAGCCCGTGCAGGTGCATCAGGTGCGCGAGCGACGTCGAGCCGTAGACCGGGCAGCCAAACCGCCGCGCGATCGCGGGGACGTCGAGGGCGTGGTCGAAGTGGGTGTGCCCGACGAGCACGGCATCCGCGCGATCGATCCAGCGCGCGACCGCATCGCCGGAGGGCGGCACGGTCCGCCGGCGCACGAGGGACCCGAACGACAACCGCGTCACGTACGGATCGATCCAGATCACGGTCCCCTGGTACGCGAGCCGGAAGCCCGCGGTGCCGATCCACGTCAGCTCGAGCCCCGGCGGCAACGGCGAGACCGCTGGCCACGCGAGCTGCGTCGCGGTCGTCCGATCGCTCCGTTGCTGGCGACGCGCCGTCGCGAGGTACGCGGCACCGGCTGCGAGATGACCGAGGGGCCCAAGCACGGCGTGATTATGCACCAGGGCCGCCAACGCCTTGCCGATCCGCCACTTTGACTCGCTCCCGGCTCCCGTGCGCCTTCGGCTGGGGCTACAACCGCACGACAAACCGCACGACTCACCGAGACACAGAAGGAGTTCACGATGGCTTTCACTCTCCCCGAGCTGCCCTGGGCCAAGGATGCTCTCTCGCCGACGATCTCTGCCGAGACGATCGACTACCACTACGGCAAGCATCACAAGGCGTACGTCGATAACCTCAACAAGTTCGCGACGGGTACGAAGTACGAGTCGATGTCGCTCGAGGACGTCATCAAGGCATCCGCGGGCCAGCCGAGCGAGAAGAAGATCTTCAACAACTCCGCTCAGGTCTGGAACCACACGTTCTTCTGGAGCTCGCTCGCGCCAAAGGCGGGCGGCGATCCGACCGGCGCGATCGCCGGTGCGATCGACAAGGCGTTCGGCAGCTTCGCCGACTTCAAGACCAAGTTCTCCGAGGCCGCGATCGGCCAGTTCGGATCGGGCTGGGCCTGGCTCGTCAAGAACACCGACGGCTCGCTCGCGATCGAGACCACGCCGAATGCCGAGACGCCGTTCGCGACCGGCAAGCGCTGCGTGCTGACGCTCGACGTCTGGGAGCACGCCTACTACATCGACTACCGCAACGCGCGGCCGAAGTTCGTCGACGCGTGGTGGACGCTGGTCAACTGGGACTTCGCGAACAAGAACTACGCGTAGCGATCGGGCGTCTCCCAGCCGTCTCTGACCCGCGACTGCGCGCGGATCTACTTCAGCGCGCTCGGCACGACGTTCTTCGGCCAGCAGCGGTGATCAAGCCGCGAACGCATCGCGCGCGCGCACGAGCGGGCCGCGCACGCGGGCGGTGCCCCACGATCGGAGCGCGCGCAGCGACGAGACCGCGCGATCGACGGCGCGGTCGACGACACCCGTGGCCGCCAGCGGTGGTGCCGCGGACAACCGCGGCGCGAGGCGTACGAGGGCCGCGTCGAGGATCGCGCGCCAGCTCGCTTGCTGGGCCGGCGGAATCCGGGCGAGCAGCGACCCGAGCCACGTCGGTGGCAAAACGACGGCGTCGGCTTCAGCCGGCGCGAGCACCGCACGGACTGCTCGCAGCACCGACGGCGGCGGCGCGGCGTGCGCGCCGGGTGCGGGTAACGCGAGCTGGGTGTCGCGCGCCGCGAGCGTCGCTTCGGCGGACGCGATCTGCGACGGCGTCGCTCGCGCCATCGCGCGGGCGAGCTGCTCGACGGCGGTGATCACATCGTCGGTCGGATCCACAGGTGTCCCCGCGCGGCTCCCGCAGCGCGGACACGCAGGCTCGCGGGCGACGTTGTAGGCGCACGCGCAGGTCGGACAGTGGAGGTAGCTCATGGCCTTGCTCCAGCCTCGGGTGCCCCCGCGCGCAGGGCAAGTTTTCGCTCGGCCTCCGCGACGAGGCCTGGCATCGGAAACTCGATCCGGTGGATCGCCCCGAGCTCCGGGCAGACGAGCAGCACGCCCTCGGTGCCGAACGCGACCGAGAACGCGACGTGATACTCGAGCAGCTGGCGACGGGTTGCCGCGGTCGAGAGCTGCGGTGCTTCGTCGCCGGTCTTGACCTCGGCGACGAGCAACTGGCCATTCGCCTCGACGAGATAATCCGCGCGCAGCTCCGTCTCCAGCGGCTCGCCATCGATCAACGGCGACCACCACGTCCGCACCTGGCGCGCGACGATCCGGAACCCAGCGCGTCGCAGCATCACCGCGGCGTCCTGCTCGCCGGCGCCTGCCCGATCCGCGCGGCGCCTCGCGCGCCACGACCCGCGCCACGCGCGCAGCCACCGCGCGAGCACGAGCGCGATCAGCGCCCCACCGAGCGCGACCGCGAGCGACAGCAGGGTCTCTCGGCTCACCCGCGCAGCATCGCGCGCGACTCTGACGTCGCTCGGTGGCCAGACGAACCAGCCGACGCCACGGAGGAAGAGGATAAATTCCAGCGGCGTCGACTGGTACGAAGCGTCAGCGACCGCGACGGCGCAGTCGCACCGGCTCGACCGTGGGCTCGGCCGTGGGCTCGGGCAGCGTGCCGAGCTTCGCCTTGACGGTCTTCCTCCCCGCGGTGCGGGCCACGACCTCGAGGTCGATCGTCGTGCCCGGACGGATCATCGCGATCGTGTTGCGCAGGGCGTCGCTCGAGCGGATCGCGCTGCCGTTGATCGCCGTGATCACGTCGCCCTCGACGAGGCCTGCCCTCGCGGCCGGGCCATCGGGCTCGACATCGGCGACCATCGCTCCGCGCGAGACGCCGAGCTTCTGATCCTTGGCGATCGCGGGCGTCACCGTGGCGATGTTGACGCCGAGGTAGCCGCGCACGACCTTGCCCTCCTTGACGAGCATGTCCATGATCGGCCGCGCCATGTTCGACGGGATCGCGAAGCCGATCCCCGCGTAACCGCCGCTCTTCGACGCGATCGCCGTGTTGATGCCGATCAGCTCGCCCCGCAGGTTGACCAGCGCGCCGCCGGAGTTGCCCGGGTTGATCGCGGCGTCGGTCTGGATGAAGTCCTCGTAGTCCTCGATGCCCATGCCGCTGCGGCCTTTCGCGGACACGATGCCCATCGTCACCGACTTACCGACGCCGAACGGATCGCCGACCGCGAGCACGACCTCGCCGAGCCGCAGCGCCGTCGAGTCACCGAACGAGATCGGCTTGAGCGCCGGGTGCTTGCCCTCGAGCTGGAGTACCGCGAGGTCCGCACGTGGATCCGCGCCGACGACCTTCGCCGCGAGCTCGGTGCCGTCTTGCAAGTGGACGACGATGTCATCGGCGCCCTTGATGACGTGCGCGTTGGTGAGCACGCGCCCGCCGGACGTCACGATCACGCCCGAGCCCTTGCTCATCTGTTTGCGCGTGCCCGGATCCATCCCGTAGAAGGGCGAGTCCGGATCGGTGAAGAACGGGTCGTGGGACGCCGGGCCGGCGTTGCCACCTCGCGACGTCGAGATGTTGACGACGCTGTCGACGACGCGCTCGGCGACGTCAGGAATCGACGCATCGGTCAGCGAAGACGGTGCAGCGTGCGCGGGCTCGATCTCGGTGCGCAGCGCGGCACCGGTCCCCACGAGGCCGACGACGGCCACGGCAGCGAGCAGGTTGCGATGGAACTTCATCTGATCTCCTCCAGCACGGCTCTTTGCAGGAGCCGGAACGGCGACTTGCACGGACCTTGGTTACACACGTTGGACCGGTCAACCGGTTGCCCGTATTCCACGCGCTAACCGTGCGTTCAGGCAGGGAAATGCTTGCAGGCGTGCCGTATGGCGTGCGACGGCGCACGCTGGCGTCACCTGCGTGGCCCCGATCCGCCGCCCCCGATCCGCGGGCCCTCACAGCGTGCGTGGCTTTGAGCCACGGGCTCTCACCGCGTGCCCCCGAGCCACCGGCTCTCATCGCGTGCCCCCGGAGCCACCGGCTCTCACGCATAGGCCCGAGCCTCCGCGTTCCCCGAGCCACCGGCTCTCATCGCGTTCCCCGAGCCACCGGCTCTCATCGCGTGGCCCCGATCCAGCGGGCCCTCGATCAGCGGGCCCTGATCAGCGGGCCCTCGATCAGCGCGATGCGCGATGCGCGATCAGTGCGCGTGGCCGTCGTTCGTCATTGGTGCGGCGCTGCCCGCGGTCGGTGCAGGCGCCGCCGGCTTCGGCGGCGCAGGCGGCGCAGGCGCTGCAGGCTTCGTCACCGCCGGCGCAGGCGGCGCCGGCTTCGTCGGCGCAGGCGCCGCCGGCTTCGTCGGCGCAGGCGCTGCAGGCTTCGTCACCGCCGGCGCAGGCGGCGCCGGCTTCGTCGGCGTAGGCGCAGGAGTCGTACCACCCGCGGGCGCAGCAGTCGGTGCTGGCGGTGGCGTCGCGCCGTGCGGGTTCGCGGTCGCCGGTGCGGCGGGCGATCCCGAGGGTGGCGGTGTCATGCCGTGCGGTCCGGCACCCGGCATGCCCGCGCCATGCGGGTTCGGCGGGGTCGCGCCGGGCTTCGGCAGCGGCGTGCCGAACGGATTGCCCTTCGGATCGATCGACGTGCCGGGCTCGGGCGCCTTCTCGGTCATCACGACCGGAAAGTTCTGCTCGGTCTGCTGCGCGCTGTCCTTGCGTACCATCGCGGGCACGCGCGACTTCTCGGTGACGACGAAGTACTCGATCTCACCACGCGGCGGGTTCGCCGGATCGATCTCGGTATCGTCGTCGATCACCGGCGGCTTCTCGCCCTTGTAGAGCGCGAGCGTGCCGAGCTTCTTGCCGTCCGCGTCCTTGTAGGTGAGCTTGACGATCAGCGTCAGCGACTCGATCCGGGTCTGTGGTGAGTACTCGACCGGCGGCATCGCCCCGAGGTTGTCGATGAAGTTGCCGAGCGACGGGTGCGGCTTCTTGGTCTCGCCGTCGCCCCACGTCTTGATCTTCTTGTTCTCGACGCCGGTCATCACGCGCACGGCCGTCCGCGTCTTGCCGCCGCCCTCGATCACCACACTCTCGACGAGCTTGACGTCGAAGCCACGCGGGTCCGCGAGGAACAGACTCTGCTCGCCGAGCTCGAGGCCGGTCAGCAGCTCCTTCGAGAGCACGTAGGCGCGCTTCGACTGGGTATCGAGCGCGTACTTGTCCTGGTTGCCGTAGACCGCGTCGCCGATCTGGAACGTCCGGACGCCGTCCTTGAACGTCACCGTGATCGTCGCCTTCGGCGCATCGAGCTTGAACGTCTTCTTCTGCGCCTCGGTCGGCACGCCGAGATCGCGGATCGCGCGCGCGGCGACGTAGCTCTTCACGAGCTTCACGCCGCCCTCGCCGAGCGGGAACTCGCGCGTCTTGCGGACCTCGTCGGTCGCGACTGCCGGCGGCGTCGCCGCACTGCCTGCCGCGCTGCCACTGCCGGCCGCGCTGCCACTGCCGGCCGCAACCGCGCTGCCACTGCCAGCCGCAACCGCGCTGCCACTGCCAGCCGCGGGCTTCGCCGCGCTGCCGCTGCCGGCCGCAACCGCGCTGCCACTACCGGCCGTGCTGCCACTGCCGGCCGCAACCGCGCTGCCACTGCCGGCCGCGCTGCCACTGCTGGCCGCAACCGCGCTGCCACTGCCAGCCGCGGGCTTCGCCGCGCTGCCGCTGCCCGCCGCGCTGCCGCTGCCGGCATCGGGAGCCTTCGGCTTCTGCTCGATCGACGTATCGCTGCCCCACCAGTACGCATCGGCACCGGTGCCCTTGCGCTCCAGCTTGACGATGCGCTTCTCGGCTTTGTACTCGATCGAGACGAGATCGCTCTCGGCCGTGTTCCAGAGCACGACCGAGCCGATGTCCGGCTTGACCGTCTTGTCACGCGTCCACGTGCGATAGCCATACACGAGCATCACGGCGAGCAAGACGCCGTGGATCAGGGCTCCTCTCATCGCTTCACCTCACCGGCGCGGCCGGCCTTCTTCATCGAGCGGCGCCGGCGGGCCCAGGTCCCGACGAGGCCGAGGGTCAGGACGAGCAGCGGAGCGCCGACCGTCGTCAGCGTGAACCACACCGCATCCTGGTTCTTCGAGTGCTGGATCGGCTTGTCGTCCTCCGAGACGATCTCGCCGGCGAACACTTCCTCGCCGCCGAGCCACCGGATCGAATCGACGAGCAAGTTGCCAGAGAGCAAGCGAACCTGCGCGCGCCCCATCGCGCCCGGCGCGAGCACGTCGGCGAACAGATCGACGTCCGAGTAGACGAGCGCGCGAAAGCCGTCCTTGCCGCTGACCTTCGGGCCTTCGATCGCGGCGCCGAGGGTGTAGCGATCCTTGCGCTCCGGCTTCGGGCCCTTGTCGTCGAACGTGAAGTTCGCGTTGTAGTCGAGCCACGACGACGACATCGAGCGGATCGTGATCGTCTTCTTCGGAGCCTCACCCTGCGACGAGAACGGATGATCCTCGAGTGCACCGGGCTCGATCGTGATCAGCTCGCCGCCGCGCGAGATCGCGGTCGTCGTCGCGTGCGACGTGAACTGCGAGGTCATCACGAAGCGGCGATCGGTGATCGATCCACGCTGCGGCATGAACGCCTGGTCGTCGACGAGATCGCCGGGCATCATCCGCACGCCGACGCGGCCGGCGAGCGGCCCGATGCTGGGCTCGCCCTTCGGATCGAGCGCGAGCAACAGGCGGCCACCGCGCGTCAGGTACCGATCGAGTGCATCCCACTCGGCGGTCTGCAGCGGGACCGACGGCCCCATGAGCAGCACCATCGTGGCGTCCGCCGGGACGTCACGCGCGAGCTCCATCACCGTCAGGTCCTTGATCTCGTAGTTGAGCTCTGCGAGCCGCTTGCGGAACATCGTCATGCTGCGCTCGGGGACGCGCCCCTTGAGCTCGGGCGGCACCGATTCAGAGTCCGTGACTTCGCCGTGGCCCTTGACGAGGTAGGCCTTGCGCTTGTCGCGCACGAGCTTCATCAGCAGCGCGTTGATCTCGCGATCGAGGTTGCGCAGCTTGCCCGAGACCTTGCGCGCCTTCTCGAGGTCCGTCTCGATCTCGAGCGTGAAGAACTTCTCGGCCTCGCCAGTCCCGCGCGCGAGCACGATCACGCCCTCCTTCTGCACCTTGTACTTGCCCGCGAGGTCGGCGTTGCCGACGCGGTCGTCGATCGAGATCTCGAGCTTGCCGCTCGCCGCGCGCAGCGCCTCGAAGTAGTCGACGACCTGCTCCTTGACCTCGTTCGGATCGGGGAAGAACAGGTGCACCTTCACGGGCTCGGTGGCGTTGGCCACGATGTTCTTCGTCGACTCTCCGGGCGATGACGTCTTGAAGTAGCTGACGTCGCGCGAGACGTTGCGCTCCTTGGTGACACGACAGGTGACCATCAGCAGCGCCGCGGCGAGCGCGACGGTGAGGCCAGACCAGCCGATCTCGCGGACCCGGTAGTACTCGACGCCCGCGTCATCGGCGTCGTCGATGTCGAAGTTCGTGCGGAGCGGAATGCCGAGCGAGAGCTCGATCATCAGGACCGGCACGACCGATGCCAGCATCACGATCGACCACACCACCGTGAGCGCGCCCGAAACCCGGGCTGCCGACGTCGCGCTGACGCCGAGCAGCTCGAGCCCCCAGGAGGTCGACAGCGCGTAGAGCACGAACGCGAGCAGCGTGCCGAGGTGACAGACGAGCAGCGTGCGCTCGACCTTGCGCCGCGCGCCCGTGCTGCCGAGCGTGGTCCAGAGCCGGGCCGCGGTGACCGCGACCAGGAGGCCGATACCGAGCCCGGTGAGCGCGACGCGGAGGCCGGCCTGGTGCGCGACCAGCCGCTCGCTGATGAACGTGAGGAGGAGGCCGATCCCGAACGCGAGGGAGGCCCACCACGGGGAAGCTGTTCTCATTGCCATCGCTTCGCCTCCAGCGTCTTCACCGCCAGCAACAGGAAGAAGTATGTGACTGCCAGGTAATAGACGACGTCCTTGAGGTTCAGGACGCCGCGCATGAAGCCGTTCTGGAAGTGGATCCACCAGAGGTCGAGCTCCTGCAGCACCTCGCGGACGCCGCCATCGAGCTTCTTCGCGAACAGGTAGAGCAGCAGCATCACGAACAGGATCGCGAGTGCGGAGACGCCGGCGACGAGCTGGTTCTTGGCGAACGAGCTCGCGAAGATGCCGATCGACAGCGCCGCCGAGCCGAGCAGGAACAGGCCGAGGTAGCCGACCATGATCTGCGCGCCGGAGATCTTGCCGCGCACCTTGATGAGCAGCGGCATGTAGAGCGAGAGCAGCAGCAAGATCGCGAGGAAGGTCAGCGCCGCGAGGAACTTGCCGACGATGATCTCGGTATCGCGTACCGGCGACGTGTTGAGGAGCACGAGCGAGTGGGTCTGCCGTTCCTCGGAGATCAACCGGAATGACAGCAGCAGACCGGCCGCGAGTGCGACACCACTCGAGAAGTAGAAGAAGCGCTCGAGCACGATCGCCGAGAGCTGCTCGCCCTGGAGCGCGTAGCCCTGAAACAGGATGCCGTCGACGAGCAGCAGCACGGCCGCGATCACCCAGGCAAAGGGCGACCGTAGGTACGCGCCGAGCTCGCGGCGGTAGATGATGCTAGTTGCTCGCATCGGCTCCTCCCACGAGTCGGATGAAGGTGTTCTCGAGCTCGCTGCGCGAGTAGTCGAGCTTCAGAAGATCCAGCTTGGCGTCGACGACGGCGCGGCTGACGTCCGCGCGGCAGTCCTGGGTGGTCTGGAGCGAGAACAGCCAGCCGCCGCCCTGCTCGTACGGATCGGCGACGCTCTTCACGCCAGGGACCGCGTTCAGCACCTTGACGATGTCGGCCTTGGGATCGAGCGGTGCGGACGGTTGCTTGTCCTTCGGGGTATCGCCGCGATAGGGATCGGCCGGGTTCTTCGGTGCACGCACGGTGACCGTGATCTGGCGGATCTCGCCCTCGTGCGCGGCGAGCTCGCCCTCGCTACCGACACCGAGGATCTTGCCGCGGCCGAGCACGAGCAGCCGATCGCAGGTCTGGCTGATCTCGGTGAGGATGTGGCTCGAGATCAGGACCGTGTGGTTCTGCTTGAGATCGTGGATCAGGTTGCGCATCTCGACGATCTGCACCGGATCGAGACCGCGCGTCGGCTCGTCGAGGATCAAGAACTTCGGCTGGTGGATGATCGCCTGGGCGACACCGACGCGTTGTCGGTAGCCGTGTGACAACGTGCCGATCGGATCCTGCGAGACGTCACCGAGCGCGGTGATGTCGAGGACGTCGGGCAGCCGCTTCCGGACCTCCGCGCGAGACATCCCGCGCAGCTCGCCCGCGAAGGCGAGGTAGTCGACGATGTTCATGTCAGTGTAGAGCGGCGGGTTCTCCGGGAGGAACCCGATGCGCTTGCGGACCTCGTGGGGCTCGGCAACCGCATCGACACCACCCACCTCGATCGTGCCGGCCGACGGCCGCAGATCGCAGGCGAGGATGCGGAGCGCGGTCGTCTTGCCGGCGCCGTTGAGGCCGAGAAAGCCCACGGTCTCGCCGTCCTTGATCTCGAAGGACACGGGCCCCAGTGCGCGTTTGCCGCCGTAGAACTTCGAGAGATTCGATACGCGGATCATTACGCCTCTCTTCGTACGCGCCATAGGCGCGGAATCGCTGGGGTTTCTTAAACCCCATTGGCAGGGCTGTCAAGCTGCTGCGCGGCCTCAAACCGGCGAGCCCCCGGACCTTCTTCCCGGACCTGAAGGAATGTGAAGACGCATGGTTAGGCATGCCGACTGCACGATGCTCGCATCATGCGTGGCCTGCCTGTCGCTGCTGTCGTCGCGCTCCTCGCGAGCGCCTGTTACCGCGAGTACGCCCCGGCGTCGACCACACCTGATTTCCGGCCCGAGCCGATCGTCGTGCAAGGCCCGCCGGGCGGCGTGATCGATCCAGGTTATGGCTTCGAAGCAGAGGCTTACGGCGCGGCGGCGATCGAGCCGTCGTCTGATCCGCAGGATCCCGGCTACGTGCTCGGCACCGTCACCGATGCCGAGATCGACGCAACTCTGCAGCCCTACGGCGAGTGGGTCGAGGATCCCGAGTACGGACGCGTCTGGCGCCCGCACACCACGGTGGTGGGCGTGGATTTCACACCGTACGAGACGTGCGGAACCTGGGTGTGGACCGACTACGGCTGGACGTACGGCTGCGACTGGGACTGGGGATGGTTGCCGTTCCACTACGGCCAGTGGGCGTGGTGCGACGGTTACTGGGGCTGGGTCGCCGACTACACGTGGAGCCCGGCGTGGGTCGAGTGGCGTCACGGCTCCGGCTACGTCGGCTGGCGGCCCGCGCGTCCGCACCAGCGCGATCACCGCGCTGGCTCGCGCGGTCCGCGCATTCGCGATCATCGCAGCGGCGCCTCCGACTGGCGCTTCACCACCGAGCGCGACTTCGGCCGCCGCATCCGTGGCAGGACCCTCGCGAACCCCTCCGAAGGCCTGCGCGTCACCACCACCGTCGCGCGCCCGCCCGTTCGCGCCACGGTGTGGCCCATCCGAGCCGCCGGCCTCATGCGCGCTCGTCTCGATGCGCGCGGCGGCCGCACGTGGGCTCCTACAACCGCAAATCCGCCGAGCGTCCGCCCCACCTTCGACCGCCCGGTCCGTGATGCCTACGGTCGCCCAACATCCGAGACCACGCGTCCGACCTATGATCGCCCGACGCGCCCGACCTACGATCGCCCCATCCACGATCGTCCTACCCGCCCCACCTTCGATCGCCCAGCATACGATCGACCGACGCGCCCATCGTACGATCGTCCGTCGTCGCCGCCCTCGCGACCGTCCCACGATCGCCCATCGTCGCCGCCGTCACGCCCCTCCTACGATCGCCCATCGTCGCCACCGTCTCGCCCCTCGTCGCCACCGTCTCGCCCCTCCTACGATCGCCCATCGTCGCCGCCCTCGCGGCCGTCCTACGATCGCCCATCGTCCTCATCGAGCAGCAGCAGTAGCTCGCGCGGCCACTCCTCATCGTCAGCCCCGGCGAGCAGCCGGCGCCATCGCTGAGGGTCAGACGCAACTTGCGCAACTTGCGATCCGCAGCCGCGCGAGATCACTCGAGCAATGGGGTCAGACGCAACTTGCGCAACTTGCTCGTGACGCTGTTCGCGGCCACGCCGCAGCGTGAAGTCACGTAAGTTGGCTGGTCGTGGAACCGCGCCCCGAAGAAGTCACCAGCGGTCCGCGATCGCAAGTTGCGCTAATTGCGTCTGACCCCTCGCGCCGAGAAATTTCGCGCAGTTCGAGATCGCAAGTTGCGCTAATTGCGTCTGACCCCCTTTTTGCGTTGGCGGTGGTGAGCGCGGTGCTGGCTGCGATCTGTGTGGTGGCGATCGATCGGCCGCTCGCGTTGTGGATCGTGGCGTTCGAGCCGAGCACGCTGTGGGATCGCGGCATCGAGGTGCTCGAGTGGACGATCGGGCTGCCGGTGTTGCGGCTGGGCTCGTCGGTGGTGCTGGTCGCGGGGATGCTGGTGGTGATGGCGGTGCCGCGCTGGCACATCCGTGCGCCGGCGTGGATGCTGGTTGCGGGCACGCACGTGGTGTGTCGCTTCCTGAGCTTTCACATCAAGGGCGCGACGGGCCGGCTGCGGCCGAGCGAGTGGATCGCACAGGGCGGCGACGGGACGTTCTGGCGTGACGGGATAGGATTTCCGTCGGGGCACGTCGTGCTGTTCACGAGCATCTTGATCCCGCTCGCGGTGGTCGCGCCGCGCACGCGGCCGCTGCTCGCGATCGCCGGGTTCGTGATGGCAGCGCGGATGGCGGTCAACGCGCACTTCACGTCGGACGTGCTCGCGAGCATCACGCTGGTGGCACTGGTGGCGTGGGCGCTGGCGTGGGCATTGCGAGTGGGCGAGCGTCGCCGCCGAACCTAGAGACCACGAGCGTGCCGCCGATGATGAGGGCGGCGCCGCCGAGCGTGGCGAGGGTCGGGATGTCACCGAAGACGGCGAGCTGCCAGAGGATCGCGAACACGATCTGGAGGTAGCCGACGACGGTGGCGCGATCGACGCGCTCGACTGCGAGGCCCATGGTCAAGAAGACCTGGGCGACCTGCGTGGTGAGCCCGATCGCGAGAAGAAGGACGAGATCGAGGGGCCCCGGTGTGACCCAGTCGGCGAGTGCCCACGGGATCGCGAGGGGCGTCGCGACGAGGGGAAAGTAGAAGACGATCACGAGCGGATGCTCGCGCCTCGAGAGCTGGCGCACGGTGACATAGGCGATCGCGGAGCACACGGCGGCGCCGAGCGCGATCGCGACGCCGCGTGGATCGGTGCCGGCACCGCTGGGGTGGACGATCACGAGGACCCCGGCGATGCCGCAAGCGAGCGCGATCGCGCTCGCCCAGCCGACGCGCTCGCCGAGCACGCGCCACGCGAGGAATGCGGTGAGTAGCGGCACGATCTGCTGGATCGTCGTCGCGTCGGCGAGCGGCAACATCGCGAGCGCGGCGAAGTAACCGGCGAGCCCGCCGAACCCGAGGAGGCCGCGGAAGATCAGGCCGCGCCGGCTGGTGCCCCACGGCGAGAGCCCGGCGCGCTGCACCATGACCCACGAGACGACGAGCGTGACGATCGCGCGCGCGAGCACGATCTCGCCGGTCGGGATGCGCGGGCTCGCGAGCTTGACGAGCACCGACATCGCCGAGAAGCTAAGCGCGCTCGCTGCCATGTAGACGAGTCCGCGCGAGAGCTTCACGCCGCCGAGTATAACGTCTGGCAACGGCAGGACCGCGCGACCGGCGATAAGTCCGATCACGCAGGTCCGATGCGGCGCTGCGGTGTTTCGTCGCTACCCGATCGCGGCTGCGAGCTGGCGCGCGATCAGCGGGTGGATGTGGATCTGCGGCCGGTACTTCGCGAGCAGGCCGGCGATCGTCGCGAGCACTCGCCCGAGTAGCACGAACGAGCGAGGGATCGCGAGCCCGCCGAGCTGCCGGGCCTGCGCGATCTGCTGGGCGAACGCGGTCTCCCAGTCGAGCTCGCTGACCGCGGTGCCCGGGCGCATCGAGCCGATCAGCGACGCGGTGACCGCGACGAGCTGCGCGGGGTCATCGCAGGCGAAGCCAAGGCTCGCGAGCTCGCGCACCGCGGCGTCGTGGTTCGCGCCCGCGATCGCGAGGACGAGCCGCGCATAGGAGGCGCGCTCGGCGGGCGCGAGCTCGAGCGTGCAGCCGAAGTCGAGCAGCGCGAGCTTGCCGTCGGGCGTGACCAGGAAGTTGCCGGGATGCGGGTCCGCGTGGACCTGACCGCGCACGAGCACCTGCGCCGCGACCTCGGCCACGAGCTCGCCGAGCACGCGATCGCGAACGTCGGCGGGCATCGCATCGAGCGCGGTGGTGAGCCGCACGCCGTCGATCCGCGTCATCGTCAGTACCCGCGCCGAAGAGGCGTGTGCGATCGGCAGCGGCGAGCTCACCGGCGAGCCGGCCCGTGCGAACTGCTCCAACGCGGCGGCTTCGGCCTCGTAGTCGAGCTCGGTCGCGAGCGCACGCGCGAGCTCGTCGGCCAGCGTCTCGAGATCGATGCCCGGCACGTCGCCGAGGGCGGCTGCGATCGTCCGCAGCGCCGCGATGTCGGCCTCGATCACGTCCTCGATCCCCGGGACCTGCACCTTCACCGCGACGCGCGTGCCGTCGAGCAACGTGGCCGCGTGGACCTGCGCGAGCGACGCGGCCGCCAGCGGCATGTCATCGAACGTCGCGAACACCGCATCGAGCGGGCGCCCCAGCTCGTGCTCGATGCGCGTGCGGATCGCCGAGGCGTCGATCGCGGGCACGTCATCCTGGAGCGCCGCGAGCTCGATCGCCCAGATGGGGCCCACGAGATCGGGCCGGCACGACGCGAGCTGGCCGAGCTTTGCGATCCCGCCACGCAGCTGAGCCGCCGCCACCGTGGCTCGCCGTGCCAGCTCGCGATGATCCACCTCGCGCAGCGCGAGATCGCCGCGCGCTGCTGCCGCGAGTCGCATCCAGCGATGGCGTGCGAGCAGGCCAGCACCGATCTGTGCGAGCTTCGCGGCCCGCGGGGTCGCCCGCACGAGTGTCGTGGCCTGGTCGCGCGCGGCGCCTGCAAAAGCCTGGGCGTCACGGCTCACCGCGCCGACATCGCGCGCGAGCTCGAGTGACAGCGTATCGAGCCGCGCCCCGAGGTGCTGCACGAGCCGACCGGCCTCGACCGCGGACTCGCGGAGCGGTGCGAGTAGCTCGCCGAACGCGGCCCGGAGGTCGGCCAGGGACTGAGAGGTTGACTGGGTCATGCGCGTAGCTCCTCGAGACATGGGGGACAGACGACCAGACTCGTACCGACACCGATCGCGGCATCTCGACCTTTTGGCAGGAGCGCATTGCAGCGCGCGCACACGGCGTTCTTGCCGAGCACGATCGGCTGCCAGCCGAGCACGTCGTCGATCGACGCCGCCGGCACCGCCGCGGGCCGCTTCGTACCGCCCCGCGCGGCTTTCGCGATCGCGTGGCTATCGGCAACGACATCTCCGACAAGTCCGAACGCATGCCCGAGCACGTTGCGAACGAGGTTCGATACCGAAATCCCGAGTTCTTCGGCGCGTTCCCGCAGGTGCGTCTCGAGACTCTCGGGAACGCGCGTATGGAGCACGCGCTCCTTCTTTTCGGGTTCGTCGTCGGGCGGTTCGGTCGGTGCTTTCTTACGTGTCACGATGTAACACATCATGTGTCACATCGTGACACACGTCAAGAGGCATGCGATGCACGGTCAAGAGCAATCGACCCGGGAGCTGAACGCGCATGGCGACGCATCAACGACATACGCAACCGCGCGGCGTGCGCCTGCCTCACGCCCTGCGCGGCGGAGTGCAAGAGCTCCTCGATCGGCTCGCGCGCGCGCTGGTTGCCGGTGACGGCGAGAGGGTTGCTGCACGCTGGGAGACTCCCGCACTCGTGATCGATGACAGCGCGGCGATCGCGGTGAGCGAGCCCGCGGAGATCGCGCGGTACTTCGGCGGCGTGCGTGCGCAGTACAACGCGCGAGGCACCACGGGTACGCGTGATGACATCCTCGATCTCGAGCGAGTCCTGACCGCCCGGCGGCGTAGTACCGTCCGCCGATGACGATCGACCTGCAGCTCGTGGCGTACGCCATCGTGCTGACCTGGATCATGGTGTTCTCGGCGGGCGTACTCAAGGCGCGAGCGTGGACGCCCGCGGGCATGAAGGTCGCGCTCGGCAACCGGCACGACGTGCCACCGCCGCCGGCGTTTGCGGAGCGCGCGGATCGCGCCGGCCGGAACATGCTCGAGAGCCTGCCGCTGTTCATCGGCCTCGTCGCGGTCGCACACCTCGGCGGCCGCCACACCGATCGCGTCGACCTCGGCGCGCACCTGTTCTTCTGGGCGCGCCTCGCCTACTGGCCGATCTACGTCATCGGGATCCCGGTCGTCCGGACGCTCGTCTGGTACGTCGCCATCGCGGGCCTTGGCCTCATCTTCAGCGCGCTGCTCTGACCTATGCTGCGCACCATGCCGCTGACCGCCGAGCAGTGTCGCGTCGACGACGACATCCGCCGTGCCGAGACGCTGCCCGCCGCGGCGTTCGTCGACGGCGAGTTCGCGCAGCGCGAGCTCGACACGCTGTTCCGCACGAGCTGGCAGCTGTTGCCCGATCACGGCGACGACCCGCGCCCACTCGACGAGCAGGTCGCCGCGCGTGGTACCCGCGTCCCGGTCTCGCTGCTCGGCCGGCCACTCTACCTGCAGCGTGGCTGGGACGACGACGTGCTGCGCGCGTTCCCGAACACGTGCACGCACGCCTGGCATCCACTCGTGCTCGGTGCGAGCCGCGGCCCGACGCTGGTGTGCGCGCAGCACGGCCGCCGCTTCGACTGCACCGGGCGCTTCGTCTCGCAGCCCGGCTTCACGAAGCTTCTTGACTTTCCGCGCGACTGCGATCACCTGCCCTCGCTGCCAGTCGCGATCTGGCGCCGCATGGTGTTCGCGAACCTCGCGGCCGGCCCCGCTCCCCAGCATCCGCTGGCTCGCTCCATCTCGGGCGCTCCCGCGCTGCCGTCGGTGTTCGCCGAGATCGACGCGTCGCTCGCGAACATGCCCGCCGCCGTGGAGCGGACGTCCGCCGAGACCCGCGACGTCGCCGGCAACTGGAAGCAGCACGCGTGGAACTTCCTCGACCCGTTCCACATCGGCTACGTCCACCGCGCCCCACACGGCCTCGCCGACGCGATCGAGCTCGCGAGCTACACCACCGAGATCTACGAGCACTCGGTGCTCCAGTGGGTCTACGCGTCGAAGCCCGCCGATGGCTTCGATCCGGCGTGGCTGCCGGAGCGCTTCCACGATCCGGCCGGCCGGCGGGTGTTCGCGCTGTGGTGGTTCGTGTTCCCGAACCTGGCGCTGAACTTCTATCCGTGGGGACTCTCGGTCAACGTCTACCAGCCGATCCCCGGCCGTCCCGAGGCGACGCGGTTTGTCTGGCACCAGTGGGCGATCGATCGCGAGAAGCACGCCGACCGCGATCGCCGCTGGCTGTCGTCACAGGTCGACGCCGAGGATGTCGACACGCTCGCGCACGTCAGCCGCGGCCTGCGCTCCGGGTTCGCGCCGCGCGGCCGGTTCGCGCCCGACGACGAGCAGGCCGCACACTGGTTTCATCGCAACGTCGCGCGCGGCGTGTTCGGTCCGTGATGCAGGTCGTCCAGACCGCGCTGATCGTGCGCGACTACGACGAGGCGATCGCGTTCTACGTCGAGACGCTCGGCATGCCGCTCCTCGAGGACACCGACCTCGGCAACGGCAAGCGATGGGTGCGCGTCGGCCCGGGCCTCCTGCTCGCGCGCGCGGTCACCGACGAGCAGCGCGCACGGATCGGCGATCAGACCGGCGGCCGGGTATTCCTGTTCGTGCACACCGACGACTTCGCGCACGACCACGCGCGACTCACCGCCCGCGGCGTCCGCTTCGTGTCGGGACCTCGCGACGAGCCCTACGGCACCGTCGGCGTGTTTCTCGACCTCTACGGCAACAAGCTCGATCTGATCCAGCCGCGCTGACCCCAGCGCCGTTAGCCGTCACGATCGATCAGCAGTGGATAGCTCGACGAGCCGGTGATCGTCGCGCTCCACGCACCGCCGCGAAAGCTGTGCTCGCAGGTCGTGCTGCGCGCGGGCTCGAGCACGACGCTGCCGACGATCCGCACGACGTCGCCGTCCTCGATGATCCGCTCCTCGAACCGCTCGCTGCGCGCGATCGGTCGATTGCAGAGCGCGGCCTGTGGGGCGCGATGCGCGCGCGCCCGGTCGCGTCGACGACGAAGAACGGCACCATCCGCCGCTCGATCTCGACGCGCAGCGGCAACGTGTAGTCGGTCCCCCGGAAGAACTGCACGGTGGTGTCGTACGCCACGCACCACCGCCGCGACACCAGGGCCTCGATCGCGTCGTCCGCGAGCTCGACCGTGCCGACGATGCAGGCGAGCCGGCCATCGACGAGGTCAGCGATCGGCACGACCCGCGCCTTCCGCAGCACGCGCCGGGTTCGGCGGGCGTCGGTCCGGCACACCCGGAGGGCGAGGTAGATCGCACCGGCCGCACCGCTGGCGAGCGTTGCGAGCAGCGCAACATCCATCGCGCGAAGGTAGCTCACCTGCGCGATCCTCGACGCATCGACGGGAAGCCGCCACCTCGCGATCACACCTTCCGCGGGGTTGCCGCTGGCCAGGCGCTTGCTTGGGCTTCCCGCGATGCGCCGCGTGCTCGCGATCCTGACCCTCCTCGGCGCCACGACCACAGCCTCGGCCGACAGCTCGCGGAACGGCGTCGACACCGTCGAGGCCCAGCAGCGCGAGCTCGGCCTGCCCTCGCGCTACGAGCTCACCGGCGGGGGCCTCGCCGTCGACGCGTTCGCCCAGCTCGCCGGCGGCGGTGCGTCTCGCGGCGCTCGCGAGGGCAACGTGGCGATCGGCGGCGAGCTCCGCGTGGTCGCGGACGAGTGCGTGCTCGTACGCGTCGGCGGGCAGGCGCGGGTCGCGTGGAACGGCGAGGCGAATCCGAGCGCCGAGCAGTGGGCGAGCGGTTGTCTCGCGGCTGGCCCGGTGCTCGCCGAGCTCGGCCATCACCTCGAGTGGGACGTGCGCCCTTCGCTGCTCGCGCCGCTGCGCTTGCGCGCCGGCCAGAACCGCCGCGAGACCGCGAGCCTTCACCTCCAGCCTGTATCGATTCCACTGTCGGACTTCATCGGCGTCGACGACACCGCGACCGGCAACCTCGTGGTGTTCGATCTGCGCACGCACTGGACGTTTCTGTGGTCGAAGGGCGGCCCGGTCGCGATGCAGCAGTTCGCGGAAGCGTCGCCGTTCCGCTATCACCGCGCGCATGTCGCGGCATGGGCCGAGGCGCGCGATTACATCGTCGACGTCGGCGCGGGCGGCGGCACGTTCACCGACGCGGCCGCGAGCGTCCACTTCTGGTTCTTCCATATCGAGAACCTCGCGCTCGGCCCGCTCTACGCGACAGGAGGCGCCGGCATCGTCTCGGCGAGCGCCGGCGAATTCGTCACCGACGTCGCGCGTGAAGTCGACATCACCACGCCACGCGTCGAGCTCGCCGTCGAGACCGGCGATGCGCAGGTCCACGGCCAGCTCCGGTTCACCCACGACGCGACGATCGCACCCGACGGCTACGCGGTCGTCGAGGCGCGGCTCGCCGGCGGACTGCGTGTCGACCTCGCGCGCCGCTCGCGCACTCGTCTCGGGCTCGACGTTTCGCTCGCGAGCACCAAGGTTCACCTGCCACGCGTGATGCCGCTCGCGGGCCATACCGGCGGCGGCTCGCTGTCCCTCGCGCGCGGCCTCGGCGCGCACCTCGAGGCGACGGTGCAGCTCGACGTCGCGCGCTCGTTCTACGCACCCGACGCCGAGATCATGACCGGCGGCCTGCCGTCGCCACGCTGGGGCATGCAGGCCCTCGCGACGCTGCAGGCACGCATCGGCCGTTAAGGCCAATGCCGCTCACTTTAGCGGCCTCGCTCGTTACGACCTCGCAAGCCCTCGCCAGATTGGCCGCCAAGGCGCCGAGCACGGTCGGGTAGCCCGGCGCCTCAGGCACGCCGGGCCCCCACAGATCCGGACGTGCGCGATTCACGCATCCGGC
>JBKJUF010000605.1:0-5159 GCA_046590445.1 Kofleriaceae bacterium
CATCGAGACCACGAACAGGGCCAGCGTGATGGCGGCGACGAACACGAAGAGGCCATGCCACACGCTATCGGCAAGTCCGACGCTGATGCCGCCGACGATGCCCGCCAGCGTGAGCACGGCCGATGTCATCGACCCTGCTTCCGCGATCGACACGTGCTCGATGCAGCGACGGCAATAGGGGAAGTAGATCCTGGTCGCCGTGTCCTCCGCCATCATGCGTTGGCTCGTCCGAAACAGGATCGGCAGCTCCCCATCGGGATCCGAACCGCAACACGGGCACTCGGTGGGGTATGCAAACGTTCGCGAACAGATCTCGACCGTCACCCGGTTCATCGGCCGACGCGAAACTCGCCTCTTCGGTTCTTCGACCACGCGACTTCATCATGCCCTTCGGCCACGGGGCGCTCGGCGCCGTAGGACACGGGACTCAAGCGCTTGGCGTCGGTGCCGAGCCGACTCAAGTAGTCCGTCATGACTTGCGCGCGCCGTTGACCGAGGCCGATGTTGTACTCGGTCGTGCCTTGTTCGTCGCAGTGACCCTCGATCGTCAGGGTCGTCTTGGGATGCGCTGCCAGCCAGTCGTGCAGACGCGCGAGCGTGTCGCGCGTTGCCTGCGTGAGGTCGGACGAGTCGAATTCGAAGTAGACCGGCGCCAACCACGATAGGTCATCGCCGGTGTTCGTGGTCACCGTCATGTCGCCCTTGTTCTGCTCGACCCTCGTGGGTTCCTTGAGGCGATCGTCCTCCGTCGACGTCCTGTCCGGGCGAGCTGCGGTTGGCTTCTTGGCGGAGCCGCCACACGCGATCATCAACACGGCAGCGATCCCGAACACGACTTGGCGCATCCGCACGGCGGACGCATCAGCCGTGCCAGGGCCCAACCTCGCAGATGCCCTGTGTGCCCTCGAGATCCTCGTTGCAACTCGCAAGCGTCGGTCTTGCAGTTTGCGCGTCGCGAGCTTCGAGCTGTGTCACCGTCTTATCCGCCCGGCGCAGGATAGCGGAAGACCAGCACGATCGTCAGGCAGTGGAACTGGGCGTCCGACGACTGCCGCACGAGCTTGTCGTCGAATTGGTACTCGGGATGTGACCGGATCCAGTCGGTGATCACGTCGCCAAGGGCCTCTCGGTCGCGAGCCTTGGTCGCCGAAAACACCTTGATCCCGATCATCATCCCGTCGTTTCCCAGGCTAGACGCCCACTCCCAACAAACCTCGGGACAGCGCCTGGCAGAACACGACGGCCGCCAGAACGCACGCCGCGATGCATACCAGAATCATCCACAGGTCCGTCCAGCGCGATGGTACGCGAAGCGCTTCCTTGGTTGGTTTCTGGCCCGATGGTTCTTGCTCGTCTAGCCACTTCTCGGCCGACTGACTCATCGGGAACCAAGGAGCCAAGGGCGCACCACGGCGGTGGCTCGGACGAGGTTGGTCCGGACGGTCGCGCGCGTTCGGAGAAAGGTCAGGCCGAATCGCCGTTCGAGCTGGACGAGGAGATCGCCGATCCGATCGAGCCCCAGCAGTTGCGAGAGCAGACCGTGCTCGTCGAGGCCGTGAACGAACGCGACATCGGTGACGCGGATCGACGATACGCGCGCACCACGCCGGAACACGACACCCCACTCCTCCGGGTAGATGTTGAGCTCGAACCGAACGTCGGGGCTGTCGCTCTCGATGGTGATCTCGACGTACCAATGGGGCGTGCGGGTCGTGTCGAGGCCGCGTGCTTCGAGCCACGCCGCACTCGCTGCGGCACCGGTGGTCTGATCGATCGCGTTCATGGTGCGACGTACGAGCGTGTCAGGCCTTCGGGTGCGTCGACTGCTTCACTCGGTCGGGGTGGAATCGTGGCGAGCGCTCGAACGAGCTCGCGCTCGACGCGACGCTTCGTCACGCGATCCATCGCCGGCTGTCGGACCGTTGCGGTCGCGCCGCCGATCGGTCGGCCCGTCGTCCCTCGTAGGAAGCGGATCCGGATCTGATACTCGTGTCCGCGTTTCTCGATGGCACCCGCGATCACCAGGTCGATGTCGTGGTCGACGGCGAACTCGCGCACGGACCTGCCGTCGAGCTTCGAAGGGGATGCGATCCAGCACCGCGTGGCGGCGAGTCGCATCACATCGCCTCGGACGCTCGCGCTCCGCGGGCCTTCGAAGTCGAGCAAGGCGACGTGCTTGCGATCGTCCGCGTTCACCGCAGCAGGCGTCCCGAACAAGGAAACGACAACGAACGTCACGAGCAACACCAGCTTCACGACCCGCCGTTCCAGCACGTACCGTGCCCACGCACTCACGTCGAGATGCGAGAAAGGGGCGCGGCAACTTGCAACGGCGGTGTGGCGTTCTGCAAGGGGTCTTCGGAAGCTGCGCGAACGTGGATGATGCTAAACCCGACCGGCATGGCTCGCCGGCCACTTCTCCTCGTCAGCGGAACGCTCGTGGCAGCGTTGACGTTGCTCGTGGTCATGGGGCAGCGCGTCCTGGAACGCGATCGCGATGCGCTGTTCTCGCGCTACGGGCACGAGCGCGAGCAAGGGATCGAGGAAGCCGCGCGTGGCGTCGCCGGTGAGGTCGCCGACATCGGCGATGATCTCGACCTGGCGTCGACGTTGCTCCAGGGTGCGGACACGACGCAGCTCGCGGAGCGCGAGCTTCATGCCATCGCCACCATCAAGCGCGAATACCTCGTGATGTACGCGCGAACGGACGACGGCGAGACGACCAAGGTCACGGCCTTCGATGCGCCCGAGGGTGTCACCGCGCGCTCCGACAGCACGCTGGAGCGTCTCCTCCGCATCGCGGCGGAGCAGCCGGGCAAGCTGCACGTGTCCGGTGCCTTCGTGGAACCCGGAGATCCGGCCGCTTGGTATCGCGTGTTCGCGCGACGTCCTGCGGGCCACGGGCCGGTGGTCGCGGCCGTCGTCGATACATCGGTGCTGCTGACGCGCATGAAGCTGCAACGCGATCCGATGACCCGCACGCTGATCCTGGATGCAACGGGTGCACCCGCCGCGGTGAGCGATCGCGCGCTCGCCAACCTCGTCCGCGAGCGTGCCCCACTATTTCGTCCGATCATGGCCAGCGCGGGGTTTGGAGCCGACTCGAGCGTGGTGATCGACGGCGATCTCGCGCGCGCGATCGGACTCCCCGACACCGCGGCGGTCGCGGTGGGAGTCCCGCTTGTCGTCGACAGCGGGCCGCCGTGGACTCTGCTCGTCGTCGCTTCGACCCAGGCGCTTCAGGCGCAGGAGCAGACGATCGTACGGCGCGTGCTCGTCGGCGGTTTGCTCGTGCTCGTGTTGCTCTTGTCGGCGGCGGCCTACGTCCTGCACAACACGTTTCGTGCGCGCGCGCTACGCGAACGCGTGAAACACACCGATCGTCTCGCGCACCTGACCGAGAAGGCCGAGAAGATCCTCGATCACATTCCGAGCGGCGTGCTGGCGCTGTCGGAGGATCGCCGCGTGACCGGCGTGAATCGCTGGCTCGCGGAACGGATCGGACAAGACATCATCGGCCGTCCCCTCGACGCCACGTTCGATGCAGGGCGTCCCGACGACGTCACGCTCGTCGTCCGGCTCGTCGAGCGCGCCTTGGAGACACGCGAGCCGCAGTCGCTCCACCGCGAACGGATCACGCTGCTCGGTGCGGAGGCGTCGCTCAACATCCACGCCATCCCGCTCGCACGCGGTGTCGGGGACGTGAGCGTGCTGCTGGTGTTCGACGATCTCAGCGAGCTGCGCCGGATCGAGGAGCGTCTGCTGCACTCCGAGAAGTTGGTGACCGCGGGCCAGCTCGCGGCCGGCATCGCGCACGAAATCGGGACTCCGCTGAACGTCGCGCGTGGTCGCGTCGAGCTATCGCTCTCCCACCTCGGGAGCGAGCATCAAGAGGCCGACAATCAGCGCCTCGTCCTCGATCAGATCGATCGCGTCACCCGGCTGATCCAGCAACTGCTCGACTACGTGAGCCCGGCGCCCGCGACGATGCAGGTTGTCGACCTGGCGCACGCGGTGCATGTGGTGAGGGACTTGCTCGCTCCTCAGGCTGCCAAGCGAACCGTGTCGCTCCACCTCGACGTGCCTTCCAACGCCTCCGGACTTCGGGCGGACCCCGATCAGGTCCAGCAGATCATCGTGAACCTCGCCCTCAACGCGATCGATGCCTGCGAGCGCGGTGGCAACGTCACGCTTCGCGCCAGCACTCGAGAAGCCACCGTCCTGCTCGAGATCGAGGACGACGGCCACGGAATTCCACGCGAGCTCCAGAAGCAGGTGTTCGATCCGTTCTTCACGACCAAGAAGCGAGGCCAGGGGACCGGGCTCGGGCTCTGGGTCGTTGCGCAGCTCGTCCGCGCGCAGGCGGCGGAGATCGAGCTCGACAGCACGCCGGGGAAAGGCACGACCGTTCGCGTCGCGTGGCCGGTGCACGCATGACGACGCGCTCCGTCCTCATCGCCGATGATCACGTCGAGATGGCGCGTGTCGTCGCCGACAAGCTTCGCGAGGAGGGGTGGCGACCGCGGGTCGTCGATAGCGGCAAGGCCGCGATCGAGTCGTTGGCATCGTCGATCCCGGACCTCGTCATCACGGATCTTCGCATGGCCGAGGTCGACGGCATGGACGTGCTCGACGCGGTGCGCGCGATCGACGCCGATCTTCCGGTCATCATCATGACGGCGTTCGGCGCGATCGACACCGCGATCGAGGCGATGAGGCGCGGCGCGTGGCACTACGTCGTGAAGCCGGCGCGGCTCGACGAGCTGACGCTGCACGCGAACCGCGCGTTCGAGCATCGCACTCTGCGCAGGGTGAACCGCCAGCTTCGCGTCGAGAGTCGCTCGGGCATGTCGGCGCTCGTCGGGAAGAGCATCGTGATGCGCGAGCTGTACTCGTTGATCGAGCGCGTGGCACTGTCGTCGGCGCCGGTATTGCTTCGAGGCGAGAGCGGCAGCGGCAAGGAGCTGGTCGCGCGCGCCCTTCACGAGGCGGGGCCACGGCGAGAGCGACCGTTTCTCGCGATCAACTGCACGGCGCTACCGGAGTCCCTGCTCGAGAGCGAGCTGTTCGGACACACGCGGGGCGCGTTCACCGGCGCGACATCGGCGCGCGCGGGACTGTTCGTGGAGGCCACCGGCGGGACGCTGTTCCTCGACGAG
>JBKJUF010000573.1:0-7094 GCA_046590445.1 Kofleriaceae bacterium
TGGAAGCGCGGGATGTGGGGCGGCCTCGTCGTCGTCACGATCGCACAGGTCGGCGTCGGCTTCCTGTATCCCGTGATCGATCAATGGGCACACGGCGCGGGCCTGTTCGCCGGCCTCACGTTCGGCACGCTGCTGTCACCGAGCGCGCCGTGGGCGACCGTTGGCAAGCATGCCGCGCGAGCCCTCGCGGTGGCGTTCGTGACGGCGAGCATCGTCGCCGGTATCTTCGTCGCGCAGACCTCGGTCGCCGATAGCCTCGGTGCCGCACCGCGCGTGCGCCACACCGTCGGCACGGTCGCGATCACCGCACCGGCGACGTGGGTCGCCGACAACGAGCTCGCCGATCCTGATGGCGTCGTGCTCGTCACGCTCCACCGCGAGCCGCTGCAGAACATGGCGACGCAGATGACCGCGTGGATCGCGCAGGCCCACTCGATCGGCAAGGCACGCGGCTTCGACGACATCGCGGTGCCCGCCGGGCGCCTGATCGCGTTGCCCGCCGGATGGGAGGGTACCGAGCTGGTCGGCTCGTTCCAGGATGCGCTGGACAACCGCCAGCGCTACCGGGTGATCGTCGCCGGGCGCGCGTTCGGCGACGACCTCGTCCAGGTCGTGATCATGACGCCCGACTCGATCGCCGCAGCGGCACCTGACTTCTTCGCGCAGCTCGTCGCGTCCGCCGGTCCGAGCTGACCGGGGACGGTGTCAACCTTGTCAACCTTTGCAGGACAGCTGACCGGGGACGGTGTCAACCTTGTCAACCTTTGCGGCGCGCGCGGCGCCAAGGTTGACAAAGTTGACACCGTCCCCCCTGCACGGGAGCCTTGCACCATGCGTGGTGCGTGCTTGCTGGTCCTCCTACCGTCGACGATCGCGTTCGCGCAGCCGGTGACGCGCCCGGCAGACGACGTGCTGACGAGCTGCACGGCGGAGCTCGATCGCCGCGGCGTCGCGTGGAAGCCGGCGAAGCGCGCAGGGATCACGCAGGGCGTCGAGATCACCGGATCACTCGGTGGGGTGACGCTGAGCGCCTCGGGCCAGCCACTCGTGATCGACTGCTCGCTCGCCGTCTCGCTCGACGAGGCGGGGCGTTATCTGCGCGAGCTCGGGGTCGAACAGGCGACGTTCTCATCGGCGTACTCGCGGCGTAACGTGCGCGGCACGAACCGGCCCTCGAAGCACAGCTATGGGCTCGCGATCGATGTCCACACGTTCATCGGCGCGAACCTCGGCACGCTGCGCGTCGATCGCGACTACGAGCAGGGGCTCGGTGACGACGTCGACTGCGTCGGCCGTCCGCTCACGCAAGGCGGTGCGGTCATGAAGATCCTGCAGTGCCAGCTGGCCCGCTCGGGTCTGTTTCATCTCGTCCTGTCACCCGACTACGACGATGCTCATCACGATCACTTTCATCTCGAAGTGAAGCCGTGGTCGGCGCGTACGGGGCTACGCGCGACAGTGCCTGCGATCCACTGACGCGCAGCGCGATGTAGAGCACGACGAGCGACCACGCGAGCCAGATCACCGCCCACGTCCACACGGCCCACGACTCCGTCGTGCCGAACGTGGTTGCCGCCATCGTGTGCGCGTCCGAGGCGCCGGCTTCGAGGCCGTTGACGACCTGCGCCGGCCGCAGCAGCACGCGGATGTCGAGCAGCGCGTTGACGCACGACTGCGCGGCGACGAAGTGCGCGACCGCTACTCGCCAGCGACCGGGCAGGGCGAGCGCTGCCGCCGCGAACGCCCCGCCGATCGCGCCGACGGCGAGTGGTCCGAACCGATCACCGCCCGGCGATGCGACGACCGTCATCGCGGTGCCGCCGAGGAGCATGGCGAGCACGAGCAACGCGATGCGTGCCGAGCGCGCGCTCGGCGTGACCACGAGCAGCGCCGCACCCCACAGCGGTGTCCCCATGTAGCCAGCCGCGGCGATGAACGCGGCGGCCGTAGGACCGGCGCCCGATCGCGCGTACGCGAGGCCGCTGGTGTCGCGGTAGATCACGACACGATCGAAGCCGGTGCCAGTCACCAGCATCGCGAGCGCATGTGAGAGCTCGTGCAGCCAGGTCGCGAGCAGCTTGAACGGATAGAGCAGAAGCCCGCCGAACGGCAGGTTCCACAGCAGCAACGAGGCGAGCAACGAGATCGCCAGCGTGCGGAGCTCGGTGCGATCGGAGACCTCCGCCATCGATTCGGCGCGGACCCGCTTCACACGGCCTTCTTGCGATCCCCTTCAGGACGTCCGTCGCTGGGTGGTGGCGGCGCGTCGGTCGGAGCGGCGGGCTTCGCGGGAGGCGGTGGCGCGGGATCGAAGATCCCCTCGAACAGGGTCGATGTCCGGGTGCGCAGCGCCGAACCGAGGCGCACGAGATCGCCGGGCGACAGCAGGCTCTTCAGGGCCTCGCTAGGCTTGCGCGTCAGCGACCAAACTTCCGCGAACCCGACCGAAGTTGCCGCCGTGCAGACCGCGCCGATCACCGCCCCGCACAGCGCACCGGCGACCATGCCCGCCGCCGGCAAGCCGAGCCAGGTCAGGCTCGTGAAGTCGATCGAGCCATGCGGGATCGCCGCGATCAGGACGAGCCCGGCGCTCGCCATCGCATGCGCGCGGGTCGCTGCGATCACACCACGCCGCCGGCCATGCTCGAACGAGACGTATGCCGCCAGCCGGCCGATCCCGCCGGCGGTCAGCAGTGCCGCGAGTCCCGCAAACAGCACGGTCAGCCGGCCGATCGACATGAAGCTGGCGGCCTCATCACCGACGCCCATCCGGGCGACCAGCCACACCGTGACCGCGAGGACGGGGACCTCGAGGACGACGCCCGTCAAGAGCCCCTTCCAGAACGCCCAACGGGGCTTTTGGGCGGAGATTTCCCTGCTAGTCCGGGAGCTTCGGGGGATTGGCTTCGCGTCCGCCATTGACCGCGTACGCGTCGTTCCTAGGAAGGCCGCGTGCCGCTTCACCGTAGCATGGTCCGACGCTGCTCACGGATCTACGCCCCGAGCGCGCAACGTCGCGCTGACCGCGGGTTGGGCGAAAAACACCTGATGTACAATCGCTCGAGGCCCCACCACCATGGCGACTAACACCCAAGCCCGTACCTACGCCGCGGCTCACTTCTCGCTCGAGCTCGACGGCAAGGACGAGGTGTCGCTGTTCCGGTCGATCGAGGGCGGCAGCATCAAAGCGGACGTGATGACGTACCAGCACGGTGCGAACTACGACCCCTGGCGTCAGCTCGGCAAGCCGAAGTTCGAGGACATCAAGGTCCAGTGCGGCATGTCGATGTCGAAGCCCTTCTACAAGTGGATCGAGGAGTTCTTCACCGGCAAGGCCGTCCGGAAGAACGGCGCGATCATCGCCGCGGACTTCTATTACATCGAGCGTGCTCGCCGCGAGTTCACGCAGGCGATGATCAAGGAGATGACGTTCCCGAAGCTCGACGGCTCGGACAAGAACGCGGCCTACATGAACATCTCGATGGCCGTCGAAGGCATCGTGTTCAAGAAGGGCGACGGGAAGAAGCTCGCGGCGCCCAAGATGGACGCGCAGAAGCTCTGGACGGCCTGTAACTTCCGGTTCCGCCTCGACAGCTTCGAGCAGGCCTGCAAGCGCGTCTCGAAGATCGACTCGTTCACCGTGAAGCAGAACGTGATCGACTATCACGCCGGTGGTGCGCGGGCGCCGATCAAGTGCCCGAGCCAGATCGACTTCCCGCAGCTCTCGTTCTACGTCCCCGAGATCGACGCCCAGCCGTTCCTCGAGCACTTCGCCAAGCGCGGCGTTGCCGGCGAACGCCCGGGTCACCTCACCGGCATGATCCAGACGTTCGACAACGACGGCACCGACCTGTTCACGCTGTCGTTCAAGGGCGCGGACATCGCGAACGTCCAGCCCGACAAGTCGGATGCGGGTTCCGAGGAGATCAAGCAGGTCAAGATCGACATCTACACGGAGTCGATGAGCTTCGCCTACGTCGACGTTCAGACGACGGGCTAAGGCTCAGCTTCGGCGCGCTTCGCAGCGCAACGACTGCCACCGCTCGATCGCCTCCAGCTTGGCGGCGCCCAGTAGCTCGGCGACTGCCTCGATCTCCTCGGGATCGCTGGCGAACGCCTCGACGGGCGTCAACACGAAGGCGAGCACGTCCAGCGCACTGCGTGGATCTGGTTGGTAGGTGCTGCTGTACAGCGTCTCGCCCATGGCTGCACACTCACACCCGCGGATCGCGACCGCAAATTTTCGGCTACCAGGCTCCGCGAATCACGCACCTACATGGCATCGACGGGAACATTGGGTGGAAACACCCGACCACGTGTGACCCGTTGATATAGTTGACCCGCAGTGGACAAGGTGGGGTTGCAACGGCCCGACGCGAACGAACGTCTGGGGGCGTACGAGATCATCCGGAAGCTCGCGCGTGGCGGGATGGCGGAGCTCTATGTCGCGCGGTCGGTAGGCCCGCAGAGCTTCGAGAAGGTCGTCGCACTCAAGAAGATCCTGCCACGCTACGCGAAGAGCCCTCGCTTCGTGCAGCTGTTCTGTGACGAGGCGCGCCTCGCGGCGAGCCTGAACCACATGAACATCGTGCAGGTCTACGACATCGGGATCGACGACGGTAACTACTTCTTCGCGATGGAGTACCTGCACGGCCAGGACCTCCGCTCGATCCTCCACCGCGCGTTCCGCAACCGCGACAAGTTACCGATCCGGTTCGCCGTCCAGATCGCGCTGCAGATCGCGTCAGCGCTCCACTACGCGCACGAGATGCGGCGCCCCGACCGATCGCTCGTCGAGATCGTGCATCGTGACGTGTCGCCGTCCAACATCGTGGTCACCTATGACGGCGCGGTGAAGCTCCTTGACTTCGGCGTCGCGAAGGCGTCGACGCGCACGGTGAAGACGCGCACCGGCACGCTCAAGGGCAAGATCTCGTACATGTCGCCCGAGCAGGCGAAGGGTGCGGTCGTCGACCGGCGTAGCGACATCTTCGCCCTCGGGATCGTGCTGTGGGAGATGGTGACGACCTCGCGGCTGTTTCGCGCGGACAACGATCTCGCGACGCTGCAGCTCATCATCAACACCCCGCCGCGACCGCCGACGCAGGTGCGCCCGGACTGTCCGGCGGAGCTCGAGCGCATCATCTTGAAGGCGCTCGCGCAGGACATCCAGCTGCGCTACCAGACCGCGGACGAGCTACTGCGCGACCTCGAGGCGTTCGCAAATGCCGAGTCGATCGCGCTGTCGTCGAACGCGCTCAGCATCTACGTGAGCGAGCTGTTCGCCCCCGAGATCGACTCGTGGAACGTCGCGCGCGCCGCCGGTGTGCCGCTCGCCGAGCACCTGACGCACGTCGGCGACATGACCGAGCCGATCAGCGAGAGCGAGTTCATCGAGGCGATCGACGTCGCCGCGATGCTCGCGCAGGAGGAGGCCGAAGGCGAGGCTTTCAACGAGCACGATGGCGACGAGTCCGGAGGCGACGATCCCGACGGAAACGACGACGACGAAGACAGCGAAGAGCCGCGGCGCCACGATCCCGACAACGAAGCGGCGACCGTGATGTCGGCAGATCTGCCGGACGGCCTCGAAGCAGCCACCGTGGCCTCGGCGAATCTGCACGATGCGCTCGAAGCCGCGACAGTTGCCTCGGCGAATCTCACGGATCGCGACAACACGCCGTCCGTGGTGGCGTCGAGCGGCCAGAACGCTCTCGAAGCATCGACCGTGGTGTCGGGCTCGCAGGAGGTGCTGTCGTCGAGCTCGCAGGACGGCCTCGAGGCCGCGACCGTGCTGTCGGCCGATTTGCCGGACGACGATCCGCTGACACCGCTACCCGCGAAATTGCCGCCCGCGAAACCGCTACCCGCGAAGCCGCTGGTCACGAAGCCGGCGGCCGCGGAGCCGCTGGTCACGAAGCCGGTGGCCGCGAAGCCGGTGGCCACGAAGCCGGTGGCCGCGAAACCGCTCCTCGTTCGCGATCAGGGGACGCAACCGCGAGACGCCACCCCGCCACCGTCACCGATCCGCCGCGATGTCACGCCGCCTCCGCGACCGCCAGCGCCACCGGCTCCCACGCCGCTCAGCGAGGCGCCGACCCAGTCGAATCGGCCTGTGCCCGCGAGTGACGAGACACCGACGATGCCATCACTGCCGCCGTCCGTACCCGCAGCGGCCTCGCCGGTCGCGGTGGCGATGCCGGCGCCGGTCGTCCCTCATTTCGGTGGCGGACTGCGTGCCTGGGCGACCGGGCCGTTCCCGGCGATCGAGCTCGAGCAGGCCGTCGTCGCGCGCTGGGAGCGTGCGGGCCTCGCCGTGCTTGCGGTCGCGATCCTGGCGGGCTTCGTCGTCGGCATCGTCGCCAGCCTCTGATCAGCGAAACGCCGAGCGGGCATCACACACGAGCAGCCGTACCGACGCCGCGCCGTGCATGGCAGGATGCGCCGATGCCTCGCTCCAAGGTCGCGGTCCTGCGCGCTCGTCCGGATCACATCCTCGAAGACATCGATCGGCTCCACGAGCTCGCCGATGTCCAGCAGGCGCTCGTGACCGGCGCGCAGACGATCCTCAAGGACAACATCTCGTGGCACTTCCCGTTCCCCGGCGCGAACACGACGCCGTGGCAGCTCGAGGGCACGATCCGCAGCCTGCGCGCTCGCGGGTACACCGATCTGCTCTGCGTGCAGAACAAGACCGTCGTCACCGATGCCTTCAAGGGCGAGGACCTCAACGGCTACGTGCCGATCTTCAAGAAGTACGACATCCCGGTTCGCTACAACTTCAAGCCGGAGATGACGTGGTCGGTCTACCGGCCGAAGGCGAAGATGCTCGTCCTCGACAAGATCTTCCCCGAAGGCATCCTGATCCCGGATTCGTTCCACGGCGCAAATATCGTGCAGTTGCCGACTGTCAAGTGCCACATCTACACGACGACCACCGGCGCGATGAAGAACGCGTTCGGCGGTCTGCTCAACACCAAGCGTCACTACACGCACAGCTGGATCCACGAGACGCTCGTCGATCTGCTCGCGATCCAGAAGGAGATCCACGCCGGCCTGTTCGCCGTGATGGACGGCACGACCGCGGGTGATGG
>JBKJUF010000672.1:0-6238 GCA_046590445.1 Kofleriaceae bacterium
GCACCGGGCGATCGCCGGCGATCTCGAGCGTGACCGCGTCTCCGCAGCCGACGCTGGCGGTCAGCGCGGCGATGACGACGACGACGCTTGCCGGCGAGCAGTGCACCGAGCGCGACCATGCCACAGACCGCGCCGGAAGAACGAGCGCCGGACGCGAAGCGACCGCCTGACGCGTAGCGACCGGCCGCGCGAAGCACGCGAGCGATAGTCGAGTCGGAGCGCAGCGGAGGCGAAGAACGAGCGCCGGCCGCGTAGCGACCGCCGGCCGCGTAGCGACCGGGCGTACGAAGCACGCGAGCGATAGTCGAGCCGGAGCGCAGCGGAGGCGAAGAACGACCGCCGGACGTAAAGCGACCGCCGGACGCGAAGCGACCGCCGGACGCGAGAAGCACGCGAGCGATAGTCGAGCCGGAGCGCAGCGGAGGCGAAGAACCACTGCCCCGGCCGACCCTCCGGACGCGGCTTTGGTCGTAATATGATGACCTTCGTGCCAGCCGACGCGGGCATCCGGTTCGGCCAGTACGTGTTGCTCCGGCGCATCGCGCGGGGCGGCATGGCCGAGGTGTTCCTCGCCCAGCAGCGCGGGCTCGAGGGCTTCGACCGCCGCGTCGCGGTGAAGCGGATCCTGCCGCACCTCGTGGACTCGCCGGACTTCGTGAAGATGTTCCTCGGCGAGGCCAAGCTCGCGGCGCAGCTGACGCATCCGAACGTCGTCCACATCTACGACTTCGGAAAAGTCGAGAACGACTACTTCATCGCGATGGAGTTCGTCGACGGCGTGCACACCGGGCAGATCTTCAAGCTGGCGGAGCGCGAGCGCGAGCGGCTGTCACCGACGCTGATCGCGCGGATCGGGGCTGACGCGGCGAGTGCGCTGAACTACGCGCACGAGCTGACGAGCCCGCAGGGCAAGCCGCTCGGTCTCGTGCACCGCGACGTGTCGCCGGCGAACATCATGGTGTCGTACGACGGCGTCGTGAAGCTCTGCGACTTCGGTATCGCGAAGGCCGCGGCGCTGTCCGACCAGCTCACGAACCCGGGGCAGGTCAAAGGCAAGTACGCGTACATGTCTCCCGAGCAGACGATCGCGGCGCCGCTCGACGGCCGCAGCGACGTGTTCTCGCTCGCGATCGTGCTGTGGGAGCTGCTGAGCGGCAAGACGATCGTGCCGCGCGGCGACGCGGTCGATGCGATGCGCGCGATCCGCGACGGCAAGCTGCCGGCGCTGAGCTCGGTCGCGCCGAATGTCCCTGCGCCGCTGGCGAACGCGGTGATGTGGGCACTCGAGACCAAGCGCGAGCGGCGCGCGACGGCGGCGGATCTGTCGACGGCGCTCGAGGCGTTCATCAAGGCTTCGCCGGAGCTCGCGACGCCGATGCAGCTCGCGGCGTGGGTGCGGCTGCGGTTTCCGCGCGCCGAGACCGGGCCGCAATCGGCGATCAACTCGCCGAGCGCGGGGTCTCCCGGGACCAGCGTCGTGCAGGGGACGATGGCGAGCCCGTCAACGATGGCGAGCCCATCGACGATGGCGGCGCCCGGGACGCGGGGCTCGCAGATCGCGCTGACGCCGCCGAGCCGTGATCGTGCCGCGGCGATGGCCGTGCAGCCCGTCGTCGACGAGGATGACTCGGCGACCGTCGTCGCGATCGGCAAGCCGGAGCCGTCGGAGGGCGCGACCATGATCGACTCGCCGATGCGCCAGCAGATGGCGCGGGTGAGCCAGGCCACGATCATCGATGACTCGGGCCGAGCCGCGGTCGAGACCACCGAGCGCGACGGGCCGCTGGTCGAGGACACACTGTCCGGCCGCGAGACCGTGATGCTCGGCAGCCAGCCCCGCCCGTTCGTGCGCAACGAGGGCCCGCTGCCGACGCAGCTTCGTGCGGCGATCGAGCAGCGTCAGACCCCGGTGCCGCCGGTGCCGTCGGTGCCGTCGGTGCCGTCGACGCGCCCGACCCCGACCTCGACCGCGGCGACGATGGGCGTGCGCCGCCAGCTGCCGCGCCGGTTCGTCGCGATCGTCGCGATGGTCGCGCTCGCCGTCGTCAGCTTCCTGATCGTGCTCGCCGCGAAGTCAGGGTCGCAGCAGCCGCCCGCACTCGACGCCGGCGTGTCGGTCCCGACGACCGACGCGCCGATCGCCATCGATGCCGGGATCGCCCGTCCTGACGCCGGCGTCAGCGTGGTAGCTCCTTCGGACGCGCGCGCGCCGACGATCGGCGCCGATGCCGCGAGCGACACGACGACGATCCTCAAGGTCAACACCCGGCCGCCCGGTGGCACCGTCAAGGTCGGCGATCAGACCCGCACGGCGCCCGCGGAGTTCGCGCTGCCCGCCGGCAAGCACGTCGTCATCATCGAGCTCGACGGCTGGCAGGCGGAACGCCGTCTCGTCGACCTGCCCTACGGCGTCGACACCCTCCTCGAGATGGCCTTCACGCGACGCGCCGGCAGCACGCGACCTAACACCGAGAAGCAGATGGGCAAGCTCACCGTGCGCACCATCCCGTGGAGCGACGTCTACATCGGTACGCGCAAGATCGGTCAGGCGCCGTTCGCGGATATGGACATGCCGGCGGGGTCGTACACGCTGCTGTTCAAGCACCCGAGCCATCAACCGGTGCGGCGCACCGTGACGATCACGCCGAACCGCACCACCAAGCTCGGCTTCAACCTCCCGTAGGGGGACGGTCTCCATTAGCTCAACCAACGGTCTGCAGCCGTTGGAAATCATTGAGTCGATCGGGGACGGTCTCCACTAACACAACCAAGAGGGCTCGATAGCGGCAGCCACCGCCCATAGCGTTCAGCCGCGCCCGCGAGCTACTCGACGAAGTTGCGTTAGTGGAGACCGTCCCCGATCACGTATGTGATCTCGCGAGGTTCGAGATCGATAGTTGAGTTAGTGGAGACCGTCCCCGGTCAGGGCTCGAGGCCGGTGGCCCAGGAGTATTTGGGCTTGGTGTTGAAGTGGTGGGTGGCGTTGATGACGCGGACGGTGCCGGACTTGCTGCGCATGACGATCGACTCGGTCTTCGCGCTGTCGCCGAAGAAGCGAACGCCGTCGAGGAGGTAGCCCTTGGTGACGCCGGTGGCGGCGAACATGACGTCGCCCTTGGCGAGGTCCTCGGTCTGATAGATGCGGTGCTCGTCCTTGACGCCCATGCGCTCGGCGCGCGCTTTCTCCTCGGCGCTGCGGAAGCGGAGGCGACCCTGGAGCTCGCCACCGACGCACTTCATGGCGGCCGCGGCGATGACGCCCTCGGGGGCGCCGCCGGTACCGAACAGGACGTCGATGCCGGAGTCGGGGTTGGCGGTCATGACCGCGCCGGAGACGTCGCCATCGCCGATCAGGCGGATGCGGGCGCCGGCCTGGCGGACCTCGCCGATAAGCTCCGCGTGGCGCTCGCGGTCGAGGATGACGCAGGTGACGTCCTGCACCTTCTTGCCCTTGGCCTTCGCGATCCGCTCGAGGTTCCAGGTCGGTGACTCGCGGAGGTCGATCAGGCCGCGAGCCTCGGGGCCGACTGCGATCTTCTGCATGTACGTGTCGGGCGCGTTGAGGAACTGGCCGTCGTCGGCGATCGCGATGACGCTGATCGCGTCGGGCTCGCCGGTGGCACACAGGTTCGTGCCTTCGAGCGGGTCGACGGCGATGTCGACCTTCGGGGAGTCGACGGCGCCGGCGTGCCAGCCCGCACCGACAGTCTCGCCGATGAACAGCATCGGCGCCTCGTCACGCTCGCCCTCACCGATGACGACGGTGCCGCGGATGTCGATCGTGTCGAACGCACGGCGCATCGCCTCGACCGCGACGTGGTCGGCGAGCTTGCGATCGCCGCGACCCATGAGGCGCGCGGATGCGAGCGCAGCAGCCTCGGTGATGCGGACGACCTCGAGCGCGAGATTGCGGTCTTGCATGCCGGCAGGTGTACCGCCGTGACAGGGCCCGATCAACGCGCGAAGATATGGCATCCGATGACTCGCCTCGTTTTCACGGTCGTTCTCCTGGCCGGCGTCGGGCTCGCGGCGTGCAAGTCGTCCGAGCCGAAACCTGGTCCCGAGCTGACGCCGCTCGTCGCGAACCAGCTGCGGGGCCTCGCCGGCGACTGCCAGGTGCGCGCGCGCACCGAGGGCCGCACCCGCGAGATGCGGATGTGTACGGGCCGGCAGGCGGCGATGACGATCCACCTCGACGGCCAGCGCCGCCTCGTCAAGCTCGAGGTGACGGTGCTCGCGACGTTCCGCGACGAAGCGCTCGTGCTGATCAAGCAGGCGCTTCGCGGCCTCGTCACCGAGAAGCTGCTCGGCGAGCTCGATGGCCGGCTCAATCAAACCGGAACGCGGATCACCGTCGATGGTGTGGAGGTGCAGTTCCACACCACGCAGCCCGCGGCCGGCAGCACGAAGTACGCGCTCGCGCTCGTCTGGTAGTCAGCCGATCGGCGGGATCGCGCTGCGCAGCACGTCGGGGAGCGCCTTCGGCCGGCCGTCGGGCCCGATCACCGCATGCCGGGTATGGCCCTCGGCGAGTAGATCGCCGGCACGCTCGACGCGATACATGAAGCGCAGGCTCGCGCCGCGCAGCTCGCTGACGCGGGTCTCGATGACGAGCAGGTCCTCGTAGAATGCGGGACGCTTGTAGTTGCAGTGCGCCTCGACGACGGGCAGCGCGACGCCCCACTCGACGAGATCCTTGTAGCTCTTGCCCAGGTCGCGCCAGTACGCGGCGCGCGCGCTCTCGAAGTAGCGCAGGTAGTTCGCGTAGTAAACGACGCCCATCTGATCGGTGTCGCCGAAGATGACGCGGATCTCGTGGCGCATCGCGGTCATCCCGCGATCCTGATGACGCGACAGGGCTGCGCGACCACGGGCAGCGCGTCGATCACCGCGAGCGCGCCGCGGACCGCACCCTCGCGCGCCTCGTGGGTCAGCACGACGACCCACACCGGCTGGTCGTCGTCGCGACGACCGGGCGCACCGTCCTGGACGACCTGCGCGATCGAGATGCCGTGCGCACCGAGGATCGTCATCAGCTGGCCGAGCACGCCAGGCTGGTCGTGGACGCCGAACCGCAGGTAGTAGCGCGTGACGACGTCGGCGATCGCCACCATCGGGCGGGCCTCGACGGGTCGCGGCCGGTGCGGACGTGGGGCGCCGGCCGCGCGCGCGAAGATGTTGCGACCGATCTCGATCATGTCGGAGACCACGGCCATCGCGGTCGGCAGCATGCCGGCACCCGCGCCGTAGTACATCGAGGGCCCGAGCGCATAGCTGTGGACGTAGACCGCGTTCTTCGCGCCGGCGACGTCGGCGAGCAGCCAGTTGGCCGGGATCAGCGCCGGATGCACGCGCGCCTCGACGGCGGTGATGTGATCGCGCGCGATCACGAGCGGCTTGATCACGTACCCGAACTTCTCCGCGTACGAGAGGTCGATCGGATCGACCACATCGATGCCGTCCCGCGGGATCGCCTTGACGTCGACGGTCGTGCCGAAGCAGAGGCCGACGAGGATCGCGAGCTTGTGCGCGGCCTCGCCGCCGCTGACGTCGAGCGTCGGGTCGGCCTCGGCGTAACCGAGCTCCTGGGCCTCGCGCAAGATGTCAGCAAACGGCCGGCGGGTCTCGGCCATCGTCGTCAGGATGTAGTTCGAGGTCCCGTTGACGATCGCGTGCAGGCTCTCGACGCGATCCGACGCGAGGCCTTCGCGCAGCACGCGGATGATCGGCACGCCGCCGCACACCGCCGCCTCGTAGTAGACATCGACGCCCGCGCGCTCCGCGGCCGCGAAGACCTCGGCACCGTGCTCGGCGAGCAGCGCCTTGTTCGCGGTGACGACGTGCTTTCCGGCTGCGATCGCCGCGAGCACCGCCGTCCGCGCCTGGTCGGTGCCTCCGATGAGCTCGCAGACGATCTCGATATCGTCGCGGCGCACCGCGGCATCGACATCGGTGCTGAGCAGCGCGCGGTCGACGTCGACGACCCGGTTGGCCTTGTCCGGATCGCGGACGACCACGGTGCGCACTTCGAGGCGCGAACCGAGCCGGCCGAGGATCGCCGCGGCGTTGTCCTCGAGGAGCTTGACCACGCCCCCGCCGACATTGCCGAGCCCGAGCAAGGCGACACCGATCTTGCGCGTCATCGGCCCGGGTGTAACACGACCCCGTGCGTCGGCCCGCACCGCCGGCGTGCGGCATGCATGGCCGGAAGGCAGGAGGTCCGCCATGAGTGTCTTCG
>JBKJUF010000768.1:0-18855 GCA_046590445.1 Kofleriaceae bacterium
CCTCCCGCGATGGACAGGGGACAGACGCAACTTGCGCAACTTGCGATCTGGAACCCATCGCAATTCTTATCGCGATGGGGTCAGACGCAATTAGCGCAACTTGGGAAGCGGGAGGCGACAGGCGACAGGCGACAGGCGGGCGACAGGCGACAGGCGACAGGCGACAGGCGACAGGCGACAGGCGACAGGCGACAGGCTCTCAACCTGTCTCCGTTGCACAGGCTGCACATGTCGTCGAGTCCGAAGAGAAACCGAGTTTTTGTAGCCACCTCGTTGCGTAAATTGCGTCTGACCCCGAGGCCCTCATGATCTCGCAATGATTGGATCGCAGGTTGCGCAAGTTGCGTCTGACCCCTATCCGAGGGTGACGTTGAGGTGGGCGCGGGCGGCGAAGTAGCTCGGGGAGACCGAGTAGGTGACGAGCTCCTGCACGCGCTGGTTCGGGCGGAGGCCGCCAGGGAGCGTGGGCTCGCTCGAGATCATGCGTGCGGTAGCGGCGAGCTCGCCGGAGACGAGGAGGCCGGCGCGCTGGGCGGCGGCATCGACGGCGTTGCGCCAGCGGACGAGGTCGGGCTCGGCGGAAAGACGGTTGACGAGGGCGAGCAAGGTCTCGGCGACGGGGCGCGTGATGCGCTTCTGGAGCTCGGGAAGGAAGGTCGCGGTCATCGGCTCGAGCTGCGAGCGGCCGACGCGCTTGCCGACGAGCTGGGCCGCGGCGGCGAGAGCGGCTTCGAGCTCGTCGGTGGTGGCGAGGGTGAGCTTCAGGTAGTAGGCGGGGCGGAGGGTCGCGATCATCGCGCCGACCGCTGCGGCGATCTCGGTGTCGCGATAGCCGGTCATCAGATCGCGGCCGACGATCACGGCGGGGGCGAGGCGCCCCTTCTCGAGTGTGTTGGCGAGCAGGAGACGACCCGGGCGCCGCGGCTGCACGTAGACATCGGGAAGCGAGACGTTCACGAGCCGCGAAGCGTGGCGGAAGATCTTCGCGACGACGCGGGTGTCGTGCTCGACCGGCATCCGCTCTTTCGACTTCAGCTCGAAGCTCTTCACCGGCCCGCCGCGCAGCGCGGCGATCGCGTCCCACACGATCGCGAAGATCGCGCTGATCGCTGGGTCCTCGTCGGCATGGCGGACGAGTGACCACGAGTCTTCGTCGAGGATCCCGGTGGCCTTGCGTGCCTCCTGCGAACGGTACTGCTCGTAGAGGGCGTGTTCCTGCGGGGTCGCCTTCTTGAGCAGCACGAGGGCGCGCGCGACGCACCACGCCTCGTCGATGCGGCCGGCATCGATCGCGGTGCGACCGAGGGCGCGGTACGCGTCGGGGTTGGAGGGATCGACCTCGACCAGCTTCGCGACGCGCTCGGACGCGGCGTCGTGACGCGCGGCACCCGCGCCGGCATAGAGCTCGGCGAGGATGCGGCTGCGCTGCGCAGACTTGCTGGGATCGAGCGCGTGCGCGACCTCGAAGGCCTCGATCGCGCTCCGCGGATGCTGGAGGCGCGTGCGATAGACCTCGCCGAGCGCGTGCCACAGCGGGACGAGCAGCGTGTCGTCTTTCGGCAGGCGCTTGATCATCCGGCGATAGGCCTGCTCGAGGTACTTCCAGTTCTCGTCGGCGACGACGAGCTCCTCGAGCGCACGGAACGCATCGAGCCCGCGCGCGTGAGCTCGCTCGCCGAGTGGCGTGACCCGGAACAATTCGTCGAGCGCAGCCTCGTAGTGCTCGAGCGCGCCCGGCTTGTCCTTGAGCTCGTTGCGCCGGATCTCGGCGGACGCGAGGCAGTACGCGCCACGCCGCGCCGGATTGGTCTCGTGCTCGAGGAACCGCCCGATCGTCTCGACCGCGGCCTTCCACTGGCCCGCTTCGGTCTGGAGATCGAGGACGCGCTGAAGGATCCGCCGGTTCTCCGGATCGAGCTCGAGCGCCTCGAGGTACGTCGACATCGCGCGTGCGCGGTTCGCGAGCCTGTCACGCAGCAGGTCACCGATCCGCTCGAGGTAACTGACACGTTCGGCGCCGGCGCCGCCCGCCGCGAGCGTCCGCAGCGTCGCGATCGCCTCGTCGAACTGGTCGCGCGCGAGCTGCAGCTCGGCGAGGTCCGCGAGCGTCTCGCGATGCCCGGGCTCGAGCTCGAGCACCTTGCCGTGGAAGAGCTGCGCCTGCGGCAGCTTGCCGAGCTCGGTATGGATCGTCGCGAGCCGGCGATAGACTGTCGCGAGCTGCGCGCGCTCGAGCCCGCCGAAATGCTTCGTCGCGATCGCGTGGTACGCCCGGGCCGCCGCGTCGAGGGCCTTGCTGCGATACAGCGCATCGGCGCGCTCGAGCAGCGATCCCGGGCCCGGATCGATCGCACACGCCAGCTCGTAGAGCTCGAGCGCGGTCGGGAAGTTCGCGAGCTCGACGGCGCAACGCGCAGCGCGCGTGTACACGTCGAGGCGCTCGCTCGCGGGCACGCTCGCATCGGCGAAGACCCGCTCGACCTCGTCCGCGAGGTGCGGCCACAGGGTCTCCCACTGTTGGGTGTCGTGGAGCAGCTCGGCGAGGGCCTGGCGGGCATCGGCGTGCTCGGGATCGAGCTCGAGGGTCAAGTGCAGGCACTCGCGCGCGCGGACGGCGTCGTCGAGCCGATGCCGGTACAGCCACGCCGCATCGAGCAGGCAGCGCAGCCGGTCGCCGGTCGCCGTCGAGAGCCGCGCCGCCCGCACGAGCTCCTCGCCGCCGGCGACCAGCTCGCCCTGCTGGACGAGCACGCGCGCCATACCCTCGCGCGCCCGCGCATTCTCGAGATCGAGCGCGATCGCCTGCACGAAGCCGAGGCGCGCGTTGACCGCATCGCGGAGGCCGAGGTGGACGTGCCCGATGCGCTGCAGCAGATCGGCGCGGGCGCGCGGCGCGGTCGTCGCCTCGAGCAAGCGCTGCAGGAGCTCGAGCGCCTGCTGAGCGCGACCGGCCGCCTCGTAGAGCCCGGCCAGCTTGCTCGCGGCGACCGCATGTTGCGGGTCGAGCTTCACGACCTCGCGATACGCCGCAGTCGCGCCGTCGACGTCGTGGAGCGGGTTCTCGAACACGCTCGCGAGCTCGAGGAGCAACGCGATCCGCTCCGCCGGGTCGGTCAGTAGTTTGAGCTGGGCGTGGAGCGCGACCACGAACGGTGCCCACTGCTGGCCGGCGCCCAGCGCCCGTGCGCGGCCCTGGTGCGCGGCGAGATCGCGCGGATCGAGCGTGACCAGCTTCTGCCAGCACGCGGCCGCGCGGTCGTAGCGCGCGTGATCGTGCCACGCCGACGCGAGATCGCGGTAGCGCGCGAGCTGGTCTTCGCGGCTCCCACCATCGACCGCCGTCTCGGTCGCATCGAGCAACGCCTCGGCCTGGCCGGTCGACTGGTAGATCCGCTCGAGGCCTTGTAGCGCCGCGGCGTGTCGGGGATCGAGCGCGAGCGCGGCGCGGTACGCGCGGATCGCGTCCTCGGGCCGGGCGAGGTGCTCGGCAAAGACTGACCCCAGCTCGACGTGCAGATCGACGATGACGGTCGCGGGCGCGGACATCGCCAGCACGTCGACGAGCTGTGGCAACAGCTCCGCGAGCGCGGGCCAGGCTTCGGTCGCGAGGTAGCAGCGATGCAGCGCGACCAGCACCTGCGGTGACTCCGGTTCGTCGGCGAGCGCGCACTGATACGATGCGACCGCATCGGCGGGCTCCGCGAGCCGGTTCTCGTAGATGTCGCCGAGCTCGGCGTAGAGCTCGCTGCGTCGCCCGAAGTCCTGCTCGGTGGCGGCGCGCTCCGAGAGCACCGCGATCAGCTGTGCCCACCGACCCTCGGCGCGCAGCAGCTCGACGAGCTCGTACCAGGTATCGACGTCCGTGGGCGCCAGCCGCAGGGAGCGCTCCAGTGCGATCGCTGCGGCCTCGTGATTTCCCGTGCGGTCGCGCGACCACCGGCCGACCAGGTGCCACAGCGCCGCGGCGGTCTCGGGATGCGCGGCTTCGAGCTCGCCGGCGAGTGCCTGGCACTCCGCGATCACCTCGTCCCACGCGTCGGCGGCCGGCGCGAGGCGATCGAGCTCATCGACGAGGTGTATGCGCGTCGGCTCGCGCCGGAACACCGCGAGCCACACCAGGAATGCAGCACGCGCATCACCGGTCCGGTCCTCGTAGATGCTGGCGATCGACTCGAGTGCCGTGACGGCCGAAGCATCGGTTGCTCGCGACGCGCGCTCGAGGAGCAGCGCCGCGAGCGGCTCCCACGCCTGACGCGCGGCGTAGATCGCCTCGAGCTCGCGCGACGCGACCGGATCTGCGGGATCGAGCTGGAGGACGCGCTCGTACGCCTCGAGCGCGCGCTCGTCGTCGTCGAGGCGTTCGTGCGCCATCGCCGCGAGGTTCAGCAGCATGGCGATCCGCGGGCGCTTGCCCTCGGTGAGCGCGACGCGCTTCTCGAGGAGCTCGACACAGTCGAGCCAGCGCCCCTGCTGGACGAACAGCTCCTCGAACGCGTCGAGCACGCGTGAATCGCTCGCGTCGATCGACTGCGCGCTGCGCCACGCCGCGAGCGCACGCTCCGGTTCCCCGAGCTGCTTGGCCTCGACATGCCCGAGCTCGATCAGCAGCTCGAGCTGCTCGTCCTCGTCGGGATCGCCGGTGTCCATGCCGTCGCGGATCAGCTCGCGAATCGTGGCGGCGACCTCGGGCCACGCCTCGCGCGCACGATCGGCCGCGAGCGCAGCTCGTTTTCCCGCCGGGCCCTCGACCGACACCTCGACCTCGTAGCCCTCGCTCGCGGCACGTGCCGGGCGCGTGGCGGCCGCTGCCGAGCGCGCTGCGAGCACTCGTGTCAGCGCCGGGTTACTCGCCGCGACGAGCGGGAACAGCTCGGTGACCGACGGCGTCAGCGCCGCATCTCCGCCATGCGCGACGAGCAACGCCACCGTGCGGTTGCCGATGCTGACCGGTAGGAGCAGCGTGGTGCGCGACAGCCCGCCACACGCTTCGAGGAGGCCGTCGACGAATGGCTCGCCGGTCGCGATCGCGCCCACCGACGGCGCACGCGACACCACCGCCGCCTCGAAGGCCGGCACCGAATTTCGCGAGATCCGCAACGCATCGATCCGGCTGCAATCGAACCCCTCGTCGGACAGCGCGCGGCGCCCCCGGAAGTGGTCGGCGTGTACCGAGAACAGCGCGGCGAACCGGGCCTTCGAGCGCACCGCCCGCAGCAACAGATCGAAGATCTGCTCGCGATCCCGCGCCTCCTCGAGGGCAAGCAGCGCATGCGACGGCTCGAGAGGCGTCCTCGTGCCTGTGGGTTCGACGCTCACAGTGGTGACGATCCTATGTCACGTCACCGCCGAGAATGGAGGCGCCAGGATTCACTCCCGGCGCCGGGAGCGACGCGAGTGGTATGCCTCCCTGCATCCGACTAGACTCTGCGTGCATGGCGAAGCGGGCTGACAAGGGCCACGACTCGACGCAGGAGCTCTCCGCGAGCCAGCTGGTCGTGCCGCCACGCAAGCCACCGCCCAAGGCGGCGCCGCAGGTCCGTCGAGCAAATCCTTCGAACGACGCGAGCACCTGGGGGCAGGTCGTCGTCGGCACCGCCGACTTCGCACCCGCACCGATGCCGGTCCATCCCGGCCGCTCGCGACGCTGGCTCGTCCTCGGAGGGCTGGGTGTGGTCGTCGCCGGCGCGGTCGGCGGTTACCTGATCTACGCGAATTCCGCAGGTCGCACGTCGCGCGTCGAACCATCCGCAGCGGTCACCACGCCCGCACCCGCGGCCACCTCGTCGGCGATCCCGCCGCCCGCGAGCGTCCCGGCCGTCGCACCGGCCCTCGCATCGAGCGACGCTGCGGTCGCGGTCGCCACGGATGCTGCGCCGATGGCACCGTCGAGCACCGTCGATGCGGTCTCGGGCGTCGGCCCGCCGATCCTGGTGAAGAAGAAGAAGCCGCCCGCGAAGAAGAAGCCCGCGGTCAAGCGACCGAAGCGCTGACGGGTCTCCCGCGCTGGGCTACTTCTTCGGGTCGTTGGCCTTCGACAGGTCGCCCGCGTCGATCACCGTCAGCTTGCTCGGATGCAGGTGCTTCTTCGCAACGCGCTCGACATCCGCGGCGGTGAGCGCCTGGACTTTCGCGCGCAGCTGCTTGCTCCACTCGGTGGTACGGCCGCGGAATAGCTGATTGCGCAGCATCCCGATCACGTAGCTGTCGTTCGAGAGCTGCGTATCCTGGGCCTTGGTCCACGAGTCCTTCGCGCGCTGCAGCTCGTCCGCGGCGATCTTGCCGCTGACAATCCGGTTGATCTCCTCGAGGAGCGCGGCCTTCGCCTTGGCGAGGTTCGTCGGCGCGACCATCGCGTAGGCGCCGATCGAGGCGGACTCGTCGAGCGCATCCGCCGTCGTCCACGCACCCGCGCCGTACGACAGGCCATCCTTCTCGCGGAGCCGCATCCAGAGCCGCGAGCTGGTGTCGCCGCCGAGGATCTGGCCGACGAGGAGCCACGCTGCATAGTCCGGATCGGAGTCCTTCATCGCCAGATCGTGCGCGGCGACCAGCATCGTCATCTCCTTGTCCTTGATGTCGATCGACTTCATCGTCCCGGCGACGCCGAACGGCCGATCGATCAGGCGGACGTACTTCTTCTTCGAGGTCCAGCCGGCGAGCAGCTTCTCGACCTGCGCCGGGATCGCGGCGACATCGAAGTCACCCACCGCGACGAGCTCGCCGGCACCGACGCCCGCGAACTCCTTGTAGAACGCCTTGATGTCCGCGACGGTGACCTTCTTGATCGCCGTGATCTGCTCCGCCGGGCTCATCGTGTAGCGCGGGTCGCTCTTGGGCCACGGGCTCGTGATCTGCTGCAGCGTCACGAACGCGAGCACCTGCGGCTCGGTCAGCTGCTGTTCGAGCTGCGCGAGTTGCTCCTGCTTCACGATCTCGAGCTGCTTGTCGGGGAAGCTCGGGCTCGTCAGCATCTCGGCCGCGAGGTCGAGCGCCGCGGGGAGCTTGTCGCGCAGCGTCTCGATGTTCAGCGTGAAGCCGTCCGCGCCGCCACCGACCCAGATCTTGCTCTTGAGCTGGTCCTGGAGGTCCTGGAGGTCCTGATACGACTTCTTCGTCGTGCCGCGCGACATCAGCGATGCCGCCAGGTCCGCGATCACGGCCTTGTTCTGCAGCGACTTCTCGTCGCCCCAGTGCAGCGCGAGCTGGAGCTCGACCTTGCCGCCACGCGTCTTCTTCGGCAGCAGCGCCGCCTTGATGCCGCCCTTCAGCTCCTTGCGCGTCGTCCGCTGCTCGATGGTGTCGAGCGTCGCGGTGAACTGCTCGCCCTGCTCCTTGACCTCGCCGCCGTCGATGCCCTTGACCATCGCGGTGATGTCGGGGGTCTCGCGGAGCGGCGCGCGGTCGACGGTCTTCGTCGGTACGAAGCGGCCGAGCGTGCGGTTTGTCTGCTTGAAGTACGCCGCCGCTGCCTTCTGCGCGTCGGCGGCTGTGACCTTGCCCACGCGATCGCGGAACGCGAAGAGTGCGCGCCAGTCGCCGAGCGCGGCGGCCTCCGACAGCTCGACCGCGATACGCTGGCTGTCGGCCATCGCGAGCTCGATCTCCTTCATCGTCGACGCACGCCAGCGCTCGATCTCCTTGTCATCGATCTTCGCGCTGCCGAGCTTCTCGATCTCGGCGAGCATCGTCGCCTCGACCTTCGCGACGTTCTTGGGGTCGCGGATCTCGGCCTGGAAGTACGCGACGTACGGATCGCGGAAGAACGCGTTGTAGCCGCTGACGCTCGCGGCGAGCTTGGTCTCGACGAGCTTCTTGTAGAGCCGGCCGCTCGGCTCGCGCGTCAGCACGTCGAGGGCGGCGAGCACGGCGGGGAAGTCCTCGGCGGCGGCGCCCGGCGTGTGATAGGCGAGGCCGACCGCGTGGATGTCGCCGTTGCGGCGCAGCATGATCGAGCGATCGCCATCCTGCACCGGCTCGATCGTGTACGACGGTGTGAGCTTGCGGGTCGGCCGCGGGATCGTGCCGAAGAACTTCTCGATCGAAGCGAGCGCCGCTGCGTCGTCGAACTTGCCGGACACGACCAGCACGGCGTTGTCGGGCTGGTAGAACTTCTCGTAGAACGCGCGGAGAGCCGGTACCGGCACCTTCTCGATGTCCGAGCGCGAGCCGATCGTGCTCTTGCCGTAGTTGTGCCAGAGGAACGCCGTCGAGACGATGCGCTCCTGGAGAATGCTGAGCGGGCTGTTCTCGCCGATCTCGAACTCGTTACGCACGACCGAGAACTCGGTCTTGAGATCGTCGGGCGAGATCGTTGCGTTGATCATGCGGTCGGCTTCGAGGTCGAGCGCGAAGTCGAGGTTCGCCTGCGTCGCCGGCAGCGTCTCGTAGTAGTTCGTGCGATCGGTCCACGTCGTGCCGTTCATCTGCGCGCCCCGCTCGTCGAGGAGCTTCAGCACGTTGCGGTGCCGCGGCGTGCCCTTGAACAGCATGTGCTCGAGGAGGTGCGCCATGCCGGTCTCGCCGTAGCCCTCGACACGCGAGCCGACGAGGTACGTGATGTTGACGGTGACCGTCGACTGGGTCGCGTCGGGGAACAGCAGGACCTGCATCCCGTTGCCGAGCTGATACTCGGTGATGCCCTCGACGGTGCGGATCTTCTGCGCCTTGGTCGCGACGGCCGGCTTCGCGGGCGCGCGATCGTTCGGCGCCTCGGCAACGACGGGTGCCGGATCGTCGGCAGTACTACCGGTGCCAGGCGCGCCGGGTGATGGCGACGCGTGTCGCGAACCGCCGCAGGCCGCGGCAAGGAGGATGGGGAGGAGCAGCGCTCGACGCTTCATGGTGCGTCGATAACACGGCTCCAACGACGAAACATGCCCCGGAACGCTGTCCCAGGGGTGTCGCAGTCAGAACTCGAAGTCGACGCCGGCGAACCAGGTGTTGTCGCCGACGGAGAGCCTGGTCTCCGAGCCGAAGCCGTCGACCTTCGCGTATTGCAGCTCGGCGTAGAAACCGGCGTGCTGGATGCCGCTGTTGCGCATCGACATCGCCGCCTCGCTATCGATCCGCTCGGCGCGAACCGCGAGCCCGATCGAGCCCTGATAGCCAAGGCTGCCGCCGCGCGCCTTGTTGTAGGAGACGCAGGACATGTCCGCGGCCGTCTCGGCGCAGACCCGGCTGAGGTCGCCGTTCGGCGCCTTGATCATCCACGCGTAGTACGAGAGGCCGCCACGCAGGTACGGCACGATCGGGATGCCGAACCGATCGTCGAGGTACGTCAGCCGGTAGCTCACCGTCGCGGCGAGCGGGATCAGCCGGAACGTGTTGCGGCTCGCCCCCGAGCGCGGTCGCTCCGCCTCGTCCTCGCTCGAGCCGTCGACGTACGCGTAGGCGGACTTCTGCATGTAGCCGATGCTGCCGCCGACGCCGATCTGGCCGAACCCACGCCAGATGATGCGATCGACGTCGAGCATCGGCAGCACTTGCCAGACCCGGCGCTCGTGCTTCGTGCCGTCGAGGTAGTACGTCCCGAACATCGCCTCGTAGGGACCCTTGCCGGTCAGCGCGTTCTGGCCGGCCTGCAGATCGATCTCCGGGATGTATGGACCGAGGCGGATCCCGGCGTGCCAGGTGACGTCGTCCTCGTAGTCAGAGCCTTCCTCGGAGGCATCGTCGTCCCAGTACGGCGTGAAGTCGTCGGCGTGGGCTGCGCGCGGTGCGACGAGCCCGCTCGCGATGCAGATGCCGAGCAGCGTCGCGACCGGCGCGGGCAGCAGGCGGGTGGCGATTCGCCGCGGGCCGCGATCGACCATGCGACGGCGGCGCCACAGCCACGGCAGCGCGAGGACGAGCAGCAAGCCGGGCAGCGACAGCAGGTGCCAGAGCACCGCGAGCACGACGAACGGGGCGAGCAGGACGCCGGCGATCACCCGAAGCACGAGCGAGCCGTCGACGAGCAAGCCGCCGATCGTCGCGTAGTACGCGCGGACCAGCGCGCGGCCGAATGCGGTGCGCGCGAGCGTCTGATCGCGGAACGAGCGCAGGAGCTGCGTCAGCGCATTGCCCTCGCCGTACGTCGTCGACAGCAAGCAGCCACCCTCGACAGCGCTGCCGCGATCGTCGAGGTCTTCCCAGAAGTCGATGACGGGCTTGGGGACGATCGTGCGGCTGAAGTACGTGCCCTTGACGTTGCCGTAGTAGTCGATCGCGAGGAGCGCGACCGTGTAGGGCTTGTCGTTCTCGAGGCCATTGATCGTCAGGCTCGTCGCGGTGCCGGACGTCTGATCGCCGCACAGGTAGTCCGAATTCAGCTGCCGGAACGGCTCCGGCGCGGCCGTGACGTCAGTGCCGTCCTCGGACCCGGTGATCACCGACGGTGCGAGATCGAAGTCCTGCGGCAGCCCGCACAGCTCGGTCGTCGTCTGGTAGCGCGGCGACGGCACCTCGTCGACACCGGCGGGCATGCCGTCGGCATCCATGCATAGCGCCTGGTAGTAGAAGATATCGGTCGCGCGGCTATCCGGCGCGTCCCACGAGATCTCGATCGAGCCTTCGCCACTCTGGGCATCGAAGTTCTTCGGCAGCGGTGGCGCCTCGGTGTCGACCTTGGTGACGTCCATGCTGGTCGCGGTGCCGCCGACCGACTGGTTCGTGAAGTAGTCGTAGGTATTGTCACCGTCGGAGTCGACGAGGATCCACACGAACGCGTCGCCCGCGCGCTCCTGGCACGGTCCGGTCGTGTCGACGCCGTTGACCGCGTCGTAGATGCCGACCTCGATCCGATCGGGCGTGATCGCCAGCGTGTCGATGTCGGGGATCGTCTCGGTCGTGAGCTGGCGGCACATCATGCCTCGCAGGGTGTCATCGCTGCACTGCGTGCCGACCCAGACCTCGCCGGGTCGGTTCGTGCCGGTCGTCGTCGAGAGCTTGACCTCGTACTGAAAGGTCGTCTCCTCGCCGAGGCTCGCCTTGCTGCACGCGCAGTGCGCGAAGTTCAGGTACTGGCGGCGCGCATCGGGCGTCGACGGCTCCTTGATCTCTCCACCCTCGGTGATGAAGAACTTCTCCCACGAGATCGTGGCGTTGTTCGGCAGCATGCCCTCGGCGCGCGTGATGCCAGCAGTCGCGAGGACCGCCGCCACGGTCACGCAGATCGAAACCGATCGCGGCATGTTATCGCGCACTCCGTACCGTCATGGGCGCTGCTCTCTGCAAGGGAAAGGCCGGCGGCAGTTTCCGACGACAACCGTCGATATCACGCGGGGATGACCGACTCAAGAAACGGCGAGACGCAGTCCGCCATTCTGCCAATCTGGCAAGCATGCGATGTGGGGCATGTCACCGCGTCAGCGCTTGCGGCTGCGCAGCTCGCCGAGGATCTGCTTCGCGAGGCCATGCGCGGTCTCCTCGGAAGACTGGTCGCGCCGGCCGCCCCACTCGGCGTCGTAATAGAGGTCCGTGAGCTGGCGAACGCCCGCGGCCGACGCATCGCCACGCGCGGCCATCCTGCCGGCGAGCTCGCGCGGGGTCTCACCGGTGGCGCGCACGAAGCCGTGCCTGGCGAGCTGCTTCGCGACCAGATCGTAGCTCGCTGCCACCGTCGAGCGGGTGCGCGATCGCCGCGGTCCCGCCGTCGCGTGCGGCAGCCGGTGCCGGCGCCGGCGCAGCAGCACGAGGGCCGCGATCCCGGCGGCCGTGACGATCCCGATCGGCCAGCGCTCGACCGCCCAGTCCTTCGCGCTCGCGATCGCGTCCTTGACCGCGGTCGCCACACCCTTGATCGCGCCACCGATGCTCTTGAACAGCGAGACCTGCGACGACAGATCGTACTCGATGACCCACTTCGACCACTGGAAGCGCAGCGTGTCCATGAACCGCGACAGCCGCGCCCGCCATCCCGATCCGCCGCGGCCGAGCTGGCCTGTGAGCCCCGCCGACGGCGTCGGATCGATCGTCACCCATATGCCGCCGCCCGCACCGTCGGGGAAGAACACCTCGTCCCACGAGTGCGCGTCGCCGGCGCGGACCGCGACGTAGCCCTGGTACTCGTTCCACTCCCCGCCGAGGAAGCCGTTGACCTGGCGGGTCGGGATGCCGACCGCGCGCGCGAGTACCGCGTACCCCGACGCGAAGTACTCGCAGTGGCCGGCCTTGCGATCGAACAGGAAGAAGTCGACCGGCTCGCGCTCGCCCGGCTCCTCGAGCTGGCGCGTGTACGTCAGGTTCTCGGTCAACCACTGCTGGATCGCGATCGCCTTGTCGTAGTTGTTCGTCAGCCCGGCCGTGATCTCGGCGGCCTTCGCGCGGGTGCGCGCGGTGATCTCGGGCGGCAGCTGGAGGTAGACGTCGAAGCCCTTCGGCAACGGGCCCGTTGCCGCGGCGCGCAGCGTCTCGGCGGGGGGCGCGCGCAGCTCGGAATACACCGTGTAGTGGATCGTCCCGCCGTGCTCGAAGCGCACCTCGTCGTTGCGCTCCATCGGCTGGCGCCGGCGCCGCGGCGGTTGGGTGTACTCGATGATCCGCGGATTGCTCGCGCCGAACAGCACGTCGGAGTCGAGTGGATCGAGCCAGATCTCCTGCTTGACCGTCGATGTGACGAGCTCTTCGATCTCGGGCACCGCGAGCACCTTGCCCGCCCACAACAGCGTCCTGCGCGCCCGCGCGCGGTTCTCTGACTCGAGGGTCTGCCGGGTCGCCGGGGCCGCCCGCGTCCGCGTCCACTGCCCACGGCTGTAGCGATCGAACGCGACGCCGCGCCAGTGAATCTCGGGCGCGTTGCGGCTGCCCACCGCCGGATCGATCTCGACGCGCATCACGACCGTCGGATCGTTCTTGATCACGCCATGGCCACCGAGCTTCACGCCATCCGAGAACCCGGCGAGCGTCAGCCCACCGCGGCTCTTGAGGAAGAACCCGAAGCCGACGCGGGGCAGGGCGAGGAACACGATCGCTGCGCCGAGGAACACGCCAAACGACAGCGCCGCGGTGCCGACGAAGAACCGCCCACCGACGATCCGCTTGGAGTCGAGGATGCGGCGGACCTCGACGCGCTCGCTCGCGCGATCCGCGGCGTGCTTGACGAGGAGGTTGTCCTCCATCTCGCGCCGCAGATGGAACAGCGTCAGCGCCCACGTCGACGAGATCACGAACCCGAGGAACGCGAGGCCGTACGTCAGCTCCGCGTTCAGCACCGATCCCGCGACGAGCATCAGGAACGCGAGCAGGTACATCTGCTGCCAGTCGCGCGCGCCTCGCCGGTTGTACGCCTTGGCGACGATCAGCCAGATCAGGAACTGTGCGCCGACGCCGAGGAAGTCCCCGGTGACGACCGCGGTCAGCACGCTGTAGACGAGCGCGAAGATCGACAGCACCGTCCACGCCCAACCCCACTTCTCGTACTTGATCAGCGGCGGCTCCCACCACCACGACGCGAACAGCGCGAGCAGCCCGCCGAGCGCGATCGGCGGCGAGATGCTGCCGCCCGTGGTCATCGCGAGGTACGCGAACGTGACCATGAGGTACGTCGCCATCTTGTGCGCGACCGCGAACCTCATCGAGACACCGCCAGCGTGGTCGCAGGCACCGCCAAGCTGCTAATCGCTCGCGGGCCTTGCGCACGGGAATCGCGCGGGTGATTGGCCGCCAAGGCGCCAAGCCCGCCGAGGTCAGAGCCAAGGATTTTCTTTTCTTCGAAAAGGAAGTCCTTCGCGCTCGTGCACTCGTTCGCACGGGCATCGCGCGGGTGATTGGCCGCCAAGGCGCCAAGCCCGCCAAGGTCAGAGCCAAGGATTTTCTTTTCTTCGAAAAGGAAGTCCTTCGGGCCTTTCGCACGTTTCCGATCGCCCCACACGCACAGGTACGCGCCCTCGTATGCGCACTCGCACCCGTGCAGGAGCGGGCCAAACCAGATTGTCCGAGGTTGGAAAGAGGTTCTTCCGCGAAGGGGAAAACATCTCTTCTCCGAACTTGGCGGGTTTGGCGCCTTGGCGGCCAATCTGAAACGCGATCCCCGTGCGAACGGTCCGCGTATATTTGGCGGCTTGGCGGTGAGGCCGCGCGCTGCCCGGGCGGTCATACGTCCATCACCGTGGTTGCATGCGGGCGACCAGCTGCGGGGACGGCGCGCGGCGTGACGAGCACGGACTCGACGCGCGGCGGGATGATCGGGAACGCGGTGTCGTCGCCGACGTAGGCGAGCAGGGCGAGCGCGCGCTGGATCTTCGCCTCGTGCATGCGGCCGACGCCGGCGGGGATGTGCGTGCCGCGCGCGCACAGCTCGACGCTCCAGCCGACCTCGAGGTACGCGGCGGCGAGGCTCGCGGCGACGCTGATCGCGCGCTCGACGGCGGCGACCTGGGCCTCGCCGGCGGGCGTGATCGCGCCATCCGCGGCAGCCTCGCGGACGGCCTGCGGCAGCGCGTTGTCGACGCCGATCACGACGCGGCGCGCGAGCTCGTCCTCGTACTCGCGCACGAGCAGGCGGCCGGTCCGCGCGCTCGACCGCCAGTGGATGTCACGGCGATCGTCGCCGACGCGGCGCTCGCGCAACCCGAAGAACTCGCCGCGGCGGCCGAGCCGGTTCGCGGAGGTCTCGCCGCGGCTCGTCGTGCGTGGGGTGGGCCGCGGGACGGTCACGCGCGCCGGATAGACCAGCACCTCGAGCGGCGCGTCGACGTCGCGCGACTTGCGGAACAGCGCGAACGGGAACTTCGTCGCGAGCCGGTAGCCCGTCATCGTGTAGAGGCCGCGGCGGATGAAGGTGTGGCGATAGCTCGTGCGCTGCGACTTGGCGGCGGGGATCTTGAGGAAGTAGCAGCGCTTGTCGAGCGGCGTCTTGCCGACGAGATCCTCGACCTCGATCGAGAACGACGCGCGGTTCTGCTTGGCGTTCTCGATCACGACCTCCATCAGGAACGGCTCGCCGGCGAACACCCGCGGAGGTGGCCGGCGCTCGACCGAGAGCTTCTTCAGCGTGAGCTCCGAGAGGATGCCGGATGCGATGATGAACGACAGCAGCCAGCCGAGCAGCAGGTAGAGCAGGTTGTTACCGGTGTTGATCGCGGCGAACCCGACGCCGATCGCGAGCAGCACGATCACCCGGCCCTCGCGGGTGAACCGCAGGCGACGCGGTGGTCGCAGCTTGCGCCGGAGCCGGCTCGCGAAGCTCATGGGCCTCATGGGCTCAGGTCGGAACCGCGACGCGGCCGGCGATCTCGCCGATGATGCGCTCGGCATCGGTGCGCGCGCGACCGAGCGAATCGTAGGCCTGGGCCAGCACGAGGCGGTGCGAGAGGCACGGCACCGCGAGGCTCTTGAGGTCGTCGGGGATCACGAAGTCGCGGCCGGCAGCAAGCGCGGCGGCCTGCGCGGCGCGATACCAGGCGAGCGCGCCACGCGTCGAGACGCCGACCGAGATCGCGGGATGCCGGCGAGTCTCCTCGACGAGCGACATCGTGTAATCGAGCAGCGCGTCGTCGACGCGGATCTTCTCGACGGAGTCCTGGAGGCCGCGCACGGTCACCAGATCGACGACGGGTGACAGCGCGGTGACCGGATCGCCGCCGGCACGCTCGCGGAGTAGCTCGCGCTCGACCTGCTTCGCGGGATAGCCGAGCGAGATCCGCAGCAGGAACCGATCCATCTGCGACTCGGGGAGTGGATACGTCCCGTAGTGCTCCGCCGGGTTCTGCGTCGCGATCACCATGAACGGCATCTCGAGCGTGTGGGTCGTGTCGTCGATCGAGACCTGGCCCTCGCTCATCGCCTCGAGCAGCGCCGACTGGGTGCGCGGCGTGGTGCGGTTGATCTCGTCGGCGAGCACGACGTTCGCGAAGATCGGCCCGCGCTTGAGCTCGAACACCTTGCCCGACTGGTCGTAGACCGAGACGCCGACGATGTCGGACGGCAGCAGATCGCTCGTGAACTGGATGCGGCGAAACGTGCCGCCGAGCGCCGCGGCGAGCGCGCGCGCGAGCGTGGTCTTGCCGACGCCCGGGATGTCCTCGATCAACAGGTGGCCGCGCGACAGCAGCGTGATCACGGCGGATCGGATTGCCTCGGGCTTGCCACGCACGACGCTACCGACCGCGTCCTCGAGCTTGCGCACCGCCCCGATATCGGTCTTCGAGATCGGGGCTGGTACCACCGTCACCGCGGTCATCTGGGTGCAGTATAGCTGGCCCCAACGAGAACGGGGACCCAATGGGTCCCCGTCGGTCGGTCGCGTCAGGCTGGCAGGGCCGCAGTCCCCGCCCCGCGTGACGTCAAAAGCCCTGTCAGTTGCGCAGGCTCATCAGCAACTGCAGCACGTACCAGAACAGCGTGGCGATCGTCGAGAACAGCATCAACGAGGCCGCGACGTAGCCCGTCGGCGGGAAGTCCCGCATGACGAGGCTCGTCTGGTAGAGAATGTAACCGGCCATCAGCAGGATCATCGCGCCGCAGAACACCGCGCCGAGCGTGAACCCGAACGCCATCGACGCGACGATCACGCCGAGCGCGCCGAAGCTGCAGACGACGAGGGCGCCTCGCATGAACGAGAAGTCCTTCTTCGTCAGGAACACCGTCAGCGTCAGCCCGGTGAAGATCGCGAGGGTGACGATGATCGCCTGGGTCAGGATGGTGAATGCCGCTGCGCCGCCGAACTTGAGCAGCAGGATCCACAGCACCGGTTGCAGGATCACGCCTTCAGCCACGACGGCCAGCGTCAGGCCGACGTACTGGACTCCGCGCGATGTCTCGGAGCTGGCGAGCTTCTGGGCGACGACACCGATCACCATGAAGAGCGCGATGACGAGGAGCCAGGTCCAGCGGCCCTGGAGCGCCCACATCGAGAACTTCAGGCTCGTCTCGGGCATGAATCGCATCATGCCGCCCGCGATCAGCGCGAACGCGATCAGCGCGACGCCGAGGTGTGCGTAGGTCTTGCGTAGGAACGTGACGCGGTCGCTGACGCCGAGCGTCGCGACGGCTCCCTCGATCGGACGGGTCGATTGCGCGAATGCCATGGGTCCCTGCCTCCGGGTAGTTGCGGCTTCTTTTGTACCATGGAACGCCGAACGGCAAGCTGGTGCCTCCCGGAGGCCTACGAGCGCACTACGACAGCAACCAAAGCACCATCAACGACACGATCAGCGACGGGATCGTGACGATCAGACCAACCCCTACGAACGTTCGCAGCCTCACCTCGACGCCCTGCCGGCGTAGTGCATGAACCCACAGTAGTCCCGCAAGTGAACCGATGGGCAAGAGGCGCGGGCCGAGGTCTCCGCCGACCAGCGCGGCGAGCACGTGGACCTCGGGCGCACCGGCGAGCGCGTGCGAGTGGAGCAGGGCCATCGGGTGGTTGTTGATGAGGGCCGAGCCCGCCGCGGCGACCGTACCGATCGTCGCGATCGGAGCTGGGGTGTGCGCGTAGAGCTCGGCGAGCTCGGCGGTGAGGCCAGCGCGGGCGAGTGCGGTCGCGAGGACGAGCACGCCGAACAGGAACGGCACGAGCTCCCAGCTCACGCCGCCCGCGATTCGCCGCAGCGCGACCCCGCGATGCAGCGTGACCGCGACGCAGAGCGCGGCGGCAATCGCGGCGACGGGCCACAGCGACTGCCCGAGCGCGGCGAGCACGGGATACGTCGCGATGCTCGCGACCGTCACGACGAGGACGAGCTTGGCGTGCCCCGATAGCGGCACGAACACCGGGGCAACACCGAGCGCGGGCGCTTCGTCGGCGAGCGCGTCGCGGAACCACCACGCGAGCGCCGCGTACGCGACCAGCCAGCCGGCCAGCGCGACCGGGATCATCGACAGCGCGTACGTGTTGAGGTCGATGCCCGCGCGCGCGGCGACGACGAGGTTCATCGGATTGCCGGTCGGTAGCGGCGCGACCCCGGCGGCGACGAACACCGCGAACGCGAACGGCAGCACGAACTTCGGGTTGCGCTTCGGATAGACCGCGCGCAAGAGCTCGATCACGACCGGCGTGACCAGCAGGATCGCCGCATCGTTCGACAGCAGCGCGGCGGTCAGCGCCGAGATCACGAACACGAAGCGGAACGCGTGACGGACCGGCCCGCGGGTCCGCGGCTCGATCCAGCTCGCGAGCCGCGCGAACACGCCGAGCTCCGCGGCGCACGCGGTCGTCGTCATGATCCCGACGATCACGATCAGCGGCCGCCACAGATCGTGGGCCGCGTGCCAGGCATCGTCGACGGTGGCCGCACCGCCGCCGAGCGCGACGACGAGCCCGGCGAGCGCGCCGAGCGCGGGGGCCCAGGTCGCGCGCCAGCTGATCGCGATCACGAGCGCGATCACCAGGGCGCAGATCGCGACGACGATCATCGAAGTACCGCGAGGAACGACCCTGGGCCGTTCAGCGCTATCGGCTCGCCTTGAGCTTCTTGATCTCCGCGACGCACGGCGAAACAAACACCATGAGTTAGCGTACGACTCTCTCATTGGCCGTGCAACTCGGTGCGTTTCAGTCCAGCGGGTTACAGCGCGTTCATAGACCCGCCGAGAAGACATCGCGGAGACGAGTCGTGCCTCGGGTCGCGTCGGATGGTTGTCAGGGCGACCCGATACGGTGCGCTCAACCGACCACCGATCGAGACCGCGGGGCACCGCACTCGATCGGAGCCGCGTCCTGGCGCGGCTAGGTCGGTGCCTTTTTTCAACGTCCAGGACCTCGCCCAGGAGCGGGAACGTGGACAACCATACCGAGACCGATCGGCTCGTCGAAGAACTCCCAACGCGCGCGCGGCGCGATCGGAGCGCGGTGATCAGCGAGCTCGCGTCTGCGCTTCACATGATCGAGACCGCGTGGCGACGTGGACGTCACCTCAAGATCGCAGAGCGTGTACT
>JBKJUF010000569.1:0-3376 GCA_046590445.1 Kofleriaceae bacterium
AGCGGTCGGTGCTCTAGCTATTCGAGCTCGAGCGCGTGGAGCGCACCTGGTCGGCGTTATCGGGCAGGCATCGATACGTGCCTGCATCGTCGATCGCCGCGATGCAGCTCGCGCCGAGCTCGCTGTCGTAGAGACCTCGGTACTTGCGCAAGCCGCCGTTCTGCTCCCAGCGCGCGCGGATGCGGCCGCTCGTGTCGTCGATGACCGCGACCGCGCCTTCGATCTCGGTGATCACCGAGAAGCCGTCGGCGTTCTCGAGCGCGGTGTACGCGACGCCCTCGTACACGTGCGAGACAAGCTCGCCGAGCTGCAGGGACTCGGGCGCGAGGTCGACGGCGAGCCGCACCGGCTGATAGACGCTCGTCGGCTGCGCGACGCAGTTCGCCGCGTCTCCGCCGCATAGCGTGTCCGACGCATACTCCTGCCGAACGTCGTAGTAGTACGTCGTGCTTCCGGCCGCGACGGGCGTCGTGTAGCTGACGACGTTAGTGCGGCGGGCCGCATCCCCTCGCGCCGCGTGGGGCACACCGATCGCTAGCGAAACCCGCGGATCTGTTGTAGAAGCGACCGTCGCTGTGAGCGGATCTTTCTGGACAGACAAGCGGGTGCTCGTCACGGGCGGTGCGGGCTTCTTCGGCAGCTTCGTCGTCGAGGGGCTGAAGGCGCGTGGCGCGGCGAGCGTGGTCGTCCCGCGCAGCCGCGAGTACAACCTCGTCGACCGCGAGGCGTGCCGGCGGGCGATCATGGACAGCAAGCCGGATGTCGTGTTCCACCTCGCGGCGCGGGTCGGCGGGATCGGCGCGAACCGCGACGCCCCCGGAATGTTCCTGTTCGAGAACGCGATGATGGGGCTGCAGATGCTCGAGGAATGTCGGCTCGCGAACGTCGCGAAGGCCGTCATCACCGGGACGATCTGCGCGTACCCGAAGTTCGCGCCGGTGCCGTTTCGCGAGGAGGACCTGTGGAACGGGTACCCCGAGGAGACCAACGCGCCGTACGGGATCGCGAAGAAGCTCTTGCTCGTGCAGTCGGCCGCGTATCGCGAGCAGTACGGCTTCAACAGCATCGTCCTGTTCCCGGTCAACATGTACGGGCCCCGCGATAACTTCGATCTGCGGACGTCCCACGTGATCCCGGCGATGATCCGCAAGTTCGTGACCGCGCGCGACGAGGGCAAGCCCGAGGTCACGCTGTGGGGCGATGGCACGCCGACGCGCGAGTTTCTCTACGTCGAGGACGCGGCGGAGGGGATGATCCTCGCGGCCGAGCAGTACGACTCGAGCGAGCCGGTGAACGTCGGCAGCGGCAACGAGATCTCGATCCGCGATCTCGCGAACGAGGTCGCGAAGGCCACCGGGTTCACGGGCGAGCTGGCGTGGGACACGAGCCAGCCGAACGGTCAGCCGCGGCGGCGCCTCGACGTCACCCGGGCGCGCGAGCGATTCGGCTGGGTCGCGAAGACGTCGTTCGCCGATGGCCTGGCGCGCACCGTCGCGTGGTACCTGGAGCACCGATGACCGCGATGAAGAAGGCGCTCGTCACCGGGATCACCGGGCAGGACGGGTCGTATCTCGCGGAGCTGTTGCTCGCGAAGGGCTACGAGGTCCACGGCGTGGTGCGGCGCTCGAGCTCGTTCAACACCGAGCGGATCGATCGGATCTACCAGGATCCGCACGCGACGGATTACCGGCTGCGGCTGCACTACGGCGACCTCGAGGACGGCAGCGGGCTCGCGAACCTCGTCGCCAAGGTCCGGCCGCAAGAGATCTACAACCTCGCCGCGCAGAGCCACGTGCGCGTCAGCTTAGACATCCCCGAGTACACGGTGTCGACGATCGCGCTCGGCACGCTGCGGTTGCTCGAGGCGATGCGCGAGCTCGGCGGCGAGTGCCGGTTCTACCAGGCGTCGTCGAGCGAGATGTTCGGCAACTCGCCGCCGCCGCAGGACGAGAAGACGCCGTTCCAGCCGCGCAGCCCGTACGCGTGCGCGAAGGTGTTCGCCCACCAGCTCTGCCAGAACTATCGCGACGCGTACGGCCTCTTCATCGCGTGCGGGATCCTGTTCAACCACGAGAGCGAGCGGCGCGGCATCCCGTTCGTCACCCGCAAGATCACGCGGGCCGCGGCGCGCATCAAGCACGGCCTCGACAAGAAGCTGTTCCTCGGCAACCTCGACGCCAAGCGCGACTGGGGCTTCGCCGGTGATTACGTCGAGGCGATGTGGCTGATGCTCCAGCAGGACAAGCCCGACGACTTCGTGATCGCGACCGGCGAGTCGTACTCGGTGCGCGACGTCCTCGACATCTCGTTCGGCGCGCTCGGCCTCGACTGGAACAAGTTCGTCGAGCTCGATCCGCGCTACCTGCGACCAACCGAGGTCGATCACCTGCGCGGGGACATGACCAAGGCACGCCAGCAGCTCGGGTGGACGCCGAAGGTCAGCTTCCAGGAGCTGATCACGAACATGGTCAAGGCCGACGAACAAGACGTGCGCAGCACCCTGACGGGTCGCGCGCCGACGATGTAGCGAGCCGTGGCGCGCCTTCGCATCGCGATCGTCACGCCGTCGTACAACCACGCGCAGTTCATCGGCCGGACGATCGACAGCGTCCTCTCGCAGCAGGGCGACTTCGACCTCGACTATCGCGTGATCGACGGCGCGAGCACCGACGGCACGGTCGAGGTGCTGAGGCGCTATGGCGACCGGCTCGCGTGGGTCAGCGAGCGCGATGGCGGCCAGGTCGACGCGGTCAACAAGGGTTTGCGCTCGGCGACCGGCGACATCGTGGGCTGGGTCAACAGCGACGACGTGCTGCTGCCCGGTGCGCTCGCGCGCGTGGCCGCGGCGTTCGAGGCGAACCCGACCGTCGAGTGGGTGCACGGCCGGTGCGTGATCATCGACGAGCACGACCGCACCGTCCGGCGCTGGATCAGCCTCTACAAGCACTACCGGAGCCGCCGCCACTCGTTCCAGAACCTCCTGACCGAGGACTACATCAGCCAGATGACCGCGTTCTGGCGGCGCTCGGTGCACGACGAGATCGGCTACCTCGACGGCAGCCTGCGCTACGCGTTCGATCACGATCTGTTCCTCCGGCTCGCGCGGCGCGGCCCGCCAATCTACGTCGACGAGCCGATCGCCTGCTTCCGCTGGTACGAGACCAGCAAGAGCGGCGCGGGCTACGCGGTGCAGATGCGCGAGACGACCGAGCTCTCCGCGAAGTACGGCGCGACCCCGTGGACGCTCGCGCGGGCGCACGCGAAGAAGGTCGCGATCGTGAACATCTACCGCGTCATGGGGCTCGCGGCTTCCGGCGGCCAGGCTACTCGTCCGGACTTGGCGGACCCGGCGGACCCGGCCGACCGGCCCGACGAC